>JBEKPG010000005.1:0-77888 GCA_049520955.1 Bathyarchaeia archaeon | reverse complement strand
GCTAAAGAACTTGTACCAAACCATTTGACCTTCTGCATATTCCATCATGCAGCCCTGTTTCCGCCTGAACACTGGCCCAAAGCCATAGGAGTAAACGGTATGCTTATGGTTGAAGGCAAACAAATGCACAAGAGCAAAGGCAACTTCATAACAATGAAGGGCGCCGTTGAAAAATATGGAGCCGACGCCACCCGTTGCGCTCTGTTGCTGGGTGCAGAAGGCATGGATGACCCTGACTGGCGAGCAGAAAACGTTAGCGACTTGCAAGGCAAGTTTGAAGCATTATGCAGCTTCGCGAGTGCAGTACTCGCCTCTGCCCAAAAAGAAGAAAACACCATGCTAGAACGATGGTTACAGAGCAAGTTTCAACAAAGAATTAACGATGTTACAGTCAGCTTAGATGAGCTCAAAACCCGAACCGCCCTGCAGATTGCCCTGTTTCAAACTTGGAATGACCTGCGCTGGTATATCCAACGAAAAGGCAACACTGAAGCTAAAGCACTGGGTGAAGCCGTGAAGACTTGGCTCAAAATGCTTGCACCTTTTGCACCTTTCATTTGCGAGGAGCTTTGGAGCCAAACGGACGAAGCCGGATTCATCAGCGTTGCAAAATGGCCAGTGTTTGATGCCTCAAAAGTTGACGTAACTGCGGAAGAGCAGGAGAACCTGATAATTGATGTGATGGCGGACACTTCCAATATCCTAAAAGCCATGAAGATTATTCCGAAACGGATATGCTACTACACAGCTGCCTCATGGAAGTGGCAGGTTTACCTAAAAATTTTAGAAAAAACCTTAGTTGGCGAGGCAAAGATTAACGAGTTAATGAAAGAATTCGCAGCCGACAAGGACCTAAGGATCCACATGAGGGACATTGCAAGTATGGTTCCAAGAGTAATGAAGGCTTTAACGAAACTGGCAAATGAAAGAAAGTCTAACATCATTAAAATTAAATCTGTAGATGAGAGAGAAATTTTAGATGATGCACTTGGCTTTTTGAAGGAACGGTTTAAAGCTGAAGTAAGCGTGTTTAACGAAGATTATCAGAAACGTTATGACCCTAAACACCGTGCAGAAATGGCTATGCCTAATCAACCTGCAATATACATCGAATAAACTCTATTTTTCTTCCCTTTGAAGATTGCTATGTTTTAACTGATTGCTTCGGGAGGTCTTCGTGGTTTTTGAGTTTCTCGTCTAAAAGCATCAGTAGCTCCTGAGGTTTCACAGGCTTAACCAAATAAGCATCTGCGCCTTCATCAAGTGCTTTAACGCCTGTTTCTAAGGATGGAAAACCAGTTATCATTATTTTCACCGTATGCTGTAATTGCTTTTTTAGTTTAGCAAGCAAATCTGTGCCATCCATATCTGGAAGCCTGATATCAACCAATGCTAAATCGAAATGGTTATTTTCTGCTTTTTCCATAGCTTCTTTCCCGGTTTCCGCCACGTCAATTTCATAGCCACTTTTTTGTAGAATACGCGTGAATGTTCTAAGTATAGATTTGTCGTCATCAACAACAAGTATCGTTTTTTTATTTCCAGTCACTTGAACAATCCTCATCAATTTGACACGGATACTCACTTTATTCAACCCTTGTTTAAGGTGAACTATAAGCCATCAAAGCCATTGTGACACCAACCAAGCACATACTTGATTTGACGCAGCAAAGACTTGCACCCTAACCTTCGGGCATACTAAAAGATGTTTTTCGAGATTAATAAACGCTCTCCCAACAGCAAGTTTCAGATAAATGATATGTCTAAGAAAAAGCTATTATTCTGGAAAACAGTCTAAGTAGCATGAATACTATTCTCACCACAATAAGAGAAGAGCTAAGAGACAACACAGACCCACAAACACAAAAAACTTTTCAACGCTTCTTTAAAGAAGAAGTAAAGTTTTACGGGGTAAAAACTGAAACTGTTGGGAAAATAGCAAAGAAATTCTGGAAACAAGTGAAAACTCTTGACAAACAAATAATTTTTAAACTATGCGAAGAGCTTTACCAATCAGACTATACCGAAGAAGCATTCATAGTTTCCTTCTGGTTGCCCAACTACATCGATAACCTTGAACCAAGCGATTTGGCAACCTTCAAAATATGGATTGAACGGTACGTTAACAATTGGGCTAAATGTGACGGCTTCTGCAACCATACAATAGGCGACTTGATCCAGAAATACCCCGAAAGCTTAAGAGAGGTGGAAAGCTGGGCTAAATCTGAAAACCGCTGGCTTAAACGGGCTGCGGCTGTGTCACTTATTGTGCCAGCGAAAAAAGGTTATTTCCTGTCGGAATCCTTCGAAATATGCGACCTGTTGTTGGTGGATGAAGATGATCTGGTGCAGAAGGGTTACGGTTGGCTGCTTAAGGAGGAAAGCCGAAAACATCAAAATGAAGTTTTCAACTACGTCTTTAAGAACAGGAAGATTATGCCACGAACAGCTTTAAGGTATGCTGTTGAATTGATGCCTAAAGAGCTCAAGGCAGAGGCAATGAAGAAGGACTGAATTGTCGTATGTCGCTTTTCGGCGCCTCAGTTCTCCAGCCGGGGGCAACCTTTTTCTTTAAAACAAACACCTGAATTGAACCAATGATTATTAATGCTATCCAAATGTTTGAATAGAAAAAGTAGTAAACGAATAATTCGTGAAGTTTCATTTCTCTAAACCCAAGTTTTCTTGAAAAACCATAGAAAACAGCGGCAGTTAACCCAAAACTGGAAAGTGAAATAATTAATATCTTGAGCAAGTTTGCGGTTGCAAGTGAAACCAAGAAAACTGGCATTAAAATGTTGAATTTTAGTGACAAAAACAGAGAAAAAACTAGTAGGGAATTGTACATCCAAAAGTTTGGCACCAAAGCGGTCAAAAGAAAAATAGCCACGGAGGGGTAAAGGAAAAACAAGCTAGGCAGAAAAACTTGAGGTTTCTTGATAAATCGTTTTGCTAAGTCCTGATACCAATCTTTCAGCCATAACGCTTGACCTATTGACCACCTTCTGCGCTGAACAAACCATTTTCCCCATTCAGAATAAACCACGTTTTTTACTTCCACATCAGTGGTATAAGCAAAACTGCTGTCTTCCAAGAAAGCTCTTGTTGCAATATCAATGTCTTCAGCAACAACTTTGTGGAAACCACCAACTTTCTCAAATGTTTCTCGTTTAATTGCGAATGCCGCGCCGTTGACGGCAGGACACTTATGTAGGTACCTTGAAGATAGCCAGGCGCTAACGTTGTACGTGAAGTACTCGTAATAAGCCATCTTGGACAAGAGTGATTTTCCTTTTGAAACTCTCTTTTTTATGTCAACAATATCAGCTCTTTTGGTTTCCATAATGATTTTTCTCAAGAAATCAGGGTCATCGCTTATTTGAACGTCGGCGTCTAAGAAAAGCAGCACTTTGCCCGAAGACAGATTTATTGTACTGTTTAGTGCATTTGCTTTTCCAATACGCTCTTTGTTAACAATAAATTTGACGTTTTCTAATTGCAATTCTCCTATTCTTTGAGAAAATTCATCTGTTGGCTCATCGATGGTTACAAAGATTTCTTTTGTCACATTTTGAGAACTTAGCTTATTTAGCATGGAAACTAGCTGGTTCGATTCTTTGTAAACTGGGATGAAGACGCTGATGTCCACGGCTAATCCTTCAATTAGTGAGATAATTCTAGTTGTTTATTTTCAAATGGGCTTTTAAGTTTATTCTAGAAAAGAGACAGGTGAGCTTCGAACGGTTGAAAATTATCTTTATCTGTTTTTTGGGGCTTTTTCTTATAGTTTTATAGGTAAATTATTATTTATCGCAAAAGAATGCTATTTGCGTTATGTCTCGTGTTAAAGCTTTAGGTTTACTTTCAGGTGGATTAGACAGCATTCTTGCTACTGAAATGATTTTAAAGCAAGGCATCGAAGTAACCGCTTTTAACGTCAGAAGCCCATTCTGCCTCTGCAAAAAAGACGGTTGTGCAGCTGTGGATGCAGCTAAACAGTTGAATGTACCGCTAAAAGTGGTTGCTGCTGGGAAAGATTATTTGCGGATGCTTCGCAATCCAAAGCATGGCTACGGAAGGAACATGAACCCCTGCATTGACTGCAGGATTTTTCTGTTGAAGAAAGCCAAGAAGTACGCGAAAGAAATTGGCGCGGACTTCATTTTCACAGGCGAAGTTTTGGACGAACGACCTATGTCTCAGCATTATCCAGCAATGATGCTTATTGAAAAGGAAGGCGGGTTGAAGGGTAAGGTTCTGAGGCCGTTGTCAGCTAGGTTGCTTCCCGAAACGCAAGTGGAAAAGAAGGGTTTAGTTGACCGCTCTCAACTGATGGATATTCAGGGTCGATCACGGAAGTCCCAGTTCAAGCTTGCAGGTGAATACAATATAAAAGATTATCCTTGCCCTGCAGGTGGATGCTTACTAACCTATGAGGAGTATGCCAAGAAGATCCGCGACCTCTTTACGTACAAAAAACATGTGTCCATGGCTGATATCGCTTTGCTTCGGGTTGGCAGACATTTCAGACTGGGTAAAAATAAAATCGTTGTCGGAAGAAATGAGGCAGAAAACAAGCTTTTAGCTGCGAGAAAAACACAAAACGATTACTCCTTTGAACTGCCAGATATTGTTGGTCCAACCACGATTTTGCAGGGACCTAAAACAAAAAAATCGATTGAAATGGCCGCAAAATTAACCGCGTTTTACTCGGATGCTAAGATAGGCCAAGTTAAGGTGAACTTTGGCAGGGACGCCCTCAACAAATCCATAATTGTAGCTGTTCCAGAAAAAGCTGATGTTGAGAAACTAAGAGTGAGCAAAATAAAGTAGCTATGTCTTTAGATATTTGTGTGCGTTCACCTTCCTTACCCTTCACTACGGCTTCTAATTTGCAATAGCTGTGATTTAACACAGTTGTCGCATGAAAAAAATATCCGAATTTTCAGCATGAATTTGTCCTTTTGCCTTTAAAAAAGAACAATTAGGTGGAATTTGCTTCAAATCAAAAAACTTATCCCTTAAACGTTACCTAATAGCTGATGAGGGGAAAGAAGTTGACTATTGAATCTAACAGGACGTTAGGCCGAATCGGCGCTGTTTTAATTCTAATCGGAATAGTCAGCCAGATTGGTTCCCTTTTCCAATACATTTTTCCTCACTTAACTGGATTTTCCCTGTTATTTATTGGGGTAGCCGGCGTCTTCGGGGTTTTATCATTCGTTGGCTTTCTACTGTACCTCATATCGATGTATGGATTCTCTAAAGACTACAATGAGCACAGAATACTCAGTTACCTTATTTCTGGAATTGTAATAACCATAATTGCATTTGTAATACTAGCAGTAATTGCTGTGTTAATTATTTTGTTTAATTTTGCTAGCCTGTTTCCCAACCTTAGCTCCTCAACTTCGTCGTCTCAAATATCTTCCTCATTTTCGAAGACCTTTGATTATATTTCACCTTTTTTCAGTCTTGTCGGGATAATTTGGATAATCTATAATGTTCGAGCGTTTAATCTGCTCGGGGATAAATCCAAGGTGCCCCTGTTCAGAACTGGCGCTAAAGTGCTGTTAGCCGGCGCCTTAGTGAATATTGTAATTGCAGTAATACTTGCTGTAGTTGGGTTTTATGTTTCTGTATCAATTAATACTCTGCTTGCCTTTCTAACCGTTGGAGGGTTTGTGCAGGATTTTGCTTGGTTACTTTTTGCGATGGCGTATCTTAGAATACAAGTTCCAGCAGTTGCTCTAGCGCCTGCGTTTACATTGGTCAATGGTCCAGGGCAGGTAAAATATTGCCCTATTTGTGGAGCACCAAACCAAACAGACGCCGTCTACTGCACGCATTGCGGACAAAAACTCTAGCCAATCTGTTCGTTTTCTATTTTTGATGATTTGGCTATAGGTAAAATTATATTTGTTAGTGTTTTCATTAAAGTGCCCGCAAGAGGGTCCGTGGCGCAGTACGGATAGCGCGTCAGCCTTCTAAGCTGAAAGTCATGGGTTCAAATCCCATCGGACCCGCTCCCTTTTGGGTTCAAGGTTCTCCAGCCCCATTCAAGGTTCTGAACCGTTCTGGGCTCAAGTACCATAGAGACCTATCTTGCTTCAGGTTCAAATCCAATTTATTTCGTTAAGGCTTTTAGCTCAACTTTCTCTGCTTGAGGTCTTGAAAAAATGGCGCTGGGTTATAGACCGAGCGACTTGTTGATTTCCTTGACTGCCTCAGCAGACTTTCGGAACGCTTCTTCTTCTTTTTCGTCAAGCGGTAGATCTATTATTTTCTTCACGCCATCTCTGTTGACCACAGCAGGTACGCTAAGGCATACATCCCCTACTCCGTGATAGTTCTCAAGGTAACAAGAAACGGTTAAAATAGAATTCTCGTTGCGGACTATGCTTTCAACTATCTTTGTCAAGCTCAAACCGATGCTGTAGTTTGTTCTGCCTTTGCGTCTTATGATTTCTTTCCCAGCGTCGCGCACTTTCACAAAAAGTTCATCGAAAACACTTTCTTCGTACGGCACATTACACAAAGGACAGTACTCTTTTAGCCGGATTCCGCCAACGTTCGCAAGGCTCCAAACAGGCACTTCGCTGTCTCCATGTTCACCAATTATGTAAGAATGGACATTTCTCGAATCAACTCCCAAGTATTCTCCAAGCAAATACCGAAGTCTAGCTGTATCCAAGACTGTTCCGCTCCCAATCACCTTTGTTTCCGAGAAATCCGAAAGCTTCAAGGCGGCATATGTCATAACATCAAGCGGATTTGTAACCATCAACAAAACACATTTTTCATTGTACTGAGTGATTTTCGAGATCACCTCCCTCATGAGGGCAAAGTTTTCTTTTGCCAATTCCAGACGAGACTGCCAGGTTTTTCTAGCGCCGCCAGCGGTGACAACAACTATGTCTGAATCCTCACAGTCCGAGTAATCACCTGCTCGAACATCCACAGGCTCCAAGAAAGGCAACCCATGGCTCAAATCCATAGCCTCTCCTTCTGCCCTGTCTATATCCGTATCAATCAAAACAATCTCAGAAACCAAACTGCGAATTAAAAGTGAATAAGCAAAAGTTGTACCCACAAAGCCAGCACCAACAATCGCAACTTTCGATCCGCTATTTTTCCTAATCAATTAAAACGCCTCCAAAAACCATAAAAAAAGAACAAACCGCGACAATTAAATCTATCCTCAATACTAAAAAAAATACCAATCTGAGTAAAAAATCGCCCGGGCGCGCTATAATCGGTGTAATATTTTGCTGAGACCATTTAAAAGGTCTGATGCTCTAATGCCTAACTTTTATTTTTCTTATTCTTATCTACTTGTTTAAACACTTTAGTATTCAGAGACCTTAACATAAGATCTTTAGTAAAGTCTCTTAATGATATTGACCCAAAAATTTTCAAATATTGTTTGTAACTAATCGGATAACATCCGCACTTTTCGGGACAAAATACAAAGGTGCATGCATGTTTCCTGCAATCCTTCTTTTCCTCACAATCAGCACAGCATTTTATTTCACATTCATTAACTTTTAATAATTTATTGGCACGTTGGGCTAATTCTAATTCTTTATCATCTACTAGTAACGTTCTCATCTTTTCATGACATACTGTCTTATTTTCATCCATAGTTTTTAACTTCTATTATTCTATTAGTGTACTCTGGAAACTAAGACATTCTCAATCGTTATGTTTCTTTTTTAGAATGCTTGTTCCTCAATCTTGTGCCAGAACGATTCGCAAGGTTAAATCTGGGTCCACCACGCACGTTATCCATACCTTTCATTACCCTGTTTCTAAACAGTGGACTCTTAGCTCTTTTCACTGCCTTTTTAACCTGTTTTCTTTTCCATGCACTGCTTATTTTTCTTACGCTCATTATTTATAGCTCCAGTCACTAGATTTTATCAATGCTTACCGCTAGGCTATTTCTAAGCTTTTCAGATTTAAGACTTATCTACTACGTAATAGAAGTTCCTAACCCTTTGACTGTACTCATTAATAGCCCTAACCGTTTAATGTGCTCTGTAATTCATCTGTCTCTTAAAAGCCAAAGATACTGTAAAGTTACAAAGTTATCCTTTATCTCTTTGCTGTAATCAATGGGTATCAGCGTGAAACCATTGTGTGGATATGATTAGGGTAATTGAACAAAAACAAGGCTAAAAAAAGGGAAAAAGTTGTGCGGAGAATGGTGACATCCCCACAGAAAACGGGTGCGAAATCAGCCTGTAACAAATTATTTAATGAAAAAAGGGGAAATGCGGTTGATATCACCATTTCGTACGAGGCTACCTCACTTCGGCCACTTTAACTTAAAAAAAAGGCGTTGATGCTCTTGCGCCTACGAAGAACCTCAGCAAAGCTGAGTTTCCTCGTCTAACTGGTTTGGTAAACGAATGGTTTTGCTTGATGTGTAGCTCTTGTAAATTTCTGGCTTGTTCGCCCAGTTCAGGTTGGCCACTGAGGATTTTGTTGCGGTGTACTTTGTCTCTGTTTGAAAATCTTCTCCTACAACTTTTCCCATTATCTATCCCTTCTAAAAGCAGCGTTCTCCAATATCTTTAGGCACGCGCTATTCGGCATGAATTTAGGTAAAGTATTCGGGACATGTCGATTTGAAATCCTTGAGCCTGAAGTTGGCAAGGTCCTCTAACTGTTTTGCAGCATCATATATTGCAGTATAATTGTGATAGTTTTCCCAAAGTTCCGACAAAACGCCGTGTTTGCCGTCGTCCATCAATGTTGACGCTGCCTTCTTACAAATTTCTGCGAGGACTTCTAACTCTTCGGCTCCAATGAACGCCATCATAACGTCTATCGGGATTTCTGCCGCTGCATCTTTAACTTGGTCCTTCAGGTACTCCTTCAGAACCTCTGGTGACAGTTGCTGCAAAGATTTTGCTAAAAGCTCTTTGCTATGTTCTACCTGAGCCTGTGCGAAATCAGCCTTCTTACGCGCCTCATTATACGCCGCTCTTAGATTAGCACATTTTTGAGCGTGCGACTTAGCCGCTTCTTCTTTCTCAGTTTCTGGCGATCGAAGCAGCTGCGGAGTTGTTGCATCGCCAAGCACCACGGTATCTGAAGTTGACGAGTAAGATGTGGCTTGGACCGGCACTCCACCCGTTCCAACTGGGACTAATGCCACGAGGACAGCGATTACTCCTATCATCACACCAAGATCGGCCACAACTGCTGGAACATCAAAAGTTGTTGTTTGTCCCGAATTACCTCCACCGCTCCCTCCTCCGTTGCCTCCACCGCCTCCTCCATTTCCTCCGGAGCCTATCGTCACAGGTGCTCCTCCATCAAAAGTTCCGGAGTCTGTTGGCATGTAAGCTACTGCTATGTATGATGCCGCAGTTTGGTAAGCATGATAAAAGTCATGTGTAAAAGCCCCATTGAAACTGAAGGAGTCTGAGGCCCCGTCCCCATAGCCGATTTTAACGGGATCCATATTGTACAGGTCAACCCACACTCTGAAATCTATCGTAGCGCCCACAGGGATTGATCCTCCAGCATATTGGTAAGTAACTCCTCCATAAGTGTAGCTTTCAACAGTGATTGATGGAAATCCGCTGCTGTCTTGCAGGGCTTTTACAGGAACTGAAGAGACAAGTAAGAGAGCAACTAATCCTACAAATAAAGCAAGGACAACCATTATCGAAACCCGATTCATCTGCTTAGCCATCCTCTTACATCCTCCTCTTTCTAGCGGCTGACCAGCCGCCGCTATTTCCACCATATTGTGAAGCTGTCATCATTCCATGTACAGCCTTGAGGAAGTTCGTTTGGTTTACACTAAGAAACAGGACAGCCTGCGTAACACCATCAGGGTAGACATCTCCAGTTGCATAAACTAGCTTGTTTAAGGAGTCAAAACGAAGGAGATTACTGCACTGCGAAGGCATTAAAAACTGGGTTCCTCCAATATCGATTGCCTTAGATCGCCAAGGTTTGTACCTTGCAACCTCCTTTGAGGGTGAAGGGTTCAATTTTGGGACCCCACGCAACTCCATTATCTTTCCTCTGCTAAGCACTCGTTTTGTGTAGCCCCGCAAGCTTCTGGAACCTCCGCTAAGGGCTATGGCGAAGATGCTGAGCCCAAATACATAAATCGCAAAGGTCGTGGGATCAAGCGATGTATTATTTGCATCAAAAATCCCGACGAATATTGCTCCAACCCCCAGCATAGCTCCAAATATTCGAGTAATCCCGGCTGGAACACTGTAAACTTGCTGAATTGCCTTCTTCTGGCTTAGGGTAATAGCGATTTCACGCGGATTCCTCTCTGGTGGCGTCTGCGGTATACTGCCAACATTAACAGGTTCAGAAGACTGAAAAGTTGGAGGCGCCGTTCCACCAGCTGCCTTTTTAAACGGGAATGGACGACCGCATTCGCCACAGAATTGATAGCCCTCTACCACTTGTGCTCCGCAGTAAGGACAAAAGCGAGGTTTAGGTGAACTATTAGGAGGAACTGGAGATTGTGAAGGTTGCGAAGCCATATCATGGACCTTTCTAGTTGCTTGTTGGGGATTGATATTTAACACTTATGAACTCTTAGTATGCTTCAATCTTACAAAAAAAACGCTCATGCCTTCTTGACTTCTATTCGGCGTGCCAAATCCACAGAGTTTACAGTGTTTTCAGACACACTTGACGCTTTTAAGCATCGGACCCGCCACCCACCGCATATTCTGGAGTGAGCGGTTCTGTCCTGAATCATTGCCCATTCTCCCGATTCCTTAGGTTGGCGACTAAGTTTTGTTTATTCAACAACTGTAATATTTAATTATTTAAAAATTGTTGAAGTGGCATCGTCCCACCCAGAATTTCTTTTTAAGGGTCTTCTGATTTGGTATTAGACTATAGAATAAACGGAGCATGGAACAAGATGACGGATTTTCGCAAGGAAACGGACAGCCTCGGCGAAGTAAGAATTCCTGCTGGCAAACTCTGGGGTGCCCAAACTCAACGTTCGATTGAGCATTTCAGCATTGGCAAGGACCTAATCCCGAGTGAGATGATTACCTCGTACGCCCTCCTCAAGAAAGCTGCAGCTAACGCAAACCACGCAGAGGGGCGGCTTAACAAACAGCGCCACGAACTTATCGTTCAGGTCTGTGACGAAATCCTCAAAGGCCAGCTCCACGACATGTTTCCATTACACGTCTGGATGTCGGGCAGCGGAACACAGTTCAACATGAACGTGAACGAAGTAATCTCTAACAGGTGTTGCCAACTCGCTGGAACACCGCTAGGAAGTAAGACTCCAGTTCACCCCAATGATCACGCTAACATGTCCCAGTCGTCGAACGACACTTTTCCATCTGCAATGTGCATCGCGGCGGCAGTTAATGTGAAGGAGAACTTGATCCCCGCAGTGAAGGCACTGCACGACGCAATTGCGTCGAAAGCTGAACAGTGGAAGGACATTATCAAGATCGGTCGTACCCACATGCAGGATGCAACACCCATTACGCTCGGGCAGGAATGGTCAGGTTATGGGGGCATGCTCGCGGACAATCTTGAAAGGATTGAGGATTCTCTTCATGGTGTCTACCGCCTCGCTATCGGGGGTACAGCAGTGGGTACTGGAATCAACTCGGAGCCCGGATTCGGCGAGGCGGCTGCCGCTGAAATCGCTAAGTTCACGGGTTTGCCGTTCGTTAGCGCGTTAAACAAGTTCACTTTGCAGGGTGCGCATGATGATTTGGTTCAGCTTTCCGGGACGTTACGTACGCTGGCCGTTTCACTTTACAAGATAGCAAATGATATCCGTCTTATGTCGTGCGGCCCGCAGGCAGGTTTCGCTGAATTGGTTATCCCAGAAAATGAGCCAGGCTCTTCAATTATGCCCGGCAAGGTAAACCCAACTCAGGCTGAGGCGCTTACAATGGTGGCAGTCCAAGTGATGGCAAACGATGTTGCTGTGGGCTTCGGAGGAGCAGGAGGTTACCTCGAAATGAACGTTTACAAGCCTTTAATTATCTTCAACGTGACCCAATCAATCACAATCATGGCTGACGGATGCACAAACTTCCGCAAGTTCCTCATAGAGGGAACCCAGCCGAACCTGAAGAGGATAAAGAAGTACGTTGACCGCTCACCAATGCTCGTTACGGCACTAGTACCTGTCATAGGCTATGACAAAGCATCAAAGATTGCGCAATACGCAATGCACAATGACCTAACGTTAAAAGCGGCTGCCCTAAAGCTGGGCTTCGTTACTGAGGATGACTTCGACCGCATCGTAGATCCATCTAAAATGGTCAAACCTTACGTTGCAGCCGCCAAGCAATAACATTTCAAGCAAGCTCAAGCAAAAACTTTCCTAGCACAACAAGCATTTCAGACAAAGGCTATTACGGGAAAGTTAGCGGAGAACCCTTGCCTTCATTTAGTCGAGAAAAGTGTCAAGTCAGGATCTACGTGAATGCCCAATTAGTTCTAATTTTGAGTAAGAAACATAAACATGAATATCATGCTTAAAACAAAAGTTATCATTCCAAGTCCGATAAACGTGAAAAACGGCACATAATTAAGAAACAAGCCATCTAGCGGGACTTGATCGATGACTATTCTTAGCACAATATAGAACCAAAGAAGAAAAGTGTATAACCAGAGTGTAGCGAATAACGCTTTCTTTTTCCTAATAATCTAACCTCCAACCAAAGCAGGTCGTGGACAAGACCTACTTTTCATTCATTCACATTAAAGAACGTTTACCTTATGCGAAAGGTAAACTTCGTATGAAACTGAACGGATAGCTTAAGACGGGAATTGTCTCGGTAAAACTAATAAATTAGCCTAATTAATAAAAAGGCTATAATGGAAAGAATTAGGAGTTAGAAATGACATTGCTGATTAAAATATCAGCACTTCAAATTTTGTCATTCTTAAATTCCTAAATACAATCATATTCAATGTAAGAGTTAAGCTGGGAATAATTTGGACTTAGAAAAAAAAATTGAGCTTATCTGCAGACCGCCAACAGAGGAGGTAATAACGCTGGAAGATTTGCGCAGCCTTTTGGAAACAGAAGAACACCCTATAGCCTATAACGGGTGGGAGCCTTCTGGTTTGGCACATTTAGGAACAGGCGTTATTTGTGCTTACAAAATGAAAGACTTCGCAGAAGCAGGAGTTCATTTCAAAGCATTTTTGGCAACTTGGCATGCATGGTTAAACAACAAGTTAGGCGGCGACTTAACTCTCATCCGCAAAGCCGCTGACCTCTTCAGGCATTCATGGCTTGCCCTCGGCGTGCCAGGAGACAAAGTTGAGTTCATTTATTCTGATGAGCTCTACAGAGACATTGATTACTGGGCTAAAACAGTTACAATCGCGAAAAACTTAACTATAGCGCGAACTACGCGAACCCTGGAGATTTCAGGCAGGCAGGAAGCTGAAGCTCATTACGTTTCAGACTATCTGTACACCCCTATGCAAGTTGCAGACATTTTTCATATGAAAGTAAAAATTTGTCAGTTAGGCATGGACCAGCGGAAAGCCAACGTTGTGGCTCGGGAAATTGGCGAAAAAATCGGTTGCTGGAAACCAGTCTGTATACACCATCATTTACTGCAAGGTTTAGAGAAGCCTAAAATTTGGCCGATTCCAGAGGGACAGGAAAAAGAAGCCGTAGCTTCAGCCAAGATGTCTAAAAGCAAGCCCCAAACATGCATATTCATCTATGACAGCCCAGATGAGATAAAGCAGAAAATGGTACGAGCTTTCTGCCCAGAAAAAGCCGTTAAATTCAACCCAGTTCTGGATATATGCAAGTACATAATTTTCCGAGAAAAATCGGTCTTCGCAATCGAGCGCCCAGCAAAATTCGGAGGAACCATACAGTTCCAAAGTTTCCAAGAGCTCGAATCAGCCTATGCAGAAGGCAAACTGCATCCTCAAGACCTAAAAAACGGTGTTGCTACCCAGCTTGCAGGCATATTGGAACCTGTTAGGCGCTACTTTGCAAATAACAACGAAGCTAAAAACTGCTTGGAAACCGTGCGGCAAGCTAAAATAACAAGGTAAAACACTTGTCCACGCGTCTTAAAGAGAAAGAGGAAAAAATCCAGCTCATCATAGCCAAATTAACTGAAGAATCAGTGAAGGGCAAGCCGATAATTGTTGAGGGCAAAAAAGACGCCCAAGCCCTCCGCATATTAGGCGTTAACGGCGCAATCTTGACAGTTAAAACTGGAGGCAAATCCTTTCTTGAAGCAACTGCAGAAATAGAAAACCTTGGGGCCCGCGAAGTTATTCTTCTCTTAGACTTTGACAGACGAGGCAAAGAAGGTACCAAACGCCTACAAGAAAGCTTGGAACGGGCAAAAATTAAGATAAATATTCTGTATTGGCGTGAGTTGCGAGCGCTGGTTGGACGAGAAATGCAATGCATTGAAAGCTTAACTTCCTATTTGAACACGCTTCAGGAAAAAACCAATTGAATATCATTTAGAACACAACGAGAAAAGCTGAAGAAATTACACCTCATATTATCGAAAGAAACTAAAAAGCAAATCTGCCTCTCAACTAAATTTTGATAAAGAAATCAGTCAACAAAATTGGCGGGTTCCCTACCGCTTTTTACAACTGAAATAACTAAGTAAAAAGCATACCCCTTGGCCGCTGGATACAAATTCAACAACAACAGTGCGCCTACTTTGTTAGAATAATAGAACTGCGTTCTTTCCTGTTAGGGAACTGTTTTTATAAACCTATAATCTTCCTATACATTGGCGAAATTTTATGGTTACAAATCCTGTTTTAGAAGCAATAAAATCTAGACGCGCAATTCGCAGTTATGCAGATAAACCTGTTCTTGACTCCGCAATCCAAACAATACTTGAGGCGGCAACTTACGCTCCTTCCGCAATTAACGTTCAACCTTGGAAATTCACACTCATCACCAATAAAGCAGAAATGAAACGCCTCTCTGACATTGCGAAATCTGGGTTGATTCGGATGTTGCCTGATGTTGGCGACGAAGGCTTAGTTGGCTTAAAAAAACGATTATCGGATCCAAACTACAACCTTTTCTACAACGCGGCGCTCTTGATTTTTGTTTCTGGCGCTAAATCTCAATACGTAGTTTATGACTGTTCCATGGCAGCGCAAAACATGATGCTTGCCGCCTACACGCTGGGCATTGGAAGCTGCTGGATAGGCACAGCGGTTCCCGCTGCAAACGACCCAAAAATTAAGCCGACCCTTGGTATCCCGGAAGACCATGACGTTCATGCTGCAGTTATATTCGGATATCCAAAAGGAGGCTTTCCAAAGGCTCCTCCGAAGCATCCTGCTCAGATTCTTAAACGGATAGATTGAAGGATTCAGATGGAAATCAAAGGTAAAGTTGCCGTTGTAACGGGAGCATCTTCAGGCATAGGATTAGCCGTAGCGAAACTTCTCTCCAGTAAAGGAGCCAAGGTGGCTTTAGTTGCCCGCTCAAAAGACAAACTCGAAAAGCTTGCCAGTGAACTGCCCGAAGCAATTGTTATTACTGCAGACATTTCCAGAGTTGAAGAAACTAAGAACATGGTTAAGCGGGCGTATGAGCACTTTGGAAGAATAGATATTCTTGTTAATAATGCTGGTCGAGGATACGATGTTCCAGTTGAGAAAACCGATTTGGAAATTTTCCGCTACATCTTTGATTTAGATGTTGTTGGTCCGCTGGTGGCCATGAAGGAAGCTATTCCGCTTATGAGAAGGCAAGGTGGGGGAACAATCGTTAACGTAAGTTCAGGAACAGCGTTGATGTATTTGCCTGATAACGGTCCATATTCAGCGCTAAAACGCGCGTTGGCTCACATAAGCTTAACTGCACGAGAAGAACTTGAAAAAGACAATATAGTAGTCAGTGTTGCCTACCCTTTCATTACGCTTACTGACTTTGAAAAGAACACGATCAAAGACGCTTCTCTACAAGGGCAAGCAGAATCGCCAGAAGCCCAAGAGGCGTTCAAAAGAGCAGACCCTCCGGAGTACACGGCACAAAGAATAGTTGAGGGCATTGAGAGCGGAGAAGCTGAAATTTTCGGGCATGATTGGATGAAGACTCCTCAAACGGCATGGAGCCAGGGCTAAAGGGCTCTTGAATTCTTCAAAACTAAAGAGCTTTTTGTATTTAGCCTCTATCGCCCTTTGTAAACGGTTAAAGCAGCTATTGCACAGGATCAAAAGTCAATTAACTTTCCTTTACCATCACTTTTCTTGACTTTTTTCAACTTATTTTGACGTTTTTTGACTTTCCTTGACTTTTTTTGACTCAACCTGCAAACGCTTCAAAAGCTAAATTAAGAAAGCAACAGAAACCAGCCTGACCAAAACCAGGAAGATTAACCTAAATATTTTTCCCTAACATTATTCTGCAACAAGTAAAACACAACCAGAAGGCTATAAGCTATCTCGGTTGCAGCTGCAAACGTGGGTATTCCGGGAATGCTCGGCAAATTCAAAACTGTTAAAGCATCTGCGGCAATTACAAATAAAGAAACTGCAACAGTTCCGATCCACCCTGCTTTTTTGCCCCTCCAAATATACACAGTAAAAACTATCACTGAGAGGCCAAAAACCGTGGTGTAAACGTTATATGCTTCGGTTGCACGCAAAATTGATGCTCCAAACGCAATAAGTAGAGCTCCGAAGAGAACGTGCATGGCTCCGACAAACAGTTGCGCAGAAGTTAAAACAAGTATTCCTAAGCTTCTGCCTTTGTAAGTGATCGGCATACGCTTGCCAGTCATTCATTACGCCGCCAAGTACTTGATTATTCAGACCCAAGGATTCAAATAACTTTCTACCCTACTTAAAATTGGTGACTTAAGTTTTGGTTGCTAAGATGGAGCGTGGAGCCCTATCTACATCTCTGCTGGCGCTTTTTGCGTTGTTTACAGCTCAATTCTTTATCGGTATGGCACTGAACTTGTTAATTGCCACTCCAATGACAACTTTTCCAGCAAACGCCAATTCATTTACCGACGCAATCGTTTATGCCGTTAAAGGAGGCAACTTGCTTTTAACAAGCCACTTCCTCATTGACATGGGAACAATTGCATTAGGAGTAGCGAATTTGGTACTGGTCATCCATAAAAGCAACGTGTACAAAGTTCTTTCAATCGCCGCTTTCATATCAGTGCTTTCAGCTTTCATAAATGGCACACGCTTTGTCGCCTCAAACTTTACTGTTAACGGTATTTCTTACGGAATGGCTGGGAGCTTCATACTAGCGTTTATTCTGTACTTTGTAATGGCTATGTTAATGTATCGTGAAGTAGCTTTCCAAGCAAAACCGTAGATACCAAAAAAAACAGGTAAGTTAAAGCTTATATCCAAAAACATGCTGAAAGCATTAGAAAGGAGGCGGTGCCTAATGGACTACGCCATAGAAACCACAGACCTAACAAAATGCTTCGGTTCCCTAACCGCAGTAAACAAGCTAAATCTGAAGGTCGAAAAAAACACTATCCACGGTTTTCTCGGTCCAAACGGGGCAGGAAAAACAACAACCATAAAGATGGTAGTGGGCTTACTTAGGCCAACCTCGGGTTCAGTTAAGGCGCTGGGAAAAGAGGTTCAAGTGGACGACGCCGATTCAAGGTTAAACATCGGTTATATGTCTGAACTGCCCAAGTTCCCCAAGCACCTCAAGGGTGCCGAACTTCTGGACATTTACGGTCGCATGTATGGAATGTCGCAGCAGGAAAGGGCGGCGCAAATTCCCAGGCTAATTGAGTTAGTTGGCTTAAAAGGGAGAGAGAATGACCTTATCGGAAAATACAGCAAAGGGATGCAGCAGCGTATCGGCATCGCTCAGGCATTGTTAAGTAACCCTGAACTTGTGGTTTTAGACGAGCCAAGCATCGGTTTAGACCCTGTTGGCATGGTGGAAGTTCGGGAGCTAGTTAAAACTATTTCAAAAGAAGGCATGACTGTTTTCCTGTCCTCACACCTGCTTTTTGAAGTTGAGCAGCTCTGTGACCATGTCACCATCGTCAACGCAGGAGCAATAGTGGCTTCTGATAGGTTGGAGAACATTTCGCATCAACTTGGACCAGCAATGATACATGTTGAATTAGTGGACCTTTCTGAGGGAGTTATTGCCGCCGTCAAAAGCTTGCCCATCGTTTCGGGTACATGGAAAACTGGCAATACCCTGCTTGTTCAAGTAAATACTTATGGCGATATTAGAGCGCAAGTTTCCCAAGCGGTAACGGGTGCGGGCGGAGTGATTGTTGGAATGAGCCAAAAAAACGCCAATTTAGAAGACATATTCATTCAACTAGTCACCAAAGATCAAGGAGGAAAACCGCATTGACCACAATGGAAAATAAAAAAAGGGCGCGTCCAAGCTGGTTCAGCCGGTTCTGGGCAATAGTATGGTATGAATTGCTATGGAACATTCGCAAAAAGAAGTTTATCGGCATAATAATAGTGGTATTTGTCGTTGCTACCTTAGTTCTGCTGATACCAGTTATCGGCAGCAGAATATCAGGTGTAGCGATAACAAAAAACAACGACTACGCAATCACGTTCGGCGGCAACGCATTCGTGTTCCTGCTTTTAGCCATCGGAACCGCCATGAACAGCTTTTCAAGCGAGTTTGAAAGCGGAACAATCGTACCTCTGGTGAGCAAGCCTGTGTCGCGAACAATGATTTTCATAGGTAAACTGTTTGTGGCATTCGTACTTCTGCTTATTTCGTACGTTGTGTTATATGGCTACATCACGATTGCGTCGTTGGCTGTTTACGGACCGCAGAACAACCTTCAATATATGCCTCTGATCGTCGTGGGAAGCCTACTTAGTACTTTCATTTGGGTGGGGCTGCTGTTTGCAGTGGGTTCTTTATCAAAGAACACAATCGTCACAATCATAGTGGCCATAGGCTTGTTCCTTGCGCTCCTCATAGCAGGACCACTCGTTACAGTCTACTCAGGGCCTTCGCAAGCACTTAATTATCTGCCTGGCACAGGAGCCACTGGAACGTTAATTGTTGGCCAAAACGCCACCTCGACAAATGCTGGCACAGACAACATAGGCACGAACCTGGTAAATTATGCGCTTTATCCTTCGGCAAACGTTTCCTTTTTCAAAACAAACCTGACAGCTATAACAGCGAACGAAACGGCACTGCCAAACGGTCCCTTACTCTACACTGAATCAACCGGTTCGGTAGCAACCACATCTCTTGTCATTGGTTGCGCATACACCGCTGGCTTTCTGGTGGTAGCTTGGATTGCATTTAAACGCTCTCAAATAATGGAATGAGAATTAGGGCTTTGCTGCCATTAATTTGGATAAGGTCGCTACCAACACTTCAATGCGTTCACTTGTCCTGCCATAATCCGCCACAGAAGTAATCGTAGTTACTGGAGTTTCACTTGCAACATGCATCTTTGTAGTCTTTTCATTTACCTCTGACAAGTTTACCGTGAGCTTTGAGGGGTAAGACAAGAAGGTGCCTTTAGTTTTAATCTTAAGGCTATGAGTCTCTTCGTTTGCTTCCTGGATCGTCCATTCAAGTTTAGCTACTGCCTTTGGAATAACTTCCCAAACCGCGCTAAGTGGATATGAGACTTCAAGGGTCTCTTTTGCTTCACGTAAGTATGCCATTTTTCGTTACCTAAACTTTAGGGTGATTCATCCTTTATTAAAGCAAATGGTTACACCTTGAATCCTTTAAAGGAAAAACGGAACAAATGCGTTTCTCTAATTTCGTTTTTTTATTAGTTCCATGAGTTGTGGCATTAATTCGCACCCTCGGTCTAAAGTGCCCAGACTTCCTTTTGCGCATTCTTTCTCGCAGAACTTGACTGCTTTGCCACTGTCTATTTTGTCTCCTGAGATTAATATTGGAACAGGTGTGTCGCTATGCACTTTTAGTGAGCAAGGCGTTGCATGGTCCGCGGTTATGCAAATCAGGTTGTCTTTTAGAGAAATCTGCTTTAACAATGGCCCAAAGAAGTATTTGTCGATGGCTGAGATAATCTGCGTTTTTAATGTGCAGTTGCCGTCATGCCCCGGTTCATCTGGACCTTTAAGGTGAATATAGAAACAATCGTGCTTAGGCAGCACGTCAAGCAGGGCTTTGACTCTTAACTCACAGTCTTTTTGAAGGTTTCCTGATGGCGGCGGCAAAAGCTTGGATTCCATGCCTGCCAACTCTGCAATGCCCCGTTCGGCATGCATATCAGCCAGGGCTGCAAAGTCAACATGGTAATGATGGTCTATATTAAAAAATTTTGGAAGCAGATGCCCCGCATCTCGAGTCAAAACAACGTTTGCCTTAAGCTTGCCCTCAGCCGCCCGGTTAATGTTTACTGGGTGATTTTCCCACAGTTTATGGGTTTTCTCGATAAACTCGTTCACAAGCGCCGCGGAAACTTTTGCCGCCTCTGTGTTATCGGATGGTTCGCAGGTTTTCAGCACCATTTCAACTTTAGCTTGTGCTACGCCAATACCGTTAACTATTGTGTAGGCGGGGTCACTATTGGTTATGTTGCTCGAAAGAGGTTTTCCCTTGCTTTTTATTAATAGAACTGCCCTGTGACCCAAAGTGTTTCGAAACTCAAAAGTGGCAGGGTAAGATTCAAGCTTAACATGTTCGTTTGTTGCCTTGCTCAGGTCAGTGGCTTCTTCGGTGGTTAGTGTTCTTGCCACTCGGCGGTCAATTATGGTTTTTCCTTTTCCTAAAGTTGCAAAGTTACATCTTAATGCTAAGTCTCCATCTTTCATTTGTAAGCCTGCGCCTGCGGCTTCGATAACTCCTCTGCCAGTGCTGTACTTGAAGGGGTCATAACCTAAAAGAGAAATAACAGCAACATCACTCTCTGGCGCAACACCTTTCTTTACTGTGTACATCAATCCCGTTTTGCCATATTTGGCGAGAGCATCCATATTGGGCGTCTCAGCTGCTTCCAGAGGGGTTTTGCCGCCTAAACTTTTAATTGGCAAATCTCCCATGCCGTCTATTGCAACGTAGATTAACTTCAACCCAGTTTTTCCTCCTCTAAGACTGAGATAGCTCGGTTGTTTTAGCTTATTATTTTTTTGATTTGCTAACCTGCTTTTCAAGAAAGAAATCGCAGTTTGATTGCGTTATAATTGAAAACATCGGGAAGTTGTGTATTGAGCTGCAATTTTTAGTCAATAGGTAATTGAGCTGGTGCCACTGGTTTGCTGTGTTGTTTTAATTTACCTTTTTGACGTTACTGACGGGTTTGCCCTCTAATTTTGTACAGATTGCTTTGGGTTGCTTTTTTGCTTTAAAGTTTAAGCTGTTTGCAGGTTGAGTCGAATAAAGTGGGTTTACGCCGTGTAGCTAAGCTCTTAATGTGGACGTATTGATTACAAACTAATTTGCAAATCTATTTCCACTAGGTTTCAAAACAAGCAGTTCTTAAATTTACATTCGAAGCAAGACATTTTCTGTGTATCTGCGTATTATTTCTGCGAAGTCATTTATCGTTTCTGGCGCGTAAGGTTTGAGCGCTTGGAATCTCTTGTCAAGTGTATCCTGCGGGATAAATTGTTGGAGTGTATGGTGTTTTGAGCCTTTTACCAGTTCGCCAATGCACGTGGCATCTTGGGCTGTGACGATTTCTGGCACCACGGTTGTCCTGAACTCATAGGGCACCTTGCCCGTCTTTAGGATTTCTATGGTTCGCATAAGCCCCGCGGTATCTTGTGCGCCGAGCAACTTGTATTTTTCCTTGCAAGTTTTTACATCCATTGCTACGTAATCTACGCTGCTAAGACATTCCTCGAGTACTTCTGGATAGAAACCGTTCGTATCCAATTTAACCATGAAGCCCCGTTCTTTAAGTTTAGCAAGGAATTTGGGTAACTCTTTATGCATGCATGGTTCTCCGCCAGTTACCACAACAGCGTCAACGTATTTTCTGCGGCTTTCCAAGATTTCTAATGCAACAGCCTCCTGCAGAAACGGCGGCTTTGGGTCTATGGCTATGCGCCAGTTATGGCAGAATGGGCACCGAAGGTTGCAGCCTGGAGTGAACAGCACACTGGCTACTTTATCGGGGTAGTCTAGAAGGCTAGTTTTTTGTATTCCGCTAAATTTCATGTTAATGGGTCACTTTTTAAACGGTTAGAGACGGCGAAACTGTGATGGCTGATCGGTCGAAGGTTTTGCGTATATTGAATTCTGCTTGTTTTCCGTCGTTCCATTGGTCAACTGGTCGTAGGTAGCCGACTACTCGTGAGTAAATTTCGCAGTTTGCTCCGCAGGCTGGGCATTGCTTGTGTTCGCCGTTTGTGTAGCCGTGTGTTGGGCAAATACTGAAAGTCGGGGTTAACGTAAAGTAGGGAAGCTTTGAGTTCCACGCTACTTTTTTAATTAGTTCGGCAGCTGCTTTCCAAGAGTTAAGTCTCTCGCCAAGGAAAATGTGAAATACGGTGCCTCCGGTGTAGAGCGTCTGCAAAGTTTCCTGGTGCTCCAGCGCTTCGAACAAGTCGCCGGCAAAGTCAACAGGTAGCTGGGAAGAATTCGTGTAGAATGGTTCTGCATGGTCTGCGGTTACTTGTTTTTGGTTAGCAAATATAATATCTTTGTATCGGCGTTTGTCTATGCGGGCGAGCCTGTAAGATGTGCCTTCAGCAGGGGTTGCTTCGAGATTGTAGATGCTGCCTGTTTCCTCTTGATAGTCGGCTAAGCGGTTCCGCATGAAATCTAACATTTTAACGGCGAAAGCTTGTCCGTCGCGCGACGCAATATTTTGTCCTATCAAGTTTATGATTGCTTCATTCACGCCCACGATGCCTATGGTAGAGAAATGGTTCTTCCAGAATTTGCCATATCCTTCTTTTACATGACGCAGATAACGCTTTGAGTATGGGTACAAACCGTTTTCTGTAAATGCTTCAAGCACTTTACGCTTAATTTCCAAACTTGATTTGGCAACTTCCATCAGGTTTTCTAAGCGCTCAAAGAACTCGTCTTCATCCTTGGACAAGTAGCCGATTCTTGGAATGTTCAAGGTGACAACGCCTATGCTGCCTGTTAATGGGTTGGCGCCGAAGAATCCGCCGCCTCGCTTTCGTAATTCACGGTTGTCTATTCTTAGGCGGCAGCACATGCTGCGTACATCTTCAGGTTTCATGTCGCTGTTGACGAAGTTTGAGAAGTACGGTACGCCATACTTGGCTGTGACTTCAAAGATGGCTTGAGCTACAGGTGAATCCCAATTGAAATCTTTGGTTATGTTATATGTGGGAATTGGGAAAGTGAAAACTCTGCCTTTTGAATCGCCTTGCCGCATACCTTCAGCGAAGGCTAAATTGAACATTTCCATCTCCTCAGTCATGTCGCCATATGTATCTTGGGTTACCTTTCCATTGAAAAGAACCGCTTCGTCCTTCATGAAGTCTGGCACTGTCAAATCTAAAGTTAAATTGGTAAAGGGTGTCTGGAAACCTACGCGGGTCGGCACGTTCATGTTGAAGAAGAATTCCTGAAGTGCCTGTTCAACATCCTTCTGTGTTAGTTTATCATATCTTATGAATGGAGCAAGGTAAGTGTCAAAGTTGCTAAACGCTTGCGCTCCTGCTGCTTCACCCTGCAGCGTATAGAAGAAGTTCACAACCTGCCCCAATGCTGTCCGGAAATGTTTTGCTGGTTTGCTTTCTATTTTACCTGATACACCGCCGAATCCTGAAAGCAGTAGCTCGCTTACATCCCAGCCTACACAGTATGCACCTAACACGCCTAAATCGTGAATATGCATGTCGCCTGAAAAGTGTGCATCGGCAATGTTTTGAGGATAAATCCTTGATATCCAATACTTAGCTATCACAGTGGATGATAAATAATTGTTCAATCCTTGCAGGGAGTAGCTCATGTTGCTGTTTTCTTTAACGCGCCAATCCTCAACCTCAAGGTATTGATCCACCATGTCTGAGGAGCTTAACAATGCTGCTAACTCGCGCATGTCAGTATGCTGCTTCCTATAGAGAATGTAGGCTTTTGCCGTCTGTGCATTCCCATTTTCAATCAAGCGTTTTTCAACGATATCCTGTATTTCCTCAACCGTGGGAACTCCGTCGTCGCCGTAAATTTTTTGCAGTTCAGCCACTACTTCGTCACTTAAGCGTTTTGCTAACGCTTTGTCTGTTCCGCCTACTGCTTTAGCAGCTTTCCAAATGGCGTTTGTTATGCGTTCTTGGTCGAAGGATTCTAATTTACTATCACGTTTTAATACAAACTTCATTTTTTCACCTCAAGGAGTAACCGCCTGAAATCTTCAGGCTCTTCAAACTTTTTGTAAACCGAAGCAAACCTAATGTACGCTATACGGTCGATGTTTTTTAGGTGCTTCATGATTAAATCTCCGATTTCTTGGGATGAGACTTCTTCAGTGTCTTTAAGCATAAGGTCCTGCCTTACCTGTCCTGCCAACTCGTTGATTTGATTCATGGTTACCGGCCTTTTCTCGCATGCTTTCTGCAAGCCCCGGATTATCTTGTTAACGTCGAAGCGTTCAAGTCTGCCGTCTTTTTTTCTTACCATAAGCTCCACGGTTTCTACGTACTCGTAGGTCGTAAAGCGTTTTCCGCAGCTGATGCATTCTCTGCGCCTGCGCGTAGTATTCTCTGGAGAATCGCGCGTTTCCAAGGTTTTGGAGTTTTCAGAGTTGCAGTAAGGACATCTCATGGGTTAACATACTCATGCTTTATTATATCTGTAGTGTCAACAATCTTATTAGCACACTACGCTTAGCGCATATATAAGGTATTTCCACATGAAACTGAAAATATAGCCTATAGAGACAACAATAGTTCCCATAAAAAATAAACAAAAAACATCAATAAAATAGTCCAGAAAAGGCTTTTTTTAACAAAAAAACCTATTTTACCGTAAATACTAGTTGGATTAAGCGTTACGCAAAAACAAACTAAAATACGAAGCCTCATCTTCGTCTATTTCTAGTAACCCTACAAAAGCAAGCTGCAACAAAGTAGAAAATGCTGAGGTCATTTTGCTGATGAATTTTCTTATCAAAACTTAGGCATCGGCAGCTTTCGACAAGGCAGAAAGAATACCAAGTAAAGCACTTTTTATTAGATATATGTCGATTATAGAAATAGCGCTTTATAAGTGGTAAATGGCACTTAATTAATGAGAAAGGAGACGGCTTTTTACGCCTCTTTATGAGGCACCAATTTTAGCTGGTTTTTAAGTCATTCATGAACTCGTTCAAATCAACCGTTGATATGTTTTTTTCGTCTTTAAGCTGTTGCTTTGCAGGCGGGTTTTGCATGTAAAATGGTATTCGCTGGGTTAGGCGGTCTTGAAAGGTTGGTTCTAACTCGTTCTTGAAGAAGACGCCAATTGGGATTTTGTCGCCCCATTCTTGAGCTTTTTCCATGCCAGCAGCTTTTTTCTTGAATTCTTCGCTGCATTCATGAACTACCGGGTCAAAACCCATATCTTCAAGTTTATAGAGTCTGGGTTGTGGTTTGCCTGTTTTGGGGTCTTTTCGGTCTTCTCCACCGTACCAGTCTTTAGTGTTAATGTCGTTGTAGGTGGGACAAGGCTGCAAGCAATCGATCAATGCTAATCCTTTATGCTGGATTCCTTGCTTTATGATATTCTTCAAATGCATGACATCAAAAGTATATGATCTTGCCACGAACGTGTAGCCTGAAGTAATTGCCAATGCAACTGGGTTAATTGCTTCGTTAATGTTGGGTTTAGGAAGTGCCTTAGTTTGTTCTCCAAGCTGAAGCGTCGGAGAAGCCTGCCCCTTCGTTAAGCCGTAAACTCCATTATTGTATAATAGATACGTCATGTCAATGTTTCTTCGTCCTGCGTTAACAAAATGTCCTGCACCTATGCCTAGCCCATCGCCGTCTCCGCCTACGCCGATTACTTCCAAGTCTGGGTTCGCAATCTTTATTCCCATCGCAAACGGCAAAAGCCTTCCATGCAATGTGTGGACACCGTTGGCTTTAATGAAATGGGGAGTTTTTCCCGAGTTGCCTATGCCTGAAACAACAACTACTTTGTGAGGCTCAAGCCCAAGTTCTGCCAGCGCCATCTGCAAGGCACTTAAAATTCCAAAGTCGCCACAGCCTGGACACCAGTCAACGTAGATGTTGGTTTTGTAGTCTGAGGGTTTAAGAGCCAAGCATCAACACCTGCCTTTCCGGCGCTTTATCTGTTAATACGTTTTTGATTGATTGGTAAACTTCGGTTGTCATCATTGGTCTACCAGTGTATTTGAGAATGTAAAAGTTAGGTTTGATGCTTATATACTGAGCAATGATGCCCCCAAGCTGAGCAGTCATATTATCTTCTACGTCTATTATTCGTTTTTTGCCCTCAAGCATTTGTTTTAAGTAGGCAGAGGGAAGCGGATGTATCATTCGCACTTGAATATAGCCTAAACTCAAGCCTTCATCTTTCAGTTGGTTTAGCGCTTCGATTATAGCGCCTTTAGGTGAACCCCAACTGACCACTATGTTCTCTGAGTCTTTATCTCCAAAAAAATTAGCTTTCATTTCTAACGGTACTTCCTTATCAATTAAATCTAGCTTTCCCATTCTTTTTTCCATCATTTTCCTTCTGACAATCGGTTCCTCATTTATATTGCCCATCTCATTGTGCTCATCACCAGTGTACCATTGAACTGCGTTTTTGGTGCCTAGAAAAGCTCTGGGAGAAACTCCTGTTTCTGTAAATTTGAAGCGCTTGTACTCTTTGCCTTCAAGCTCTTTCTCCCCCACAATTTGGCCTCGATCAATCTTGACTTGTGCGTAGTCGAAAGCTGGGTAGGTTTGTGAACAGTTAGCCATGGCTTTATCAAGCAAATGGATAACGGGTACTTGATATTTCTCGGCTAAGTTAAACACCTCTGCAGCGTCAAAGAAGCATTCCTTAATGTCTCCTGATGCAAGAATTATTCTTGCAAATTCTCCGTGTGCTGCATGAATAGCAAAGCGTAAATCTTGTTGGCAATGCCGAGTTGGCTGACCGGTTGATGGGCCACCTCTCTGATAGTATGTTATTACGAGGGGTACTTCGTTATTTCCTGCCCATCCTAAGCCTTCAGCCATTAGAGAAAATCCTGGTCCTGATGTGCTTGTAGCCGCTCTTGCACCTGCTAAGCAAGCGCCTGAAGCAGAATTTACCGCCGCAATTTCATCTTCAGTTTGAATTACGACAATTGCTTCTTCGCCATTTTTGGTTTTAAGGATTTGATGTGACTCCAAATATTCACTTTCGTCAGCTGCCGGCGTAATTGGATAGTATGTTTGTACTCTGCACCCGCCTAATACTTTGCCCATGGCAACAGCTTGGTTTCCAGTCAGTAAAATTCTTGGCTCACTATTGTCTAGTTTTTCAAGTTTGTACTTGAAATTGTTTACGTTAAGACTTTTTTCAGTATAGTCGTAAGCGTAGTCTACGGCTGTAACGTTCATTTCGACGATTTTTTCGTTGAAAGTGGCTTTGATTGCGTCTTCAACAAGTTTCTTGTCATATTTTAGGAGCGCAAATGATATTCCTATTGTGAGAACATTTATCATTTTTGAAAGCGAGCTGACTTTTTCTATTTTGACTGCTTTGCCAATTTGCTCAAGCAAGTCCATGTATGGAACAGGATAGACCTGAATATTTTTCTTTTTAGCGTAATTTAGAAAATCGCTAACTGTTTCGCCAGTACTATTTTCTTTCATAAAAGCTCGGATCTGATCTTTATATTCTTCTGAGAAAGTCGGTATTCCAGTTAAAGCATTGACGTTTAGGTCGCGTGAATCAACTATTATGCCACCTTCATTCACGACTTCGTCGATATGCCTCACAATGGTTTCGGCGTCGAAAGCTGCCAGCAAATTCACATCGCTAATGTTGGCTAATGTTGGCTGTTTGGATACTCGTTGATGGAAGTAGCTGTGCATGGTTTTAATGTTTGAGTGGTATTCTCTTCTGCCGAAAACGTATAATCCGCCATAGCCGCAAGCTCTGCCAAATATTGTGGATGCTGTGTCAACGCCGCTTCCTTGTGGTCCGCCTGCCATCCAATTTATACTTTCAATTACCATTTTTGTTTTCACCTTTGAATAATTTATGCTAAGTAGACGGTTTACCCGCCGCCTGATGCCTTATCGGGGCCTATACAGCAAGTGCATTTTACGGTTTCTCCGCAGTATGGGCACACGCAATTACAATCGTCGATAAAATTTCCACAGTTCATGCAACGAGGCTTGTTTTTTTCCGTCATTACTTCGCCTCTGCCATATCTACTGTTGCAGAACCTTCGGAATTAAGGTTTCGGAAAATTCACCTTACAATTTTAATTTAAAAGGAAAGAGGGATTTGTTTTATCTTACAAAGTCGTCGAAGGTCCAAAAGTGGTTTTCTTCTTGCATTATTATGTCTTCGAACAAGCGTCTAGTTGTTGTATCGCTACGTTTGAGCGCTTCTGCTATGATTTGTCGGTATAACGATATTGCGCTGCTTTCAAGTGCATGATCAAGCGTTAAGAAATCTTGAGCTGTGTTACCGATAACAGGTAGTGGATCTGGTTTGTATGTTGCTTCGCCTTCAAGCAAGTAAATACGTTCGCTGATTTTTTCTAGATGGTCCATTTCTTGCATAAAGGTTTCTTTCAGTATCTTGCTTACTACAGCGGCTTTGTTGGTTTCAGCGATAGTTTCTAATGGTGTGTTTTTCATTCGAAGCTCAAGGAAAGCCATCTTCTCATGTTGATTCGTGTACTGAATAATTCCAGTGATTTCCGCTGAGACGGCTTTGTTTAAGAGTGTAAAGTAATCGTCTGTGTATATTTTGCGCCATTCGGGCAGTTGCACTTTGCTTGCTTCTTCTTTCTCGTCATGGAATTTGGTGTATTCTTGGAATTTGAAGAGGTGCCCTTCTTCTTCGCCGTAGATTTTCTCGAAGAGTTCACGGGTTTCCCAATCGCCCATTTTTGCCGCGGTTTCGATGATTTGGCGGTAAAGAGTTAAGGCTTCTTCTTCAGCTTTTACGCCTAGTTTGGCAAATTCGCTTATGCTGTCGCCAATGCTTGGTTTGCCTGATTTAGTTGTTGCTTGTCCACCAAGATAGTAAATGCGCTCAATTATGCTTGCGGCATGTTTCATTTCTTGGATAGCGATTTCTCTTAGAAACTTTCCCACGGCATCATAAGTGGTTTTTTCCAGAAGGATGTTTTCTGAGATAGTTCTGCGCACAAGTTTTTCCATTTTTGCGTGCTGAAGCATATATTGAAGTGAAACTTGTATTTCACGTTCAACTGCTTTATTAAGTAAATCTACATAATCAGGGGTTGTTTTAACAGCCATAAATAATCACAACTTCTATTCAGAAAAGAGCAATCACTAAGATATAAGATTTCTTATGTTAGATAAATTCAGACAAAGCTTTGGAGAAAATTTCAATATGCTTGATTACCGGATTGTTCATAGTTTCATAGCAGCTTATTACCGCAGTTTTTGCAGTAACTCGAGTCTAAATTGTTGGCTGTTCCGCAGAAAGGACAATATTTGTTTTGTGTTGTAGCTGGTTTCACCATTGGCGCCGTTGAAATATTGTAGGCATAATAGGTTTCTGCTGGTCTTGTCTTGAGCGAGTTAAATCCCAAGGCAGCAAAAATCCACCCGATCCAAGATATGAATGGTATAATCACACCGATTAAAATTAGCAATCCGGCGGTATCAAAACTGCTGATCCCTGATTTTTCTCCAAGTTGGTTAAATGCACGCTTGCAAAATAAAGCGCTAACTAGTCCTATAACAAGAGCCGCGCATATTATTGCAAAAAATCCAATGAAGAACAATCCTGGTGCTGGCGAAGTTGCTGAAGTGTTCAGTCTGGAAATTGTTATTGACGAAAATATGGCGACGAGCAGTATTACGACTAAAGTTCCAGCTCCTGCGATGCCAACGACTAAGGAGTATACAATATTTTTGAAAATGCCTGGTTCTTTGTAGTAATGACTAAACTGGTACATTGAGACAATAAACAGTATGAATCCAATCAAACTTAGGAATCCAAGACCGATAAACGCTATTGATATTACTCCGAATGAAAGAAAAGAACCGAAGGGTGAACCTCCTCCACCTGCAAAAACAGCTGAAATCGATGCGAATATGGAGAAAATCAAAAATCCGTATAATACAACAATCATGACTGGGACTATAACGTATATTAAGCTGGCTGTTAGGCCCAGTTTTCTGCTTGACTCAAACGACATATTGACTCTTCAGGGTATTTGCAGCGGGTTAGGGATAAGCTTTTCGAAGTCATAATCAATCACCAACTTGAAGTAAGGTTCTTTCGTTTTCAGCTATTTTTTCCATTCGCCTTGTGCCCATTTCGTAAAAGATGTTGGCAATATCTTGATTATCGGTATGTCGCCTTCTTTCCAGCCACCTTCCTCAGTTTGGTATTCAGGATATTTTTCTTTAAGAAGCTCATGCGCGTAACGGTACTCTTTGCCTTTCCACATGACGGTTGCTTCTCCTTGCACGCGGATGCCTTTGATATTAGACCAGTTGTCTCTGTCATAATCATCAAAAACCAACGATACCTCAGGGTTGCCCTCTATGTGCTCCAACTTTGGCGTGTCAGGGTCCGTCGCTATAAAAACATTTACGCCGTCAAAAACGGGCCAAACAGGCCTCACCACGGGCTCACACTCTTCAGTTGTTGTTGCGAGTCTACACACCGGTAACTTCATCATGAATGCAACATCAGCTTTAGATAATTTTCCCACCATTCAAAACCCTACCACAAAGATCTATGTTAGTGTTAGTGCTGGAGGTATTTCTCTATTTCTTTTTTCACCGAGAAAAATATGTTCCAATAACCAAAAGCCGCTGCTTTTAATCGTTTTAGGGTGCTTTTCGTGAGCAAAATCGAAAATAATCTTCAATAAATTACAGCCTTCTATAGACTCAAAAGCTGCTATTAGAGAGGTTTGAGTCAGATGAAGATAGAGATGAACGAAAAAAGCTGAAAAAAAATTAAAAACAGCAACTGCTTTTAATTTTTCTTCTTTTCTTGCTAAAGCTTTGTGTGCAAGATTGTTGGTACATATTGAAACAACATAATCTATATACCCTCACGAACCGTACTTTACGGCAAGAGATAATCTAAGTGGCTAAATGTCCTAACTGTCATAAGATAATTCTGAAACCTCAAAAGTCATTTGAGAACAGATTTTTTCAAATCGAAGCCTACATATGCGATGAATGCAAAACCAAATTCAAAATAACAAAAGAATTCTCGATTTTATGAAAGCGTGTTGATTCAAAGAAACAAAAACTGATTGTTAAAATGAGACTGCTAATCGTTCGTTCAAACTGTAATACAATAAGAGGCAAAAGTCGTACTTTAATCAGGGTTCTAAAATCTTTTAGGTTAGATTGTGTGATTTACATTTTCGCTATCCAGAAAGCAAAAATATCCGAGCGCCACACTCTACACTATAACCCAGACTTTGGCAGGTTCCAAAATGATCATTGTTACATGTGCGGGATTGCCCTAGCCTGGTAGCGCGCCGCGCTACAATTCCTTCTGCGGTCAAAAGATTGACGACGATTTTCACAGTTTCGAACGCGGCGAATTGTTCCATTTGCTGTCGCCTTTGATTCCTATGGGAGACGAAAATTTGTTAGAAAACTCAAAAAAACTTTTGATGAAACCTTCAAATTCGTTTCACGCTGACTATGACTGAGTTGCCCGATTGATCTACTCGGAAGGTTCGTCCTTATGACAGATTTGCAACATAGAAGCTATGATCGATCTCCAAACTGTTCGTACGCGCCGAAAAACATTTAACTTCAGGAACAGGATGACGCGGAGAGCGGAGAAGACTAATCGATCTTAAAATCCGCCTTTGCTCCATACTTTTGCGGTCTCATAGCTGAAGGCAAGGGCGCAAATGAAAGTACCAACGGTGGCAAAGAAGTAAAAGCTAGTCACAAGAGGCGGTCTTAGTACAGTTAATTCTGTTATAAGAAGTAAAACCGAAGCGCGCGTGCGAATGAGAAAGCGGTTGACTTTTATGCAGTCTGTCAAAATTACTTTGTTGATGACATAGTTGCCGTTCTCTTTTTTTAGCAGTCCCGCTTCTTTCAAGTTTGGAGAGGTGGTATGCGCGCGAAGTAACTTATTTGCATAGTTAGCACTTAAAAGTTAAGCCAAAATTAATCTAAGAATAGATTTTCTGACATAATCCCAATTCTGAAATATACTTTTTAAGCCTTAGAGGGTGACTTCCTTATTTGAGGAGAAAGGAGAGCTTCTCACAAGGATAAGGGGAACACTTTCCCCCAGTCTACTCCTTGTTAACTATGGCTTTCCTTTTCTCTTCAAACAAAACAAAATAAAAGAAGTGGTTTCTAAGATTTTTAATAATTTTAGAAATATAAATTAGAAAAATAAGGAACTAATTGAGTTCTATTATTTCTTTTTAGTTTTTCTCTTGTAAATTAATGCTGAGAACAGATTAGCGCAGACACAACTATCAGAATGTTGCTGTGGACTCACAGTCACACATACTTAATTCTGCGATTATTGTATATTAATATTACAGATTTTAACAGGTGTAACATATGAGCAAAGAAAAGATTCATTTCAAGACATTACTCGTCAACTCTGGGTGCTCCCAGAAAACTGTTGATGAACTCTGGGAATGGTACAACCCTTCTTAGAAAGAAGCTGATCTCTCCACAAGAGCTAGTTACCATCCACTAAATGAGCAGTTCCGTCAATGCAAGAGAGGCTAAATTACCAGGGTGAAATTAGTCCTAATCAACTTAAGAAAGAAAAGTAGCTTATTAATTCCTTAAAATGCAAGATCTCAGATAAGGCGCGCATAAGTGGTCATTAATTCTTTCTTGGCTTAATTTCGCAAATGGAGTCTTTTTCAGCGTTTAATATGTGAACGTTGCGATGCTGTTGGCTAGTTCTGGTCTGCCTATTTTGTAGGCTGTGATTGCCACGGCGTATATGCACGCGAAGCATAGGACCGCGTGCATCCACACCTTAGCTACTCCTCTCCAACGCAGGTTCTCCATCATAAGCTCCAGCTTCCCAGCCTTGAAGTTTCTTTCAAGAGCCATTCTCAGCCTATATAGCTTCACCAGCCTCGGATCGCCCTTAACCTTGAAGCGTTTCGCGTGCGCAAAAATCAGCGGTTTCCCATCCAAAAAACACGGCCAAGAGCACTTCACCCTTAAACTCTTTTTGCAAAAGGAGAGTTTTAACCATTTTAGACCAATTTCGGAACAGTCATGCGCGCTAAGTTTTAATCCCCAAAACCACAAAGCATTCTAATGAAGTTAGCCATTAAACTTATTCAAGAGGATTCACTATTATGATCATTCCGAGCCGAATTTTTTATGGATAGAATTTTACTTGTTTCAAATAGGTTACCGATTCAAATATCTAAAAAGAATTCTACACTTCAAATTCAACCTACCACAGGAGGATTGGCAACAGGTGTTAATTCTATTCATAAATTAGGTAACAGCCTTTGGATTGGTTGGCCCGGAATCTACCTTAATCAAAAGCAGGTGGAAGAGAGAAAACAAATTGTTGATTTATTAAGCAATGAAAAGTATCATCCAGTTTTTCTCACACCGTATGAAATAAAATACTATTATGAAGGCTTCTCCAATAATACTATATGGCCATTATTTCATTATTTTAACCTCTATGCAACATATGAACTTAAAAATTGGGAGACTTACCAAAAAGTCAACCAAAAATTTTGTGACGAAATAATTAAGGTCGCTAAATCTAATGACACTATTTGGATTCATGATTATCAACTGATGCTGCTTCCACAAATGATACGGGAACATTTACCTGATGCTAAGATAGGATATTTCCATCATATCCCTTTTCCATCGCATGAAATTTTTAGACTTCTTCCTTGGCGAGAAGAAATACTTGAAGGCTTACTTGGCGCAAACCTAATTGGTTTCCACACTTACGATTATGTTTTTCATTTTCTTTCATGTGTCCGTCGCATTTTAGGAAACGAAAATTACCTTGGAGAAATTCAAATAGGATCAAGGCAAACAAAAGTTGACATCTTTCCAATGGGTATCGATTATCAACGATTTTCAGATGCAGGCAACAACCCGCTTGTTCAAAAAGAGATGGCACACACTTTACGAAAGATTGGAAAGCGAAAAATAATTCTTTCTTTTGACCGCCTCGACTATACTAAAGGAATCCCACTTCGACTCGAAGCCTTCGACGCCCTGATTGAGAGAAAACCAGAATATCGTGGAAAAGTCTCCTTCATATTGGTCGCAGTTCCTTCACGGATTAACGTAAGTCAATACCAAACATTGAAGAAACAAATTGATGAATTAGTAGGTCGAATAAACGGAAAATATGGCACCACAGATTGGACGCCAGTTAGCTATTTCTCAAGATTCCTTCCTTTTGAAACATTAGTAGCCCTGTATGGAGTTGCCGACGTTGGTTTAGTGACACCATTACGCGATGGCATGAACCTTATGGCCAAAGAGTTCATAGCAACTAAAATCAATGGTTTAGGAGCATTAATTCTTTCGGAAATGACAGGTGCGGCGCAAGAGCTTGGAGAGGCAATTATCGTTAACCCCAACGATCAAGAAGACATAATTGAAGCGTTGGAGACAGCGCTTGCTATGCCTATAGACGAACAAATAAAACGAAATCGTATTATGCAAAAACGATTGTCACGTTATAATGTTAAACGGTGGGCAGACGATTTTCTCAACCGCTTGAATGACGCTTATGTCAAACAACAAGAAAGTTATCAACAAGTTATGACATCAGCTAATCGAACGGAACTTGTCGAAAGCTACAGTAATAGCAAAAGAAGGCTAATTCTACTTGATTATGACGGTACATTAGTGCCTTTCGCTACTAAACCGCAAAAAGCAGTACCTACAGACGATGTAGCAAAAATGCTAAGGAAGCTTAGTAAATCATCTTCTAATGAAGTTGTACTTATCAGCGGCAGGGACAAAAAAACGTTTGACGAGTGGTTCAGATCCCTAAAAGTTGGATTAGTCGCAGAGCATGGTGCATGGATTAAAGAAGGTTCAGGAGACTGGAAAGCTCTTGAACAACTTTCAGACGCATGGAAAAAAGAAATTCTTCCAATTCTTGAGATGTACGCTGACCGAACACCTGGCAGTTTCGTGGAAGAGAAAGATTTCTCTTTAGCTTGGCATTACCGTGCAACCGAACCTACCCTTGGTTCTTTACGCGCTAAAGAACTCAAAGATAATATTCTATCTTCAATTTCAAACCTTAACCTTGAAGTAATGGATGGAAACAAAGTAATCGAAATCAAAAGCTCTATAGTTAATAAAGGACGAGCAGCACAGAATTGGCTTTCAAAACAACAATACACTTTCATTCTTGCAATTGGAGACGACAAAACCGACGAAGACCTCTTTGTTGCACTTCCCAAAGAAGCATACTCAATCAAAGTGGGAGTAACTCCAAGCAAAGCACGATACAGTCTTTTCTCACAAAAAGAAGTTTTACCATTACTATGGAACTGCATTGAAAACGAGAAAACCTGCCGTAAACAATAAGCACTAAAGCGCCACTTTTAACTAAACCTGATGGAACAGTACTTGCCGCTAACACTGTAGCCTCAGGGATGGAATCTGGTGGCGCACCCGAGAACAAATGAGAGAAAAGGTTATGTAACAATTGTTGGTTTATAGTTACTTTAAGGAGTTTTGAAAATGCCAGGACAAATAGGCAAGACAGGGGATCCTAGACAAATTCGTGAAGATGCACATATAGGAAATGTTGCTCCTGATATTCAGGAACATTTTGGTTATCGTTCCGATAAAACAGTTGAGGCGGTCCTTAAAGAGCAACGTGTTACGTCTATCAATCAGTTAAGGGAAAAAATAAAGCAAGAGAAAAAATAGAGACCAATTTAATCGCGAGAGAGTCAGACGATAGTACGTCTAGCCATTAAGTAATGTTGATGGTGTTCTTTGTAGGACATCGTAGGGATCATTTGAGATCTTTTTGAAAGGTAGCGCGCGTGGGTGTTCCTAAATTGGTCAAAGGTTGCAATAATTCGCCTTTTGATTCTTTAGCCTATTTTCTGTTTTCATTCAGATTCCATGCTTTGAAACGCGTCACAAACGAATTTTGTTTTCACCTGAAGCGCGCGCTTCTTACTTAAACTAGGGCTTTTTTTCCGCCGTATGTGCTAAGCCGCCAAATAAAAAGCGCTTCAGCAAACAAAACCAAGCAGCCGACAGCAATAAAAGTAGGACTTAAAAGAAACACATAACCCGAAACTCCGCCAACCGACAGTACAGCTGACAAAACTGTGAACACACCACCAGCCGCGAAGAGGGTGAGGTACCCTTTTCTGTTTCTTTTGTTCTTTTTAAGCCAACCTCCGAGAAAAACCAGTACGATGCCCGTTAAAAGGCTCATTGGCGGAATGATTTGGGTTGAGAGGATGAGGTTTTTGCCAGCCATTGCAAAACCAGGGTTCAACACAGCATAAAGAATTAGCATCGAAAAAGAGGCTAATGCGAGCCACTTGTCGAACATTTGCCCGTTCGTCGCAGGTCCATAGGTCCTACGCCATGGAACAGCTCTTGACTCCTTCAAATCAGGATCAGAAAGCTGGGTTGTCTCCGGAGAATCTTCATTGATAAAGCAGACTCGATCAGGCGGCTTCTGATCAACCAACTCCAGTTTACACGCTCCGTCTTTTGACTTTGCAGCCAACGTGTAACGACCACGTTTCACCATTCTAGAAAATGGAAAAAGCCACTCGACTCCCTTGTCTTTCTCTGTAGTGAAGGAATCTATGAAGCTATGTAGAAATGCGCCTAGTGCAAGCCAAACATTCACAAAAAACAGCCCAGATAGAAAAAGCAGGTTATGGAAAAGCGCCCGATGAAACTGTTCCTCTCGAAAAGCCTTTGGGCTCACCAAGAGGTATTCTCGATCCAGGTCGGGGATGAAACTGCCTATTCCCGCTAAAAGAGTGAAGTAAGGGTTGCCCGTGAGAATAGCTGTGACTACACCAGCAAAAAAGATGTGGGTACCAAGATTCAAACCGAGACCTATTAAAAAATAGTTTAGGCTAAAATAAAAAGCTTCTTCAGATTCGAAAGCGGAAGCTAATAAGCCTTCGCGCGCGCGGAAAGACTGTTTGGCATGGAAGCATCACTAAGGAAGGTAGCAGGTGGCTGCGTTGGGTGATGGTTGAGGCGGCTCAGACGCATGCTCACAAGTACGATACCGCTATTACGAAAGCGTATAATCGGATAGCGGAGAAGAGGGGTAAGAAAATCGCCACTGTTGCGGCTGCTAGGCGATTGTTGATGTGCCACTTTGGATCAGATAATCCTAAGGATTATATCAAAGGGTTTCCATGGTATCCTCACAGAGGAATGGAAACGGTCACGCGCGCGCTGAAAACTAGCTTGCGCACTTCCGCATAACACCAATCTGAATAGTATTTGGAGCGAGCGCTTGTAGTTGTGGTTCTACAGTAACAAATAGTTAAGTAGAATTGAAAGACAATAAGTCAGTTATACAAGAGGTGATTGGACAAATGAGGTTTTTGCATAATAAAAAAGGTGGTTTAGGTAGTTGGCTCTGGTCCGCTATTGTAGTAGTAGTATTAATAATAGTTCTTATCGTTGTTTTGAGATTTCTTTTTAACTTGATATAAGGCAAGCTGAAAGAAAGATTCGAACGAATCTTTAGCTTACCCTATCTGTTTGTTTTTGTTTTGTTGCGGGTGCGACTGTGAGACTGACAGAGTGACTGACAGTAGGACAGACACGATTCACGGAGGCATGCGTGGGCGTGCGTGCATTCGCGAGCGTACGCAGTCGTGAGCACGACAGAGAGAAGAAAGGCTCAACTTACATTGTAAGAAAACTCTCGTAAAAAAATGAGAGAAAGAAACGAGTAAACTGTTTGCTTAACTGTGACCTACTTTTACGTTATTGTCGTTAGACAGTCACAAATGCTTAAGAAAAGCATAAACCCCTTGTAATATAGGTAAGATTTTGACTGAGCCTGATTTTCCCTACGAAAAGAAGCCAAATGAATCATTCAATGATTTGATTGCACCCTCCCCACCAGATGGCTCTTTTGAATCCCCAGATCAGCAGCCTTCGCTTCCTCCAATGGATAATCCAACGCCAAACAAGGTTACTTGCCAAATATGTGGTAAAGTTTTCAAAACTAAAGAGGAATTAACCATGCACTTGGAAACTGAGCATCAAACCCCCAAGAAGATAATGTAAAACTCAAAACGCCCTAATTTATTCAATAGTTGTTGATTCTCCAGCTTTTTTGTCAACATGGTTCAACAGTAACTTCCCACCATAATGACCCATCCCTGTCCTTACACCGCTACCTTTACCTCTTCCGAACTTTTGCGCGCGTGCGTTCGGCGGCGTTGTATTCACAGTATAGTTTCTGATAAGCTCAGATTGGCGTTAGATGGAAAAAAAGAGCAAACTATCCGCTTAATAGTTGCTGTGGTATTTTCCGTTTTCTTGAAAACTTATTTCGGCTTATTATGGAGGCGTTGAACAGCTGGTGTTTTGTTAGAGCTTTCTTTTGGCTTTGCCTACGTCTTCTTCGATTTTCCCTTTTACTTTCTCAGCTTCGCCCTTAATTATTTGACCTGTGTTGCCAGTAATTTTACCCGCGCCTACGCGAATCTTGCCTTCATCCTTTTTAAGTTTACCTTTAACTTCTTCTCCACTCATAAAATTTCACTAACAGACTAGTGCCTCTGCGATTTTATTAAACATGTGTGACTGCTATTCCCCACCAACAAACAACAAGCCATTGCCTTAAAGAGAGCGGCAGCACCTTAAAATCTTCTGAATCCATCGACATCTGAAACAACCTCATTGAGAATAGGTCACGCTGACTAATAATAGCTACTCCATCAATCAAAAGTCGAACAATTAGGATAAACCCTCTAAGGAAAAATCCACCAAGATTGATTTATAATTACTAACCAACAACAAAATAAGGATAGTGTTGTTCGAAAAAAAAGTCTCTTGTAAAAAACATGAGGTTCACTACTCAAAGGAAAAGGGAGAGAAAGAAGTTGGCTGAAATCTGTAGTTTTAAGTTGCCATTTCAGTGTCTGAAAGTTTTGCCTTTTCTGGCGTTTCTACGGCAGTTTCCCCTTTGCTTGCTGTCTCGGTTTTAGTTGAGGTTTTAGTCTTTGCCGCAGGTCTCTTTGTTGAAACAATTTTTGGGCGCGCGCGCGGAACGGATTTTGTTATCGGTCTGACTTTAACTCTCGGAGCAGCGGCTTTTGGTTTGGGAACTGGGGTTTTTTTGGGCTTAACATTGAGTTTCTTTTTGGCGTTCCAGACTGGAAATTTACCATTAGCTTCTTTGAATTTGGCGAGCAATTCTTTTTGCATGATTCTTGGTTTGTCAGTTAGGATCCAGCTTATAGCGGCATTTTCAATGTAACCTTCGTCGAAAAGCATCTGGTTGATCTTCTTTGTCTTTTTTCCGCCATACCCTGCCAAATATCCGCCCAGTATCCTTTTGACGGATCTTTTTGTGCGTCCAATATATAGAATATCAGATTCTGGCTTTCCTGAAAGTTCCTTATCCACTATTATGATGACGCAGTCTTTGTTTGGAGGCAAATTTGAGAATGTTAACGTTTTCAGCGGGAACCATTCGGTAAATCCTGTTTCGATAAGAGTTGTAGAATTCATAATTCACTGAGGAATATTGAGGGATTTAACTTTTTCTACTGTCTTAAAATGTAACAACTATAAATAGCGTGCCGCGTTTTGATTATCCTCTGCTATCGTTCCTACATTGGCAGTACTTAAGTACATTTTCCTCCTCAATAGTCAGGAGAAGAGCTTGAACTATAGATAAGAAAAAGTTACCTTTTCGAATATGAAGGACTGTAAGAAGCAAGAAAGATTTGTTCGCTTTCGATAGCACTCGACCAAAATTTGGCGCAAAAATATAGCTTCAAATTAAAAAATATCTATTATCTATGAACGCTAATTAAGGAAGCATTTAGATCAAAAGTCGTAAATACAAAAAACATACAGACTATTCTACATAGAGATTGAACAGGTAACGATGGACATCAACTCGTTTCTTTGAATCGCCGGTGACAGCTAGGGACTAAGATAACTGTTGACCTTAATCAAACGCCTTTCTTAGCAACAATACGACCAGCCTTGATTGCAGCCACCAGAGCGTGATAATCGTGCTCCGTTTGTTCTGCGTAGGAAACGCTAAAGTTTGCAATCGCCTCGTCAAATGGTTTGCCATTATCCAGATACCCTGAAATCCCAGCAACATCTCCCGAACGAGCATGACCCAGCGCCAAACAATAGCTGCAGCACGCAAGATAATCCTTAAAACCTTTCACGCCCAACAGAGAAACATCAACGGAACCTTTCATATCTCTCAGCTGGCGCCAATAATAATCACGTCCGGAAGAAGCAAAACCACAACTCCATCCCAAAAAGATATCGCTTGTCGACTGCATTAACCGCTCTCCTATCACCACACGATCTGCATGATTGACAAATTCTCGTTGCGTTAAGTATCGTTCCAATACCGAAGGTCCAGCCTCCTTTTGCTGCAGCACAATTTCATCATCAATTGAGTTAGCTTCCAGCAAAGCTACGAAGCAACGAGTTCCCACACTGCCCACTCCGACAACTCTTAAAGCAGTATCAACAAGATGATAACGACCCAGCAACACGCGACGATTTATTTCAACACTGCTGACATACTCAAGCCAGGCTTTTTCCAGATCATTTCTTAACACTTGGGCTTTCTCTGCCACAGCATTACTCTCAGGAACGTCGGTTAAACGAACCATCAACGGTGGATGATTAACAAATTGTCGCTGACCATCTACAATTTCGGTGTACTTCTCAAGTGATTGTTCCTCTGTTCTAGTACGAGCCTTCTTGATGGCTTTTTCCAAAATTTTCGACTCTTTTTTAGAATTATGAAATGCTTTCAAGAGCCTCTCAGCATCTACATAGGAATACCACACGTCTAAAGTAAGCATGCTCGCAAATGTTGTTATTGCCTTACGATACTTTTTGGCAACATGCTTGGCTAGTTCACGATTATCTTCAGGTTTAAACCCGTTTTCTCTCCCCGCAATGACTGCACTGGCGGCCAATCGTTTGAGGTCCCATTCCCCACGGACCAGGGTAACATTCATCAAAATCAGTTATGTCAAAGACTAGTTTGCGCTCGGGCGACGCAAAGATGCCGAAGTTGTATAAGTGAGCGTCGCCGCACAACATTGTCTTTATGCCAGTGACTGGAGTACTTCTAAGGTCGGCTGCCATGACCGCGGCTGAACCCCTAAGATAAGCAAAAGCTGAAGCTGCCATGCGCCCATATTTAATAGGCAGCAAAAACGATAATCGCCCTTTGTCATGCTGTTGAATTAGGCTGATGGGGTCTTGAAAATTACTTGGACGTTTCCACTCACTGTGGCTCTTCCATGGAATCTTGACACTTAGTTCTTTCCCTTTTTGCCAACGCTCCTGACGACTAAGACCTCTATTTGGCTGTATAGGTTCGGTAATTTTTTAGACCTCCTTTTTTGTTCACCCTTATCAATTCATGTGACAATAGTTAGCCTCCAATGGGTCGGTTATTTTAGGACACCTTGTGCGGCCTCAATCGCTGTTTCGTCCCTGTTATGTCCACGCAGAAGATAAGCAAAAAACACAGCAAGCAATGCACCTGCTATAGGCCCTGCTAAATATATCCAATAGGTACTAAAGCTAAGAAGAAAAAGGTCAGGGGCAAATGAGCGCGCTGGGTTCATTGATGCTCCAGATATGGGCGCTGCCCAAAGTCCAGCCAACGCAATATAGCCGCCAACTGCAAGGGCAGACAACGGTCCGACGTTTTGAGCTTTAGAAGCGGTTCCGAGAATTACGCTGACAAGTCCAAGAGTAAGAATGAACTCTATCAAGACTGCTTGCAAACCACTAAAGCCAGCTCCTGGTTGAGTGGAACCAAAAGTTCCATTCACACCAAATATGGTGGCAAGAAAAGAACATGCTATAACAGCGCCTATAATTTGAGCTAAGATGTATCCAGGGGCTCGGCGCCAAGGGAAATCGCCTCGAGCAGAAAAAGCAATCGTTACTGCAGGATTTAGATGAGCCCCAGAAACCTTTCCCATAAAAAGAATGATTGCCATAACCATTAAAGCAGGCGCAATAACAAGGGCAACTTGGCTAATGGCTCCGTGTGTTGCAGTATTTACAACACCTCCTCCAACAGCTACTAAAACAAGAAAGAAAGTTCCTAACCCTTCTGAGAATAATCGACGCATCTCAAGGAAGTGATAAGCCCGAGCGCCAAGCATTGGTTCTGAGGCAGACGGCTCTTTACTCATGAAAAAACATCGCCATGTGAGTTTCTTTTAAGCTACTGATGTATTTTAGCCACCATTTCAGAAATAAACGTATCTGAATGTCTATATACTGTAGCGCGGCAATTTCAGCGCGCTGGCTTGTCCCGAAAATGGTTAAAAATGGTTACAAGTCTGATTTTGCTTATTATAACTCGCAATGGGCTTATTTGATGAACGCGTTTTTGCCGCACTTAGAGACGGCAAACCCAAAGACTTCACCAACATGAATCAGCGTCAAATATTTACTTCTAAAAGTTGAAAGAAAGCGCGCGCGCTCGGTGGATGCATAAACCTGAAGGCTACAGATTTGAAGAAAAAACCTTTGTGTCACGCTTCGATAAGTCTCTAAAAAGTTGGAGTGCCTTTAATGAAGAGTCAACGGTACTTAAAACCCCTGAAGAGATGAATTTTAAAAGGTCAGCTATAGCCCACATACTTTTTAGTAAAGATGTCGAAGACAAAAACGCATGGAATTCAATCGAAAAAATATGGTTCCACATGGTCTTAAGTTATACTATGCGTCCAGATGTCACTGATAATTTATGGTTTATTGAAAGCGATGGAAAACTGTTTATTCGTGATTTTAACTGTGCTGGTGGTGGGGTTTGCTGTTTTGTGGCTTTAAATCAGAGTAATGAAAATTACACATGCAAGCAAATTGGCAAAATAGAAAAAATTACGGCAGAACAAGCGACAGCAATCGTAAAAACAACAGGTACACGCCTGATTTTCGGCAAAGTTGAAACCAATGCAACCAATGGCAATATTGAAAGTTTTGGAGTTTGCGTCTAAATTTGACAGTCACAGCCTCAACCTTGTGGCAGTCGTTAGAGTGTTAGACATGCCTCTTCCACGTGGACAACCACTCTAGCGGCTTTTTTTTATTAAAATAATTAGGTGCTAATGTTGTTTGAAGGTTGATATGTGTCAAGAATCGGAACATTGCATATAATCGCCAAAACGCTTTGTCAAGGTTGAGGAGATGGCAAAATAACTATGACTTGCAAAAAATTTAGGCGATGCAGCCACTTTCAATTAGGTACCTACGAATGCGACCACATTGGCACAGACTGCCAACATCAGGGATTCTGATTAAAAATGGATAGATGCGCTAAGTGTGGTTGCGGAACGTGCTCAGAGTATAACGCTTCTTATTGCGTATGCAAACTTACAAATGACATGATTCCTAGATTCATAAACCATTGCTGTGATAAATGGCATAACGAATTAAGCCAAAAATAACCTCTACCCCTTGACATATAACAGCTTTAATTTAGCCGACCTATTTTTTAACTAAACCCCTAGCTGTTTTTATTAAAATACCCTGTTAGAACCACCAAAAAGACTAGTTAAACCGCTTAGTTAATGTTGTAATAATGTGTTGGTCGTTTTGGTGTTAACATTGCTTAAAGCCAAAGTTTTAAAGCCCAACATAACAGAATAAAAAACTAGGAATTATTTTTAGTTTCAAAAGTGCCTATGTAGTTTGGCTTTATATAGGTTAAAAAGGCTAAAAAACACTTATTTTGGTAAAATGAGAGATTTTTAAGCTTTTTTGCCCAGTGTATCCAGCAGATTTAAGAAAAAACCAACATGGAAAAATGAGACACGCGCGCTTAAATCGTGATTCTTCTACTAACTGCAGCTGTGTGTATCATTAGACGCAAAAGACAAAAATAACCCAATTCAATAACTCTACTAACCAGCATTGGTTATTGAGATCAAAGCTAAGATAGACAAAAGCGAAAATAATGAGTTAGGGTACAATTGCGGGATTGCCCTAGCCTGGTAGGGGGCAGGCCTGCTAAGTCTGTGGTCGAAAGGCCGCGTGGGTTCAAATCCCACATCCCGCGCCATCCGAACTGATAAGCGCCAGAAAATATAGAGAAAGACAGGTAATCTCCATAGCCTTTTTCAACAAGTAATGAACGTTAAATTTATTGCGCTTCAAACGCTAAACCGAAAAGTTGAAATGCGCTTAATTTAATCCTTAAGTAGGTGAATTTTTGTCAATTAAAGTAAAAGGAACAAAGGATGATCCTTGGCTACTTAAAACTCCACCCGGCACTTCTGAATTCAAAGCATATCGCGACGAAGCAGCTGACCCGCCAACAGTCGTGGTCTGGGTAGGTAAAACGGAACTCAAATACCAACTTCGCTGTTTGGACGATCTCCATAAAATGTTGAAAGCCAAAGGAGATTGGATGCCGCTTGGTAGCGCAGACGAACAGAAGCCAGCTGAGGAAGGAACCGTTGAAGCTTGGGCAAGGTCACCAAAAAACCCCGTGGGCGGATGGTACGGTATCAAAAAGGGGCTGCGGGGGCGATTTGCAAATTATATACCGCCAATCCTAGAAGCTTTAGGAATAGCGGAAATTGAACATAATCCAAGAAACAATCGAATGCGAGCCCTATGAATTTTTTTGCCTCTGCCCAATTTGCAAGCGGTTACCTGCTTAGAAGTGGTTAAGAATAAAGTTTCTCAAGCTTTTATGATTGCTCAGGTAATCTGTTATAGCCTTTGTGGCTTTTACTATTTGCACGTCTAGCAGCCTAGAAACAAATAGCGAGAATATGAATGAAAAGATACCCAGTGGGATGTCCAAAGCTAGGGTTATTGAGTGAAATATTAATACGAAAATAAGAGTTAAAAGCGCGCCTAGTAGCCCCATGATGAATGATCTTATGATGAAGTACAACCTTGTATGCCAGGTGGAAACTAACAATGCCTCCACCACTGCTTTCTTTCCTATGTTTCGTTCATTTTCTGTAGGAGCTTCATCGGCATGTTCTAGCAATGCTTTGGCGCTATGTGTATTTGTCAAGTGGAGAATCTTTATCATTTCGTCGGAGCCTGCCAGATCTTTCGATTTTGCCTGTTCTACTTCTGTCATGATTTTTTGCGCTATCTCATCAACTTCTTGATCTGCAACAGCATTCATAGATTATCAAACCTTGAAATCGTGTAACTATATTCTATTCTTAATACTTTTTCATAATGCCCACGTCTTTTGCGTTCGATTCCACGGCTTTCTTAACTTTGTTTCTTGGATTTTTCTAGTGCTTTGCTGTATCTGCCGATTTCTTGGGAACCTTTCTTTGGTTTCAATCAAACTATTGCTTGATTCAGATCACGGCTTGAACTTCATCAAGTATCTTTCCAAAGATTTGTCTATGTTCTAAGCTTATTTAGTTGAGTAAATATAATGTTAAATGAAATTTTTTTCAAGACAAGGAGAAGAATATCGTGAATACATTTGACTGGAATCTTTTTCCGAAAGCAGAATCCCTCCTGCAAACCGAGCTTGATAAATTCCTAAGCAGCAACAATTCGGCGGCAACTTTAGTAAACGAAATTGAGCAGAAGACTTCGACAAGAATTTTTGACTGGGTTGACCACTTGGTAGTTTCATCAGATGAAATTGATGCAGACGACCTTTTTAAACGAGGATTTCATGAATCAAGAACGTTCGAGGGCTCAATAGCTCTTCGAGTTGAAGGAAGTACTTTGTTTCCAATGCTTTTAAGAAGTGAGAAGATGTCGGAACTTGCTCTTGCCGTGGAAGACATCGATAACTTTAGGAAAGTTTACGGCAAAGACAAAATTATTCAGGGGACACCTAATTCAGGTTTTAGAAAGTTGGTTCTTATTAGCGAAAAAAACTTTTTGTTTTCGGTTGTTGAGAGGCGGGGTTTCTCAGGTTACACTTTCGAGGATAAAGATGATGTCGATTATTATGTTGAAGCATCAAATGCCTTACGTTCACGCAGACGAACCTTCAGCTCTGCGGAGGAAGGTATTTTGGAAACTGAAAAACTCCTCACGAACTTTGGATCCAGAATAGGCAAGCTGAGATTGGCTTATGCTTTCTTTCGAGCTGAAAGACGTTTTTGGGAGAGTCAAAACCATGCAGCGACTGTTCAGAGGAGTCGGCAGGATGGAGTCGGTGCGGGCTGGGGCAATGTTGACCATTATACCTTCAGGTCTTCAAGGCAGAGCTTTTCAGCTCTCATTAGAATTTTTGAACTTTTAGGTTTGAATCTTCGTGAGAGATTTCACGCTGGTGCCCAAGCAGGTTGGGGGGCTCAAATCTTGGAAGATGCCGATGGGCGAAATGTTGTTTTTGCCGATGTTGATTTGTCTAAGGAAGAAAAAGATGCTGATTTTGCTCATCAAGGGCTTGACCCACGAGATGAATTGGGCACCGTTGGCTTATGGGTGGGTCTGCATGGCGAAAGTATTCTTGAAGCAGGTATGCACCATTTAGCCGCCAGATTCCGTTTTGATGATGTACGTGAGGATTTCAAAGGCATAGGGGTTGGCATGAGGAAGCCTTTCTCCAATTTTCCCTTTCTCAAGCAAGCATTTACCGAGCCAGAAAAATGGCGAGTGGAAAACGACAAGCTTAGCCTTCTAGTTAAAAAACATCAATTAAATGAAGAACAGGCATTAGCCTTTGCTCGGGACGGAGCCGTTGCCAGTCACTTGGAGAGCATTCAAAGAGGTCAAGGTTTTAAGGGGTTTAACCAGAACTCCGTTAGCGCAATAATCAAATGGACCAACCCATTGGCGCAACAGGAAACCTACGCCTGATTAGGCGCTCGCAAAGAATGCAGGAAGTAGAGATGAGGCAACTACAGATTTCTGGAGAGGTGCTGACCGACGAGACTTCCATAAAAAGGTACTCAACCGACATGAGTCACTACTTAGTCAAACCAATGATGATTGCTGCTCCATTAGACCAAGAGGACTTAGCGAAGATAATTGCATATTCCAAGGAAGAGGCAATTCCCATAACACCACGAGGAGCTGGCTCTAACCAGTCTGGTTCAGCAGTTGGTTCAGGTATAATTGTTCTCTTCTCTAAGATGAATGTCATCACAAAGAGGGAAGGGCTAAGAGTAAAAGTTCAGCCAGGCATAATCCATCAAAAACTAGATGATCAACTGAACATGGATGGGCTTCGAATTCCCTATGACCCGTCTTCCCGCTCGTTTTGCACCATTGGTGGACATGTAGCTACAAAAGCAAGCGGCCTAAGGAGCCTCAAGTATGGAACAGTTGATTCGTCGCTAAGAAGTCTGTGTTTCTTTGACGTTGCTCACGGATTGATTGACACAAAGCAAGGGCTGCCCGAAAACCTTGAAGAGGCAATCGTCGATCTGACGAATCGGCTTAGGAGCGACAAAGAAACAAGGCATATCCTTAACGCCCGAGGAAAATTAAAATCCAGTAGCGGTTACAACCTGCAAAGCTTTTATGAGTATGAAGAGGAAAGGGAAATCGTTACTCACCTCTTGGTAGGTTCGGTTGGAACATTGGGTGTCTTCAGCGAGATAGAGTTGGAAGCAGTGTCTTGTCCCAAAAGCACAATCTTGTACCTGATGTTCTTCCGCTCTTTGGTAGATGCCGTAAAAGACGTTGCGAAATTGAAGATTTTTGAACCTTCAGCTATTGAGGTTATGGACTCTTACGGTGTTAGCTTGCTAAGAAACGAAATAAGCGTTCCTTCAGACTGCAGAGCTGTCCTATTTGTTGAGTTCGATTCTGACTTAGACCGAGTGGGCGAGCTCATGCTTAACCATTTGAAGGAAGAATCAATCAAATTTCTAGTTGAAACTGATGCGGAAAAGCAAGCTGCATTCTGGAAGATAAGGGAGTCTATGCTTCTTTGGATAATGAACATTTTGGAAACGCCCGAGAAAAGATTTCCACCCTTCGCCGATGACCTCGCCATACCGATAAATCAACTGCCAAATTTTTTGGTTACCATTCAAGCCATTTTAGATCGCTTCGGGACGATTGCAGTGATTTATGGTCATGCGGGCGAGGGAAACCTCCACATAAGACCAATGATCAACAAAGAGAACTGGGAAGAAAACCTAAGGAACCTCTCAGACCTAATCTTCCAAGCAGCCTTGAAAGCTGGTGGCACCATAACAGGCGAACATGGACTTGGAAGAAATAGGTCTAAGTACCTTCGCAACGAGTGGGGGGACAAAGTCTATGGATACTTTGAGCGAATCAAAAAAATCTTTGACCCTGAAGGGCTTCTGAATCCAGATGTAGTGTTTACGTCAGATGATTTAACGAAGAACCTTAAATTATAAAATTGACACATGAAGCAGAAAACATTCACTGGACTATTGTTTTTGCTTTATTTGATTTGTTATTCTTCTACCAAAGTCTTTGCATTTATCCAGTTCTCCTTCTACCAAGGGACCCGGTATCCCATTCACCTTTATAGATAGACTTGGTGAAACTAGCTTTAGGTTAGGCAACTTCTTTTCAGCCATTTTTTCTAATTTTTTCACCGCTCTATCAACTGTTCTTGCTCTTCCCGAGTAAGTGCCAAAAACAACCACATTCTTTGCTTTCAGATCAAGTTCAGCCAACCTATTAACAAACTTCTTCATAGTTTGGGAAGGTCTGCCCATGTGATTTGGAGCGCCTAAAACTATTACATCATAATCAGCAACTTTTCCAATATCGATTTCCTTGACGTAACCAATCGAGGTTTCAATGCCCTCAACCTCTCTTATGCCCTCCATGATGCCTTCTGCGGCAAGTTTTGTGTTGCCATACTTCGTGTCATAAATTACGAAAACTTTTAACAAAAGACTCATCTCGATATTTTAGGTTTTTCGGGATTCGATGATGCCTCGGCATTTGTCGGCGTACTGGCAGTATTCCAGGCATGCTGCCGTTTTGTCGGGGCGTTTCCATTCGGCTCCGCATTCCGAACATACTGTTTTGTCTTCATCACTCCAAATTTCCAGATCGCCGCCGCAAACATGACATTTAATGTAGGCTGGTTTAGGCTGAAGCAGGTCTCGCAATCCAGGGCATGTTTGGGGGTTCTTTTCCATTGGTTTGTCTCTAGAGCTCAACTAATTCCCCTCCAATTTTTATCTCGTACTCTCTAACTGGAATTTGCTTATTCGACAATTCAAGCGCCTTATTTACTGCCCATTTTAAGCCAGTGCAGCAAGGCACTTCCATGTGGACAACGGTTACGGTTGCAATGTTGTTTTGTTTCAGAATTTCGGTTAGCTTTTGGGCGTATGCTCGGGCGTCATCGAATTTTGGGCAGCCAATGATAACTCGTTTTCCGGGCATTAGCGTTTCATGAAAGTTTTTGAGTGCAATAGGAGCACAGTCGGCGGCGAGTAATAGGTTAGCATTTTCGAAAAACGGCGCCTTCGTTGGGACAAGACTAAGTTTTACTGGCCACTGGGGCTTTTGCGATGGCGAATTGGCTTGGATGCTTGTTGTTGGCGCGGGGTTCGCTTTGTTATTAAGGTGTTTGTGCACTTCGCCTTCGTCGAAGGGTTCAGCTACACGTTCTGTTATTGTAATTGCCCCTTGAGGGCATTGTCCTAAACAGGCACCTAAGCCGTCGCAATATGTTTCTTTGATTATTTTTGCCTTACCGTCTACTATTTGGAGTGCACCCTCCGCACATTTGGGGATACAACTGCCGCATCCGTTGCAGAGGATTTCATCTATATTTACGATTTTTCTTTTTATCATGTTAGCTTTCTCCTTTTAGGCATTTTCCACCTGTGGGGCAGAATTTTCGCGCATGGTTTTCAATGGCTCCAAAGATGGGGAGCATTGTTTCTTCGTTGACAGTATAGATGTGTTTTTTGCCTTGCCTTTTGATGGCAATTATGTTGCATAGGAGTAATGGTTTTAGATTGTGTGAAATCATGCTTTGTTCTTGTCCCAGCGCAGTTGCAAGTTCGTTTACACTCATGGGCTTCTTCAATAGCTGTTCGAGGGCGGCAAGTCTTGTGGGATTTGCTAGATTGGTGAAGAATCGATAACAGATTTCTGTTAAACCTTTTTTCACTTCGTTCACATCTTGCCATTTACACTAATATGATATATATTTCATATGAATGATTATTCATATAAACTTTCTGGTCAAGAATCAAGTAAGAAATGCGAAAATGATCTGATGTGAGTTAGAAGTAGTTTCCTCATTATTCTTCCAACGAACCCTTAGCTTGCTTCCGATTCGTACAAACTTAAGGATATTGTGAAGAGTATTTGGGCGAGGCAATTTCACTTATGTAAACCTCCAGAGCTTCGGGATAGTTCAGCACGGAATATTGTGTAGCAGCCCAAGCTATCATCATCTGTATTTCCGGTCGTACAGCAATTGCATCGAACATTCCTTGCATCCAAACGGCGCATTGCTGCATGTTAGGGGTGAGCAGCGAGAATAGGTTCTCTTCACTTTTCTATTTTCCGATTCTTTACTGTCTGCGACCTAACGCTTTTTGTAGAACCAGAAAAACCGCAAGAGTTAGAAACAATCGAGAGATGCGCATTTCTGAGTAAGGCTATTGTTTAATAGGCGCTACCGTAAAATATTCTTTTAATATGTTTTGCGGTTGATTTGATGGTGGAAAACCAAGAGTTCTTATCTCTGCCTTCCGACGAAGTTTTGGCTCGGCTGAAGACGTCGCAGTCTGGGCTGTCTTCGCAGGAAGTTCAGAGTCGTCTTGCAACATACGGGCCTAATGAATTGGCTGAGAAGCAGAAACGCACAGGGCTCGTTGAGATTCTCTATCACTTACGAAACCCGCTTGTACTCATCCTTCTGATTGCGGCTTTGATTTCTGGAATTGTAAAGGAGTATACAGACGCAATCATAATTTTCACGATTGTGCTTCTCAGCATTGTTCTCGATGTTTATCAGGAAACTAAGGCTCAGAATGCCGCTGAAGCGCTTAAAGAAAGAGTGACGACGAAGGCCTCGGTTCTTAGAGACGGGGTTAAACAAGAAGTGAAGCTTTCTGAAGTTGTTCCCGGCGACATAGTTTATCTCATTGCCGGAGACCTTGTTCCCGCTGACTGTAGGTTAATCAGCGCGAAGGACCTTAATCTTAACCAGTCAGCGTTAACGGGCGAAGCGTTTCCAGTTGAAAAGAATGCTAATCCACTTTCTGCAGCTACTTCTGAGCTGACTGGCTGGAACAATTACGTTTTCTTAGGAACCTCGGTGGTTAGCGGAACCGGAACCGCAGTCGTGGTCACGACAGGTGGTTTAACCCAGTACGGTGGAATCGCCAAAGAGCTTGTGGCTAAGGCGCCTGAAACAGAGTTTGAGAAGGGACTTAGGCGGTTCGGCGCTCTAATGACTGAGGTCACACTTTTTCTTGTGGTTTTCGTTTTCTTTGTGAACGCATTTTTCTACTCTGGAAGCCGTAGCATTTTGGATTCTTTGCTTTTCGCAGTGGCTCTTGCGGTTGGTCTAACTCCAGAGCTTTTGCCCATGATTATGTCCATTAACCTTTCTAGAGGCGCCGTAGCGATGTCACAGAAAGGCGTTATTGTAAAACGTTTAGCCTCTATTCAAAACTTTGGCAATATGGATGTTTTGTGCACGGATAAAACTGGCACGCTTACCGAGAATAAACTCACGCTAAACGATTACGAGGATGTAGAGGGAAAAGAAGCTCCGAAAGTACTGATGTATGCTTACTTTAACAGCGTTCTTGAAGCGGGATTGAAAAGCCCTCTGGACGATGCGGTGGTTCAGTATAAGCAGTTCGACGTCACCGGTATAAGCAAAATTGACGAGATCCCGTTTGACTTCATCCGAAGACGCGTTTCAGTGGTTATCGTGTACGAAGGCCAAAGACTTTTAATCTCCAAGGGGGCACCCGAGGAAATCCTCAAAACCTGCGCTTACTGCGAAACTGACGAAAACCTAACGGACTTGACAAATGTTTGTCAAGGAAAGTTTGAGCAGAAATATAATGACCTCAGCGCTCAGGGATACAGAGTTTTAGCGGTCGCATACAAAAAAGTCAAAGACGACAAAACACACTACTCGATTGGTGACGAAACCGACATGATTTTTCTGGGTTTGCTGTCTTTTGTTGATCCGCCTAAAGAAAGCGCTAAGGAATCTATCAGTTTGCTGGCCAGAGATGGTGTGGAACTCAAAATAGTCACTGGCGACAACGAGTTAGTAACAAAAACCACCTGCGAACGATTGGGCTTCAACATAAAGGGGATTATTCTCGGAAATGATATTGCTCGGCTCCAAGACGATGCCCTAGCACGAGTTGTTGAGGATAACAACATTTTTGCTCGTGTGAACCCGGCTGAAAAAGACAGAGTGATCAAAGCTTTACGGTCTAACGGGCATGTGGTAGGGTATATGGGCGACGGCATTAACGATGCTCCGTCTTTGAAAACAGCTGATGTGGGCATATCGGTGGAGAACGCTGTTGATGTCGCTAAAGAATCCGCTGATCTCATATTGTTGCGGCCTGATTTGACCGTGCTGGATCAAGGGGTTTTGGAGGGGCGGAAAACCTTCGGAAACACCATGAAGTACATTATGATGGGTGTCAGCTCTAACTTCGGCACTATGTTTAGCGTTGCCGGAGCTTCTTTGTTCCTTAGCTTTCTGCCTATGACGGCTATTCAAATTCTCCTAAACAACCTTCTCTATGATCTTTCCGAAGCGACTATACCTACAGACAGCGTAGACGAAGAATACATTCAAAAACCGAAAAGGCTAGATATTTCGTACATAAGACGCTTCATGATAATCCTTGGACCAGTAAGCTCTATTTTTGATTTCTTGACTTTCTTTTTGATGTTGGCAGTGTTCAGGGCGTCAGTTCCTGTTTTTCAAACTGCTTGGTTTGTGGAGTCTCTTGCAACGCAGACGCTTGTGGTTTTCGTGTTAAGAACACGAAAGACGCCGTTCTACAAAAGCAAACCTGGCAGATATTTGTTGATAAGTAGTTTGGCTGTCGTAGCGGTCGCGTTTGCACTGCCTTATACGCCGCTTGGTGCCGTATTTGGGTTTACACCTCCGCCTGAAACGTTCTATGTAGCCCTAGCAGGCTTAATAGCTGGCTACTTGTTTTTGGTTGAGGTTGTCAAGAAATGGTTCATCAAACGATACGCTTACCTCCTTGAACAGAGCTATGTGCCGAAAAAACCAAAACTGGCCGTCCAAAAAACTAATTAGTTTGTTATGCTGAAGCGCGATTGCTAGTTTCGTCTTTTCAAAAACCTGAACCATCTGCTTAGTGTTTTCATTAAGTTACTCATCTGCACTCTAAAACGAATAATGAGCAAAGCACCCTTGTTTCTCTATGTCAAAGAGCATTATCGACTGAGCGGAAACTAATTATTGATGAAAGCCGACTTCCTCGTAACGGAGTTTGCTTTAATGTTTGTCAAAGATCCCGTTTGTGGAATGCCTTTAGACCCATCTAAAACTCAGTTTACTACAAATTTTTTGTCGAGGCAATATTATTTTGACAGCGAATACTGCATGAGTAGTTTCATCGAAGGCGGCAAAATTGCTTACTTCTCAATGGAAATAGGCATAAACACTGACATGCCTACCTACAGCGGGGGACTGGGCGTTCTTGCCGGGGACGTGATTAGATCAAGTGCCGACCTTAGAATTCCGTTAGTTGCAGTGACCTTAATCAGTAAAAAAGGCTATCTCAAACAGAAAATAACGCCCGATGGCTGGCAAATTGAATATCCCGAAGAATGGGATCCCTCGAAGTTCATGAAACTGTTGCCAGAAACTGTAAGCATCAAAATTGCTGGACGCGATGTTAAAATCGGCGTCTGGGTCTATGAGCAAGAGAGCCTAACAGGCGGAACCATTCCCGTGCTATTCCTCACAACTGACATTGATGGGAACACCCAAGAGGATAGGGAAATTACTGATTTTCTTTATGGAGGGGACGAAAAATACAGATTAAAGCAAGAAATAGTCTTGGGAATAGGCGGGTTACGCATACTTGAGGCGTTAAAAATTAATGTTAAGAAATATCATATGAACGAGGGCCATAGCAGTCTCCTTACCCTTGAACTGTTAAAGAACAATAATTTGAACGCTGACAAAGTAAAAAACCTCTGTGTTTTCACTACTCATACTCCCGTGGCTGCCGCATTTGATCAATTTTCGTATGATCTGCTTTCAGATGTTCTTGAAACCGAGGTGCCTGAGGAAATCTTGAAAGAGTATGGCGGATCAGATTCGTTGAACATGACGCTTCTGGCTCTAAACTTGAGCAAGTACACTAACGGTGTGACAGAAGCGCACATGGAGTATTCCAGAAAGTTGTTTCCGGGGTATCATATACAAGAAATAACTAATGGCGTTCATTCCTACATGTGGACTTGCCCTTGCTTTAGAGTGCTGTTCGACAAGTATATTCCCAGATGGGCAAATGAACCTGAACTCCTGGTAAGAGTTGACACTATTCCCGAGGAAGAGTTGTTGGAAGCCCACATGAGTGCAAAACAATTCCTGATAGATTTTGTCCGCGAGAAAACATCAACCAAAATGGACATCAACACGCTCACAATAGTCTATGCAAGAAGAGCCACAGAGTATAAGCGAGCGATGATGATTTTTTCGGACCTTGACAAGCTTCGTGAAATTCAGAAGCAAGAACGAATTCAACTAATTTTTGCTGGAAAAGCCCATCCAAAAGATGAAATGGGCAAGAGGCTAATCAAAGAAATATATGATTGCAAGGAGCAACTGAAAAAAGAAATTGATATAGTTTATCTTGAAAACTATTCAATGGAGATGGCTGGGAAACTGGTGTCAGGTGCAGATGTCTGGCTGAACACTCCCCTGCCGCCTTTTGAAGCATCTGGAACTAGCGGTATGAAAGCAGCCCATAATGGCGTCATCAATTTCAGTGTCCTAGATGGGTGGTGGATAGAAGGCTGCGTTGAAGGCCTAACTGGCTGGGCTATCGGTCCACTTCCCGATCAGACATTCGATGAACAAGAAAGGAGAAGAAGAGAAATCGCTGACCTCTACAATAAGCTCGAGTATCTCATAATTCCCAAATTCTATCAGCAACGTGACGAGTGGATAAAAATGATGAAAAATTCTATAGGAAAAGTTGCATACTACTTTAACAGTCATCGGATGATGCGTAGATACGCCACGGACGCCTATCTTTAAGCAATAGTCAAAACCAATGCGAATCAAGGATATCCAGAAAACCTTGATTGAACCTAATAGTATTGTTTCAGGGGGTTTCGTGGATCCGTTGCCAACTTTACGGAAGAGGGGACAACAATGCTTTGCCAATGCTTTTCGATTCTGTTTTCTTCAGTTCCGTCAACTTTGATACGGTGTATTTGAAGAGCATATTTCATCGCTTGGTCCTGCGGATTCTCAAGTTGAAGCATCTGCTCAAGGCTTAATTGCTCAAAAATTCTCCTAATCGGGCGCATTGAGTTGCCATGACATGAGATAGCTACATTACCAGGATTGTGTTGAAACCACCTTTCAAGCTGCACAACAAAAGGCAAAGTGCGGCTTTCAACCATCATTAGGCTTTCACCTTTAGGAGGCGCAAAATCGTAGCCGCGGTGAACTTTGGTAAACCACTCGGGTTTTTCGGCTGCAAGCTTGACTTTGCTTTTGCCCTGCAACGTACCATAGCACCGTTCAATCAGGCGGTCGTCCATGAAAATAGGAACGTTGAGGTGCGGTTTAAGGACAATTTCAAGGGTTCTTTTGGCTCTCAAAAGGTGCGAGGTAAATGCATAATCAATTTTTTCTTGCTCTAGCTGTTTAGCAACATCTTGCGCCTGCAAAAGACCTTTTAGGGTCAAGTCAGGGTCACGCCAACCCGAGAATATGCCGTTGCTATTGTCTGTAGTATCTGCGTGTCTAAAGACGAACAGATTGCAGATCATGATCTATTTTCACCAAAATGTCGTAAGAGCTGAGGATGCCGCAAATTCTCTTAGCTCTTTTATGTTATGTATCTCTATTGAGTTGCTGGCGTGCTTCATAGAGGTCCTAACACCCTCGGTGAACAAGACAGTTTCTTCATCTTCAACCAGATGAATTTTATGAAGATGGTTTGCAACTTCGGATACTCGGTCTTTTTCTTCATCGTAGTTTATAAGAACGGGGATAACGCCGAATGTGAGTTCCAGTTGTTTTTTGACTTTGATTTCCGGAGTGACAGCAATTATTGGTTGTGCAATCTTGAATCGAGCTATCATTCGGGCTGTGTAGCCTGATCGCGTCAAGGTGATAACTTTGCTAATCGGCATGCTTTGACATATATCCTGTATTGCCCTGCTCACGGTATCAGAAATGTTGATAAACGGTGTGCATTCTACGTTGGTCTTGACGGCTTTTTCTGTTTCATTTGCTATTCGAGTCATCATCTCAACTGCATCCACAGGGTATTGACCAACCGCTGTTTCTCCTGAAAGCATTACGGCATCTGACCCGTCAAGTATAGCGTTTGCAACATCGCTAACTTCAGCCCTTGTTGGACACGGTTGATTAATCATCGATTCAAGCATCTCTGTAGCGGTGACAACAAGCTTACCCTTTTGATTGCATAATTTGATAAGTGATTTCTGAACCAAGGGCACTCTTTCAGGTTCGATTTCAACACCCAAATCGCCTCTTGCGACCATTAGTCCATTAGCAACTTCTAAAATCTCTTCGACGTTTTGAACACCCTCAAGGTTCTCAATCTTGGCGATTATTCCTCCTCCAAAACCATTTGTCTGACTCAAGTTTTTCACGTCTTCTGCATTCCGTGTGAATGAGAGCGCAATGTATTCGACCTCCTGTTTTTTTGCAAAACTTATGATCTCCAAGTCTTTCTCAGGGAAAGTTGGAACTGAAAGATGCTTCTCGGGAACATTAACTCCTTTTCCATCTTCCACAACGCCGCCATCTAAGGTCAGAAGCCGAAGTTTTCGGTCTTTCATTTCAACTACGCGTGTTCTAATTTTTCCGTTGTCTATGTATACTTCGTCGTCAATCGCCATTTCGTCATAGAAATCGTGGTTGAAACTGATTTCTTCCTTGTCGAAGCCAACTTCTAAAATATCTCCTTTATTAATGATCTTTCGTTGAGATGCCTTGATTCTTATTTCTGGTCCTTTGATATCAATTATTATGGGGATATCTGCATTTTCCCGAACTGTTTCGATAACTGACTGGTATTGGTCGAGACTTCCATAAGCAGTATTTATCCTTGCCCCGTTCATGCCGGCTTTGAACATTTTTTCAATCATTTGCTTTGAAGAGCTCGCTGGACCCACTGTGCATATAATCTTTGTTTTCTTCAACAAAACCTCTCCTCGTTCATTCTAAACTATCGCATATTCCAAGTTAAGGTTAACGGCGATAAATGTACTAACCAATCTTTACCCCGAAATGGAATACTAAGAAAACCCGTCAGACGTCTTTATGTTTGCTTCGACAGATTGAATAAGGGCTTTAGAGATTTAGAAAACAAGCTTCAACCAAAGTTGCATCGAAAGGGTAGGCGATTGTTCTGGTTCCAAGCATTGAACTCATTGTGGCAGCGTTCCTGCTTGTGGCTTTCTTAGCTGCGGTCCTATCGACAAAACTTAGGATACCGTACACTTTGGTTTTGGTCTTAACAGGTGTTGTAATCACTGTGGTCGCCTCTTCCTTTACTCTTGAAGGAGGCTCTTTTGAGAACTTGATTTCTCAATTAAGATCGCTCAGTGCTCAACTTCTTCAAGGTGGAGGAGGCGGTCTTTTCGTGGGAGTCGTTGTTCCCCCATTGATTTTCGAAGCCATGATTCACCTTCGCGCCAGCGATCTGCGTGCTGTGATAAAGCCTTCGTTAGCCTTAGCAACCGTAGGCGTTTTGATAGCGACTTCTGTTGGCGGCCTTATCTTGTGGAGGGTGGTTGGTCTTTCGCCGTATGTTTCTTTTCTTTTCGCAGCGCTGATTGCTCCAACGGACACGGTAACGGTTTTGGAGGTTTTTCGAAGGGTCAAAGTTCCTTCTAAACTATCTACGTTGCTTGATACAGAAGCGGCATTCAACGACGCCACTGGCATTGTCTTATTTACTGTAATCCTTTCAACTGTCGGTCTTCAAAAGGTCGCGGTAACCCAAATAATATTTAATTTCGGCTTCACCCTTGGCGCAGGCATTTTAATTGGGTTGGCAGTTGCGTTTCTAGGAGAAATCCTCACAAGCTTGATAGCGGATAGAGTTGCCGAAACCATCTTGGCGGTAGCTGTGGTGTACGGGTCGTACGCGTTGGCAACAGGAATAGGCGCCTCAGGGCTAATAGCGGTCGCCGTGTCAGGGTTATACTTTGGCAACTTCACGATTCGATCTGCCTTGGAACCCGCTTCAAGAGAAGCTGTTATCACATTTTGGCAGATAGCAGCTTTCTTAGGTAGCTCGATAGCATTTCTAATAATAGGGTTCGAGACGAACATTGTTGCTCTTTCCCAATCAGTTCTGATAATCGTGGCCGCTTACGCCGCCGTGACCATAGCCAGAGCCGCAACGGTGTACCCAATACTTGCCGTGTTCAATAAATTTGGTGATAAAATATCAGGGGTCTGGCGCAACATCGCCATGCTTGGCGGGGTCAGAGGCGCTTTGTCCATAGCTCTGGTGGCCACAATAACAACATCCGCAGTAGTTTCTCAAGGAAATATTAATACAATAAACACAATGGTGCTCGGAGTAGCTTTCATTTCAATTGTGTTCCAAGTGCCTTTGCTATTCCGCTATGTAAGGAAAAAAATACCGCAAACCGAAAATACATCTGAGACAGAAATTGACGAACAATTTGAGGAAATTGCTTCGCACATGGAAGAGGTGAGAAAACTAAAATTAAAAGGCAAAATATCCAATGCAGAATTCACAAAAATAATAGAAGAAAACAAAAAGAAACTCGACGAGCTAATTGCAACGTCACCTGTCACAGTTGAAACCAGAAAAATTATTCTAGCACGAGCATCAGCTTTATACAATTCTTTTCCAAAAATGCCAAAACGTAAAACGAAAGACAAAAACCAAGAAGCAAACAAAAAAAACGCAGAAGATCTTAATGGCAAGCCAAGTTAAGCACATGTCAATGGGTGGGGCGCCCTTTGTCAGCAAGGAAAAAAGTAAATAAGAATTACCAGAAGGCTTTTTGGTTTTCTTCTTTTATATTGAAAATTAAAAATACATAAATATGTTTTTTATAAAAAAATATAAATATGAAACGTTGAATTAGAAAAAGTGAAAGCAAATTCTGGCGGAGCTTATTCTTCCATCATTATCAAAGTTAAAGTTGACCTAACTTGCTTTATTGTGCGAATTTTATGGGTTACTGAATCCTTTAGCTGTTCCATAGTGTCTGCTTTGATTCGTACAACCAGGTCGTATACACCGTAGGAAACGTAAGCTTCTTCTACATTATTCAAGTTTCTGAGCTGTTTTAGAACGGCATCTTCTGAGCCTGACTCAACATTAAACAATACGTATGCTCGTGGCATTCAAACACCTATTCTAATTAAGCTGCAAAGGTAATTAAATATTTGGCATAAGCATTTTTCTGATTAAGATTTTCTCAGAATTTCCCAAACATGAAAATCAGCTTGAAAAAAGAATTCTAGAAGTAAGCCTTGTAGTTCAAAATCATCTACTTAAGAAATACCCTGAAAGAGCTTCCATCGTTGCATTTTGACAATGTTTATAGGTAACAAGTAATTCAGAAGGAAATGATATTTATGCCATTAATGAAAGCGATTCAAGTTAGTGCTCCCGGAGCAGATTTTGAGCTTGTTCAAAAAGAAATTCCTAAGCCAAAGGAGCATGAAGTCCTTCTTAAGGTTCATGCATGCGGAGTGTGCCACGGAGACGCAATCGTTAAACAAGGATATTTCCCCGGTTTGCAGTATCCAAGAACGCCTGGCCACGAAGTTGTTGGCACCATCGCTAAATTGGGCTCAGAGTCACATTACTGGAAGGTCGGACAAAGAGTCGGTGTAGGCTGGCGGGGAGGTCACTGCCAGCGATGCAAGTCATGCCTAAAAGGCGAATTTTGGGCTTGCGAGAGCCCTCTGGCAACGGGCATCTCAACCGACGGGGGATATGCTGAGTTCATGGTTGCCCGAATGGACGTGCTAACGTTAATTCCTGACGAGCTTGGCTCCGTGGAAGCTGCCCCCCTTCTCTGTGCAGGCGCAACCACACTCGGCGCTTTGAAAAGCAGCAAAGTGCAAGGTGGCGATTTAGTTGCGATCCAGGGTTTTGGAGGATTAGGGCACTTAGCGCTGCAGTTCGCCGTCAGGCTCGGATTAAAACCCGTGGTTATATCTCGTGGCAAAGAAAAGGAATCCTTAGCTCTCAAGCTTGGCGCTCAAATCTACATAGACACAAATGCTGCGAATGCAGCGAAGGAATTAATGTCGCTTGGTGGAGCACGCGCCATTTTCTGTACTGCTCCCAACAGCAAGGCCATTTCGGAACTTGTTGACGGGCTTGCCCGTTACGGCCAACTGATAATTATCACTTTTGTTAATGAACCGATTCAGATTTCTCCAGTTCAGCTGATGCGTGGCGTCCGGTCAGTAAGCGGTTGGGTTGGAGGAAACGCTGCTGACACACTGAACTTTAGTGTTCTAACGCATGTTGTGCCTATGGTGGAGGTTTTTCCGCTTGAGCAAGCTTCAGTGGCTTTTGAACGGATGATGACTGCAAAAGTTCACTTCCGAGCAGTCTTAAAGGTAAGTGAGGGTTAATTATGAGCGAAATTCTAAAAATCATTGAAGAAAGACAGTCCGCAAGAGTTCCCTTTGATCCGAATCGTCCAGTGTCAAAAGATAAATTGAAACAGATTTTAGAGGCTGCTAAATGGGCGCCAACCGCGCACAACATGCAAAACTTTGAAGTGGTTGTTGTTGACGACAAAGAAGTGTTGGAAAAAATAGGAAACATCAAGTCACGCATATCTGAGGAGTTCCTGCGAGAAAACTATGAACAGTTGTCGTTCTCAAAAGAGGAGCTTTTGAAAAAGAAAACCGGAATTTTAGGCGCAATGTTTCCTCCGGCATGGGTGGACCCCGCAAAAATGTCAGAGGCAGCCCGCAAAGCTGCACCTATGCCGCTGACCCAGTCTATCCGGGGTAGCTCAACACTTTTGATAGTGATTTACGATTCAAGGAAGAGGGCACCTGCTTCAGAAGGTGACGTTTTAGGCTTTATGAGTTTAGGCTGTGTCATGGAAAACATGTGGCTTATGGCACAAGCTGTAGGAGTTAGCCTGCAGATTCTTAGTTCCTTCGCTGCCCCCCATGTGGAAGCAGAATTAAAGAAGCTTCTAGAAATTCCCGAATGCATGAAAATCGCTTATACTTGCCGATTGGGATACCCAACTGCCTCAACAAAATACCTCAGAGTAAGGCGCGGCATAGAAGACTTTGTTCACCATAATCAAATCGGAAAAAAAGACCTATAACAAAATTTGCCGTCAAGCGCCTATTATCTGCTATAGCAATTAAAATAAATAATGAAACTTGAGCAATACTAATGTTTTTTTGCGGGCTGTTTGTTTCCCATGTAACCTAACGCTTAACCTCATCGCTGAGCGTTGCTTTTTGCTTGGCTAAGTTCTCTCGGCATGGGATTTTTCGCGCCCGTGCCTCACCTGTTCCATAATTGGGTAGAACTCTATCGTCATAGGTGCAAGATTTGTTGTGCTTGCTTACCTCTGTTGAGTCCGTCGTTATGGGTGCTCAATTTTGGTGAGACAATAAAACTAGGTGTTGGTGTTGGTTAAATGTTGTTGTTTGGTTCTTCCAAAATTTCTGCGAAAATAACGGCTGCATTTTGGCCCTTGAGATATCTTGTTGTACTTCACTGTATCAATGGGGGCATCCAATTTCTTTGTAGTTTTTTTCTTAGCAAAGAGTTAGCCACGTTATTTTCTAAGTTTTAAAACGTTAATTGCAATGGGTAAAGATTTAAGTGTGACATTCATGCTTTATGAGCAAGGTGCATTAAATGCCAACTCACGGTTCATTATCTAAAGCTGGAAAAGTCCGCTCTCAAACGCCGAAAATCCAGGCGACGCCAAAAACTTCGCCAAGCCCAAAAAACCGAAGCAGACGCAACTACGAGAAACGCGTGATTCTGCAACGGAAACCAGGACAAAACTGGATGTAAGCGCATAAGCAAACCTTTTTTCCAAGCCTAAACATTCTTCAACGTTAGTGTAGTTTATCTATAACCAAACTAAACCTTATTTTGGTACCTTAAACCTTGAAAGACAAAACTGCCCTACACGAAATCATAAACACATTAATGGAAATGCCCACGCCCACCTGTGAAGATGTAAATCGACTGAAAATAAAAACTGCAGGCAAATACCAGCTTGAAGAGGTACCGTCTAACTCTGATTTAATAAGCCTTTTAACTCCTAAAGAAGAAAGGTGTCTTTTGCCCATTTTACGCAGAAAAACTACGCGCACTATCTCGGGTGTTACGGTGGTCGCAACCATGACCAAACCTTACCCTTGCCCTCAGCCTGAACCATGCGCTTATTGCCCAGGAGGACCCGCACAGGGGTCACCGCAAAGCTACACAGGCCATGAACCAGCAGCCATGCGTGGAACACAAAATAATTTTGACCCATACTTGCAGGTTAGAAGCCGTATCGAACAACTCACTGCCATCGGTCACAAAGTCGATAAAATCGAGCTAATTGTAATGGGAGGAACTTTCCCAGCCACCCCCATGGAATACCAAACTTGGTTTATCCAAAAGTGCCTAGATGCAATAACAGGCAGAACCTCGGCAAATCTCGAAGAAGCGAAAGCAAATGCTGAAACAAGCAGCATCCGCAATGTTGGCATAACAGTGGAAACTCGCCCTGACTGGGCAAAACAGCAACACATTGACGTTATGCTTAGTATGGGGGTGACGCGTATCGAACTTGGCGTACAGAACCCGGATGATGAAATCTACCGTTTAGTAGGCAGAACGCACAGTGTAGCAGACGTTCAGGAAGCAACACGTATTGCAAAAGACGCAGGATTAAAAATCGTTTATCACCTGATGCCTGGAATGCCAGGTTCCAACCCGCAAAAAGACATGGCCGCTTTCAAACAGGTTTTCACAGATGCAGCCTTTAAACCGGATATGATAAAAATTTACCCATGCCTATGCATAGCCGGCACAAAAGCCCACGAATGGCACAAGAAAGGCACATACACACCTTACACCACCGAACAAGCCGCAGCACTCATTGCTGAAATCAAAAAATCTATCCCCCCATGGGTTAGAGTCATGCGTGTCCAACGTGACATTCCTGCTAAGCTAATTTTAGCTGGTGTGAATAAAAGCAATCTTCGTCAACTTGCGAATGAAAAACTCAGGGAGCAAGGAGGAAGGTGCCAATGTATTCGCTGCAGAGAAGTTGGTCATAGAATGGTAGCTGACCACGTGAAGCCTGACTTGGAGAAAGTGAAAATAGAGTCCTTCTGCTATGAAGCTTCAGAAGGCAAGGAAGTCTTCGTTTCAGCCGAAGACAAAGAAAACAACATCCTGCTTGGTTATTTGCGCTTGCGTCTTCCCTCGGCAAAAGCCCATAGACCAGAAATAACCGTCATGCCATCAGCTATTGTGCGGGAACTTCACGTCTACGGGCCACTCGTGCCTGTTGGAAAGCATTCTGCGAGCGCATGGCAACACAAAGGTTTTGGTGCGGACTTACTTAAGGAAGCTGAGCGCATTGCCCGTGAAGATTTTGGAGTCAAAAAGCTTTTAGTTATAAGTGCGTTAGGAACAAGAAGGTATTACATGCGACTCGGCTACGAACATGATGGAGTTTACGTGTCTAAGAAACTGGAGAATACACTATGAGTCAACTTGAAAATTCAGGTTACAAGGGCTCAGCTTTAGATGCCCTCAAAAAAGCGGATTGCGAAGTCGGCGACATAATAAGAGTCACCAGCAAAGGCAAAATCTACGAAGGCATCCTTATTCCCCGCTCAGAACTAGGTGATGTCGCCGTAGTCATCGTTAAAATGAAAAGCGGCTATAACATCGGCATCAAAATAGCACCAGACGTCAAAATCGAAAAAGCAGGAAAAGGCGCAAAACCCGCTTTCGCTTCACCGGCCCTGCCAAAACAGAACCCAGCTTTACCCCATGTTGTGATAATGAGCACGGGCGGGACAATTGCCAGCCGAGTTGACTACCGCACAGGAGCAGTGCGCTCCGCGCTTTCTGCAAGCGACCTGTACGGCGTTGTCCCAGAACTTTCCGACGTTGCTCAAGTTGACACGGAGATTGTCTTTAGCTTATACAGTGAAAACATAACTCAGAAGCACTGGAAGGAACTAGCCGAAAACGTAACGAAACGAATCGAAGAAGGCGTGGACGGAGTGGTAATTGCGCACGGCACAGATACAATGGCTTACACTTCAGCCGCGTTAAGCTTTGCACTACAAAATGTTCCTGTCCCAGTCATAGTTGTTGGTGCCCAACGTTCCAGTGACCGCCCAAGCAGTGACGCAGCAACAAATCTTATCGGCGCAGTGAAAGCCGCTGGCGAAGGACCCTTCGCAGAAGTAGGCCTAGCAATGCACGAAACCGTTTCTGACAAAGCTATTATTATTCATAGGGGGACAAAAGTCCGCAAATGCCACACAAGCCGAAGAGACACTTTCAGATCAATAAATGGTTTCCCAATCGCCAAAGTAAAAAACCAGCAAGTAATCATGTTAACAAACCTGTACAAACGTCGTGACGCCACAAAAAAGCTGGTGCTCAAGCCAAACTTCAGCGATAAAGTTGCGTTAATCAAGTTTTATCCTGGGCTTGACCCAGCAGTCATCGACTGGTATGTTGAAAAAGGTGCAAGGGGCATTTTGCTGGAAGGCTCAGGTTTAGGGCACGTCAGCAAATACTGCTTCGACAGCATAAGAAACGCTGTTGCAAGAGACGTTGTGGTTGCGTTGGCTTCTCAGTGCATTTGGGGAAGAGTAAACATGAACGTTTATGATACGGGCAGAGATTTGCTATCTTTCGGCGTAATCCCGACCGATGACATGTTCCCAGAAACTGCACTTGTCAAGCTAATGTGGGCGCTGGGACAAACAGAGAACGCGCAAGAAGCAGCGATGCTTTTGAAAACTAACATTGCAGGTGAATTCTCGCCCAGAACGGTTCCTCAAGAAGATATTTTTGAAGGAGGAGAAAAAAGTGACAATTGACTACGGCGAAGTAGGACTGAAAGTCGGTTTAGAAATCCACCAGCAACTAAACACTGGCTCAAAACTCTTCTGCAGTTGCCCACCTGAACTCTTTAAAGAAGAGCCCGAAGTAACTTTCCTGCGTAGGCTTAGACCAACTCAGAGTGAACTAGGCCAAATTGACCCTGCGGCTTATTTTGAGTTCCAAAAAGGCGTAAAAATCCTTTACGAATCAAACAAGACAAGTGCTTGCCTAGTGGAAATGGACGAGGAACCACCGCATCCCATAAGCAGGGAAGCAGTAGAAGTTGTTTTAACCGTTGCATTGATGACGAATTCTGTGCCGATTGATGAAGTTTATGTCATGCGCAAAACCGTCATTGACGGGTCTAACACGAGTGGGTTTCAGCGAACATGCATAATTGCATCTGACGGGTGGATTAAGGTTGGAGAAAAAACCATTCCAATTCAAGCTTTAAGCCTTGAAGAGGACGCAGCACGCAAAACAGGAACGGAAAATGAGGGCAAAACGATTCGTTACCGCATAGACCGATTAGGAATTCCGCTCATAGAGGTCACCACTGGACCAGTAATCTATTCACCAATGGAAGCACAGGAAGTCGCATTCGCCATAGGTAGGATTCTACGTGATACAGGCAAAGTCATGCGCGGCTTAGGCACGATTAGGCAAGACTTGAACGTTTCTTTACCAAACGGTGCCTTGATCGAGATAAAGGGTGTTCAAGAGCTTGAGCTGATTTCGAAGGTTGTAGAGTATGAGGTTCAACGTCAACTTGGGTTAATCGGTGTAAAAGAGGAGCTTGCAAAGCGAGGCGTTAAAACACAGGAACTTAAGCCGAATTTCATTGATGTGAAAAATGTTTTTATGGAAACAAAATGCCAAGTTATCCGCAAAGCAGTGGACAAGAATCAGGAAGTAAGAGCAGTTAAACTTCCTGGCTTCGCAGGATTGCTAAAGCGTGAACTTATGCCTAACTTTCGTTTTGGAACAGAGCTTTCTGACCGCGCGAAGTTTTGGGGAAGAGTTGGAGGAATATTCCACACCGACGAAATGCCAAATTACGGTATCACCGATCAAGAAGTAAAAAACTTGAGAAAAGTGGTCATGGCTGAGGAACAGGATGCAGTAGTTTTCGTGGCTGACACTGCAGAGAACGTTTTGGATGCTTTAAAAGCCGTTGTTGAACGTGCACAAGAAGCAGTGACTAGCGTTCCAGCTGAAACTCGCACGGCAAAAGAAGATGGAACAACAAGGTACATGCGCCCGAGACCTGGTGCGGCAAGAATGTACCCTGAAACCGACATCCCGCCTACACTTATAAATGACAAACTAGTTGAGGCGGTTCGCAAGAACTTGCCTGAACCTGCTGAAAAGAAACTCTCACGCTTGATTAAACAATACGGTTTAAACGATAAGTTAGCCAAGCAAATTGCCAACTCAGAACATTACCTTCTTTTCGAAGAGATCGCGAAAGAAACTGGAGTTCAAGCTTCAACCGTGGCAGCGTTTTTAACCGAAACACTAAAAGCCCTGAAACGCGAAGGCGTGCCAATCGAGACAGTTGAAGAAGACCAAATCAAAAGAATTTTCAGCGCTGTTGGTTCTGGAGAGCTCGCCAAAGAAGCTGTTGCGGATGTTTTCAGCTGGCTTTCAAAAAACGAAGGCAAAACAGTTCAAGATGCCGTAACGACTTTGGGTTTGAAAATGTTAACTGAAGCTGAGCTGGCGCCGATTATTGAGCGCATAATCGCAGCTAACAAGCACTCAACTGAAAAACTAGGCAGAAGCGCTTATGGAATGCTTATGGGTGCCACGATGAAGGAAGTGCGGGGAAAGGCTAATCCTGAATTGGTTGCCAAACTGTTGGCGGAACGCCTCAAATAACGCTTTTCTGTTGCAAATGTTAGCGCTGAGCGCAAATCCTAAAAAGGCTTAACATAATGTATAGCATTGGTAAGTGGAGAAGCGTTAAAAATGAAGCGTATTGAAGCACACATAAAAACTCCTTTTGGAGAAGTCGTTATCGAAGGCGAAAATGCTCAAGAAATTCTTGATTTGCTTGGAGCTATTCCTGAAAATTTTGTTGAGAAACTATCTGATTTTGTTTCTAATAAGCTAACCCCTTCAGGAGCACAGTTAAAAGGCATTGTTGAACCTACAACCGAAGGTCCGGTAATAGTTACTCGCGAAAGCCTCACCCATTATGAGGCAGTCGGCTTGGTTCTTTATGCTTCTCAAGAGAGAAAAAACACGGCGGCACAAGTAACTAGACTTTTGGAGTCAAGCGGAATAAAAAGCATGGTTCCAGCACGGCTCAATGAGATGACGAAGCGAGGTCAAGTGTTCAAGCCGGATCCTAATAAACCAGAGTTTAAGCTTACAATCCAAGGCGAGAAATGGGTTGAAGAAGAGGTTATCTCCAAGCTCCGAGGCAAAATGAATTGAGCCAAAGAGCAGAAAAAATCCACGTTCAAATCAAGTATAAAGAAATTGAGCAAAATTTTTCCGCTGAACCACAAGACGCCTGGCTTCTGATAAACCAATTTTTTAAAGATCTTATTCCCTCTTTTGAAATATCCCAGAAGCTTTTTCTCAATGTTGACCTTCAACAACTCGCTACAGACCTAAATGGCATAGTGGCTTTTTCAAGTGATGGCGTAAGCTTGCTGGCTCCTAAGAACCGGTTAACAGATAATGAGGCTTTGTCGATTTGGCTAACAGCCCAATGCCTTGGACATCAACTGGGGATGGTAAACAGCGACTCATTGCCGAAAGATGAGTTACAAACTAAGCTTGGAAAAAGCGGCAAAATAACCAGCACGCGATTGGGGGAACTGGCGAAAAACGGAATGGTGCAGAAAACTGCTGACGACAAGTTTAGGATAACAACCTACGGTGTTATTCAAACGCAAAAAGAAGTTATTCCAAAAATCAAATCAAAAATTAAAACCTAAAATTTTTTCTCAACAAGCAAATAGCAAAAATGTATATTACTTGCGGGACACATATTTTTTTGAAGGTTAACTTATGAATTTCGCATTGTTTTTGCCAATAATATATTCTGTTCTAAGCAGCTTAGGGCTTGGCTCAATCAGCATTCCATTTCTTGTCGTTCTGGTTATAATTGGCTTGATAATTATAGTTCTGATAAAGCTGTTTATAGTGCTTATTCCTGCAATTATCGTTGCGGCCATTGTGTATTTCGTAACAGGCGGTGACCTGTTTTTGACTGGCATTGCCTTCTTAATAGTTGCGCTCTTATCGTTGCTATCTAAAATCTGAAAAACTGCTAACTAATCACATGATTAGGTTTCTTCTTTTTTAATCACTTAGTTGAACAATCGCTTTCCCTAATTTGTCTCTGAAAACGCCTAAATGAAACTATTATTTTCAGAGGCGTTGACGGTGTTTCATAAGGCTTTTATATTGGGTCATGGGTTCTTGGTTATTACAAGAAATCCATTAGGAACACGATAATATGATGGAACCTAGTAAAAAACCGTTGAATGTTCTCATAAAACAAATGCATGGAAATATTGAAGTCATTCTCAAAAATGGATACGACTATAAAGGAAAAATGATAAAATGCGATGGGCACATGAACATTCTTCTTGAAGGCGCAACCGAATCCAAAGACGAACAATTAATGACAAACTACGGCAATGTTCTGCTGCGCGGAAACAACGTTCTCTACATTGTACTAGACGCCGATAAACATTAAATAGCCAAACTTCTGGTTTTCCCATTCACGTAATAGCAAGCTTCGTCTATAGCCACTTTTACGTTAAACTTGCGGTCGAAAAAAGTAAGTACGTTTTTAAGGTCTCTCTCAAGCAGTTCCTCTGCGTTTGCATGATCAACCATCACGTATTGTGGCCAGTCAATAATGAGGATATGCCCATCAGGTTTTAGGATGATGTTATATTCGCTGAGGTCTGCGTGAATAACGTGCGCTTTCAAGTAGGTTTTCCTTACATTGCGCAAAATTTCTTTTAGGATTTTTTCAGGCTTTTGAATCACTTTGTATTTCGATAGCTCTGCACCTTCAATCATTCCCATAGCAATAACATGTCGGTTTTGGCTTATCGGCTCAGGCACTGAAACACCGTTTTTGTAAACAAGTTGCATAGCTTGAAACTCTTTCTCAGCTGATACATGCGATTGGAAAAGCCACGAGGAATGCTCGCGTATGTAGCCTCTTTTTCTTCTTGTTTGCCTGAAACTCGTTCTTCCCAACCTGTGAAATTTCACAGCTATACGTTTGCCATCGGGGCTTAATGCGTCAAAAACATCCGCTTCTTTTCCAACGCCTAAAGCTTGCCCAAACGAGTCAATTACGCCTGCTTTGACAAGGGTATTTATAGCAAGGCAATCGTACCCTGCAAAGTTTAATTTGTATCCAACATAAGCTCCTTTTGTTCGGTAAATTAATCCAAGCTTGTTCAGTTTGCCTAATGTAAATTCTATGCGGTCCATTGGCAGTTTTGCATATTTTTGTATTTGCTCCATCGGCACAAATTCGCGTTTGCTCATTGCAGATTCGATAATGTTTAGAACCCTGAAATCTTCGCTTTCAACTTGTCGGAATACTTTAACTGCTACTTCGGCACTTGACACAATCATATTATATGTTGCTTTTGACTTAAAGACTATGTTTCCGTATCTTTAACAAGTTTTTTATGTTTGGACTTATATTGAAGTTATTAATCTGTTATTCACATAAACCAAAAACTCTAATCAATAACAAATGTTAAGTGTAAAAACCTTGGTTTTGAACCATGGCAGTAAATCAAGAAAATATTTCCAAGATCATTTCGATCCTATCGCATCCTCTGCGAAGAGAAATTCTGCTGGATCTTGCCGAAAAAGGCGAGGCATCTTTCACTGACCTGCTGAACCTACTAAAGGTTGACACAGGAAAATTAAGTTTTCATCTTCGCTCGTTAGAGGTTTTCATAGAGCAAACCCCAACGGGTAAGTACAAATTAAACAGGGCTGGTGAAAGCGCAGTAAGAGTTATCCATGATGTTGAAGGCTGGGCAGAAGTAGCGGATGTGCAAAGAAAAGTAAGCCAACTTCCAGTTACTACTCTAAAAAAGAGAAGTTCAGCTTTCCTAATTGATTTTGCGCTAATACTTGCAATCACAGTGGCGATTATTTTTCTGCCTCAGGTTTTTTTTAGATCTTTCTCAGCCCTTCTCGGTGAAGGAACCAGCACAGTGCTTTTCATTACTGTGGGTCTTCTTTGGCTTTATTCTACTTTGCTTGAAGGATTTAACGGTCAAACCATCGGCAAGCGCATTATAGGTTTAAAAGTTGTCAGAACTGATGGAAAGAAAATGTCCTATGACCATGCGGCAGTAAGGAACTTTGGGAAAATTTTGCCTCTGTTGCCCTTTGACTTACTTATCGGGTGGCGACTGAAAAATCCCACATTCATGAGGTACTTTGACAAGTTTGCCGGAACCACAGTCATCGACCTGCGTTCATCTAACCTATAACCTCCCCTCATTCATCATGTAAAATCTTATTTGGTTGCAAATGTAATAGTCTTCTTCAGAACCGGGATTCAAATGAGCGATATGGAACTTCGAGTATCAAAAATCAAAGACGGCACAGTCATCGATCACATTAGCGGCGGGTACGCCTTGGATGTCATCAAGATTTTAGGAATAACAGGTAAGGAGAAACGGGTTATTACTATCGGCATTAATGTTCCAAGCAAACGTTTCGGAGCTAAAGACATCTTGAAAATAGAAGGGCGAGCACTCAACTCACAGGAAGTCAACAGGATTGCTTTGGTGGCTCCTCACGCCTCAATAAACATTATTCACAATTACAAAGTTGTTAAAAAGCTGGAAGTTAAGTTGCCCAAAACTATTGAAGGCATAATTAAATGCGTAAACCCATGCTGCATAAGCAACAGCGATGAACCGGTAGTCTCAAAATTTTACGTTAAAAGCGAGGAACCTTTATCGTTGAAATGCCATTACTGTGGCATCACTTTAGAACAAACTGATGTTCTCCAACAGCTATAGTGATAGAGTCAGCCCAAGCTTTCTTGTGCCAACGCAAACAATTTTTTGAAATCTTTTTTGTTTAAATCTTTGCCCTGATTTATTCCTGAACACTCAAGCGTAAAATCAAAATTATATAATCCTTTGTCCTTATCAAATTTTAACTCAAATGGGTAAAATCTGCAAATTAATGGTCTTAAAGGGTAAATGCTGCATTGGTTTTCTTTTAAGTAGACGCATTTGCCTTCACTTGTCTTTTTCATTTCATAAATGTAAGGAAGCTTATCCTTAATTTCCGTTGAAAAATCAAGTATGAGGCTAGAAGAATGGGCGGCAATATTTTTGGCTTCGGTTTCTAAGAGGAGAATATGTCTTGTTTTTTGTTTTGTGTTACCGCAGCATAAGCCACATCTATTGCATTCAAACTTTTTGTTAGCAGGATAAGTAAAGTCCACTTTTATTCATCAAATATACCTTAAAAGGGTGCGATAAATACTTCGTCTGTTACTTCTTGTTTTCTTCAGGCTGTTTGTTGCGGTGGCCTTCTCCATACTGGAAAGGGCGACTCAAGTTTTTCTGGAGTTTTCTTCGGAATACTTCGTCTAGGTTCATGTTTGGGCAAGCTAGGCGGCTTGCATCTAAAACATAGAACATCACATCGATTAGTTCTTCAGCTATTTTTTCTTCAGGCAATCCTTTTTTCCAAGCATCGCTTGCTTCACCTAGCTCTATGAATGCAAAAAGGAGTTTCTTTGGAATATCTTCAGGATTATTGTAAAATCCTTTTGCAATAACAAGCGATTCTATTTGCTTTTTCATCTCTTCCAAATTCACCTGCGGTTCCCCCCAGTGTTAACAAAAACTGTAACTCACTTATTTATAGTTAAATCTCACATGCGAAAACTTGTGGGTTGTTTGCTTGTGACTGCTAAGGTGCTACCACAAATTTTTATTTTCTATTAAACAGTAGAGTATTGTAGACGAAAGCTGCGAGTCGTTTGGCAGACAAATCTGTTGCCATGATATGGCTCTGTTCCCAAATCTGCACTATGGGGCTTAGGCTCCCAAATGTGTATTTATGGGCATCCTTTTAGGCAATTAGAAGTCTGCCAGACGGCACTTCAAAACCAAGATTTTTCTAATGAACGCTAAGGCTATTACTTTTATCTTGTTTTAGCAATTGTTCAAGCAAAGATTACCGTTTTGCTAAGCAAAACCTTTTTCGTTGCAGCACTCAAATTTTTTCCACCACCATGTTTTAACGGTTATCGGAATGTACCTTGACGCATTTTATTCAATGTTTAAGTTAACCAATTACATCAGCGTTGATGAAACCACATTAATCGTTAATATGACCTGTAAAATCATTTCTGTTACGCAAAACTTTAATCTTTTAACAACAATTGGGCTAAGACGATCAGAATGGCTAGACTAAAATGCAAGAAATGTGCAACTGTCTTTGAATATACTTACAGACCCTTGGATTCATTGGTGCATGTTGGTCCCCTCAAAAGAGTCCAGTGTCCAGCATGTGGGAAAAGCAGTTGGTTCAACCCCTCTTCATCGGTGAAGGATCCGGTAACTTGGTCTCCAATAGGAAAACCTCAAGAGCAAGTTCCTCCGCCCCAGCTAACTGAAGAAGAACTAGAAAAGAAGCACATTGAAGAATCCAAATATGAACATGCTTAAACTTGGATGATTTCGGACAGAGCATGATATGATTGATCTCGAGAATCTTACTCGAAGATTTGGCAATCTAACAGCTGTGGATAACGTCACCTTACATGTGGACGAAGGTGAGGTTTTTGGTTTTCTTGGACCCAACGGGGCAGGAAAAACCACAACTGTTCGCATGCTCAGCTGTTTAATCGGCAAAACCAGCGGCAATGCCCATATAGGAGAATTTGCAGTTGACAATGAAGCAGACTGTCTCAAAATAAGAAAAATGGTTGGCATATTGCCCGAAAACGTCGGCTTATACGACAGCCTGAGTGCTTACCGCAACCTTGACTTTTACGGAAAACTCTACGAGGTCCCGGAAGCGAAACGGCGAGAAAATATTGAACATCTATTGAGGTTGCTTGGCATATGGGAGCGCAGAGATGACGCCGTGGGCACATTTTCGAAAGGCACCAAACAGAAAATCGCCATCGCCCGAGCTCTAATTCATGACCCACAGGTGTTGTTTCTGGATGAACCCACAGCTAATTTGGACCCTGAAGCATCAAAAACAGTTCGAGACTTTATTCTTGACCTCAAAAAAGAGAAACACACCATCTTCCTGAACACTCACAACTTAGACGAAGCGGAACGGCTCTGCGACCGCATCGGCATCCTCAAAACTCGGCTAATCGTGGTTGACTCGCCAAAAAACTTAGAGCGAAGCCTCTACAATCGAAAAACCATAGTTCACCTTGAAAGTGTCACCAGTCAGGTTTTAGCCGCCGTTAGAGTGTTGAGTACAGTAAAGAACCTGAAAACCAGCGACAACAAGTTAATTCTTGACATCGACAATCCGGAGAGAGACAATCCCGAGTTGGTGCGGGCGATTGTAGCAGCTGGAGGCAGCATCCAATATGTCACGGAGTTGCGGTCTACTCTTGAAGATGTTTATTTGAAGTTGATTAGGGAGGCGTCGGTGCAATGAGATTATGGAAGTCGTGGATAGTGACTTCGAAAGACTTGAGTGTATTCAAGAAAAACAAGTACATCCTCTACTCTTTAGTTTCCCTGCCCTTGATAGTAGGAGTGGTGCTTCCGCTCATTTTCATTTATGCTTTAGGAGCCCAAGCGAGCTCGCTTACTCAAGCTCAATTCATTAACGCTGCTAATACCTTCGCAAACATAGGTTCGACATATTTTGTTCTTATACCCGTGATTCTTCCTTCGATAATGGGTTCGTATAGTATTGTTGGCGAAAAAATCGAAAAAAGCCTTGAACCCTTATTGGCGACTCCAACAACTGATGGTGAGTTACTGTTGGGCAAAAGCTTAGCCACCTTCCTCCCCACTATTGGAGTAACTTACATCGGCGCAGCAATATTCATAACAATCATGGATGTTTGGTCATACATTAAGTTCGGGCTTTTCTTGCTTCCCAACGCAGATTTAGCGTTAATACTTGGTTTAATGGCGCCTTTAGCCTGTATTTTAAGTGTTGAAGCCAACATCATCATATCTTCCAGGGTAAACGACATACGAGCAGCTCAGCAGCTAGGAACCCTCGTAGTTTTACCCCTGATACTTCTATTGGTTTTCTCAGTCCAAATCACAACAATCCCCATTAGTCTGCTTGCTTTAATCGTATCAGCAGTCTTAGCCGTCGCTGACATCGCCCTATTCTCCTTGAGCAAAGCAACCTTCCAAAGAGAAGAAATACTAACTAAATGGAAATAAAACCCAAAATTTCTGAATTGGAAGAAGAATTTCCTGGGACCTTGCGCCATCACGGTGAGCTCTGTACAACCTCGTTATTTGCCAAGAGCAAGGTCGGGTATTCTGTGCCTTAAATGATTCATTTACAATGTATTGTGGCGCCGGCTAATTAATGTGTAAGTCAAGTGTTTTAAGGTTGATTGCCGCTTTCTGTGAATTTTGCCAGTTCCTTCTTTGTTAATCCCGCTCCGGGAATGGCATCAAGTCTCTTGTGCACCTTTCCCTTTTTGAAAAGAAGCACAGTAGGGTAGTATTCGATTGCGTATTTATCGCATAGGTCTGGTTTGTCATCTACTACAACGCTTAAACACTCCTTCGGATTGGCCTTGGAATATTCTGTGAAAGCAGGAAGGAACTCTTGGGAAAATGGACACCATGAAGCATAGAAGAGCACGAATGCTTTATCTTTAGACTTCAAAACGTCCTCAATATTTTCTTCAGTTTGTTCTTTCGATCTCTTACTCATTTTTCTTTCACCTCTCTCGGCCTCTCTGGTTCTCTGTCCGCTTCTTCTGGATAGTGACTGCTGTCACAAAATGGTTTATTTGTGGATTTTCCGCATCGACAAAGAGTCACGCGATTCCGCACTTCATAGAGTTTGCCATCCGCAGAGTAAACTGGAATTCCACCTCGAACCCAAAATGGTCCACCTACCCCTTTGCTTGGGTCTTCAATTATTCCAATCGACTTGGTTAGATCAGGCTCAAGTGTCATACCAGTTTTCTTATCTACAACCACAAGCCTGCCTGAGGGGCAATCGTAAGCATTTTCTATCGCGTTTTCTTTAACCTTCGGATCGTTTGACTGAGGAATAGCTTCCCAAATGTCTCCGCCACGATGGCAAAAACGTGCTGAAGCACAGAGTATTTCTGCATCCTTCAACCTCAATTCGGGGCCATCGATTTCCTTAGACATTTTTTCAAAAGGCTCATCGTCACTTGTTTCTGTTCCGTCAAAATTCACTTTCAAATGAGTACTATCGCAAAACGGCTTGTTATTGGATTGCCCGCACCTGCACAATAAATAATTTTCCGTAGTCTTCAAGTTTTTTCCCATCACCCATTGGGCTGGAATCCCATGTGCGTCACATGATATTGTCGCGGTAAACAAAGGGGTACTTCCAGAAACTAGGTACGGCCCATTCTTGACAACGATTATCTTGTAGTCTTCTTTTGCGCTTGAATCCTTTGACAATTTCACTGCCTCACAATTACTGAATTAAAATGAAAGTAATAAGGTTACACCAAATTAAATCCAGTTACAAATATAAGAATAGCAAGGAAGTTAGCGAAGAAAAATCCAAAGTTTTTACTGAAGTTCTGTAATTTCAGAGCGTCTTAATTGTCGTTTTGCTAGGCCTGCGAAGACTTTGTAAAATTCTTTCAAAGCAACGCGGTACCCCTTGTCTATGAAGGACATGTCTAAGAGATTGTCAACCCAGCGCAGGCTGTGTTCCGCGCATTGGTACATTAGTTGTTTGTGGAGTTCATTCATTTCTGTTTGTGTGAACCAGTCCTTGCTTTTCAACCTGCCCAAAGGAACAAAGAATAAGGGAACGATAAGGCTTCTGCAATCTTTAACATCGTCTACAAGCTCCATCGTCTTTATTACATCATCTTCAGTTTCTTCGGGAAGCCCAACAATAAGTGTTCCCGCCGGAATCAACTTGTGATCATGCATTATTCCTAAACCTTGTCGGGCAACTTGAGACCATTCTTCAGGCTTAAAGGGAAGTGCCTTTGCTGGCATGATTTTTTTGGCGAGTTCAGCTGAACCGGTCTCAATGCCAATTTCTGCTCCCCACCATGCTTGTTTCTGAAGTATAATTTCTGAGAGTTTAGAGACAAGCTTGGGTTTTGAGGCTACAGCAGCTAATGAACAGTGGCTCCAACTGATAGAGTGCACCTTGCTCATTACTAACTCGTGAAGCTTTAGCAGTTTTTGGTCATCGGGCACTGCGTTTTGGGAACCATATAACATTACGTCTTCAGCATGCAGACAGATAACACGATGTTTACCTAATTCGACGTTGACGGCTAATTCGCGGACGATTTTGTCAAAAGGATACCAGCGTAGAGGTCTGAGTGTAACGTTACAGAATTCGCATCCTCTGCAGCAACCTCTTCCAAGTTCTATTAAACCATTAACGGAAGGCTGCACAATGTCAGGAATATCTTCCAGCCGCGGTGCGTCCTTAGCTGAAACTTCGTAATGAGACTGGAGTTCCTCGCCGTTTAGGGCTGCTTTGAAAATTTTACCAATAACGTTTTCGGCTTCCCCCTCAACTACACAATCTATCGCCTTCTTTTCGACAAGCTGCGGTCTATAGCGGAACTGCCATGCACCTGGACCACCAACTATAACCTTTAACCCGTTTCTTTTGGCTTCTCTAATAATAGGACTGGTTACCAACGCATTGAAGTGCCTTGCTAAGAACGGCTCTTTATGAAAAACAGATGCCAAGGTAGTTGATGCAGGACCGAAACCAAACGGGTCCATAGTGTGAATGCCAATAACTTTAGCGGTTTTAAGGTATTTTCGAAGATGCTGAGGGCTAACCGTTAAGACGTTGAAGCCTTCTTTTAGCAATTGAGCTTCGATTTTTCTTAAGCCGTAAGGTGCGGCAGTTGGAAGCCCCTTGTTTGTCCTAATCGGTGGGAAAAACAGGTAACTGTATAGGACATCGGGGATAAAGTTAGAAGGAGCACACGTACCAAAGCCTAGGAATTCATTGCCGTGATAATTGCTCATCAATGTTCTGTCAGCAGTTAAAAGTACGTCCACATCAATATTTGCCATCTACAAATCATCCACATCGAACATTTTATTTTTCTATATATTAACTATGTTAGCTACTTACGACTAAGATTAAATTAATTGTTCATCCCAATAAACGTTA
>JBEKPG010000004.1:0-79440 GCA_049520955.1 Bathyarchaeia archaeon | reverse complement strand
CCCTCAGGAACAACGCCTGACTCACCGTCCGCAACAATTTTGACAAACACTCTTCTTATCGCCGTTGTGGGATCGGATGGCAGTAGCCTCTGGACAAGCAGCATGAACTTGGGAACAAACACTTTCTCCGGATGGACACAGCTAAACGGCTCAACAACATCGAAACCAACACTCACAAGCTAAAAAGATAATAATAAAACTAAAAAGTGAGAAAACTCGGACCTTCAAAGATATTAAATGCTCACTCTAAAGGTAAGAGTAAGGATGAGGTTTTCCCGTTGGAATATTGCCCTCTTAGCGATATGTATTATCTTCATGCATAATTAACATTTTTCTTGAAATTTCCACAGTAAACATTTAATTTCGCAATTTTGGGGTTTAAAATGAATAATTAGACCTCCAAACCTTATTATAAGTTTTAAGAATAATGAAATCTACTGGCAGCAGGAGATGGAAATTTGATTAGAATTAAGAATATTGCAGTTATAGGTGCAGGAGTAATGGGACATGGAATAGCCCTAACAGCAGCACAATTTGGTAAATACGAAGTCATTGTATGTGACACAGACCAACAATTTGTTGACCGAGGTATGGGCCTAATTTCTGATTGGCTACAGAAGTCTGTTGCAAAAGGTCAAATAGCAGAGAGAGAAATGAAAGAAACTTTAGAGAGGATTCATGGAACCACAAATCTACAAGATGCAATCTCAAAAGCTGATTTCATAATTGAAGCGGTGACGGAAAACAAGGAATCCAAGAAAGCTCTTCTAAGAGAGGTAGGGAAAATTGCCTCCGATCATGCGATAGTTGTCACGAACACATCATCTATTCGGATAACTGAATTAGCAGCTGCATTGACTTATCCCGAAAACTTCTGTGGAATGCATTTTTTTAATCCTGCTCAGTTAATGGAATTAGTCGAGGTTACAAAGGGTAAGCAAACCTCTGATTCAACAGTTAAAGCCGTTTTAGAAGTAGCACACAAAATGGGAAAAGAAACAGTTGTCCTAAAGAAAGACTGTCCAGGGTTCATCGTCAACCGAATACTAATGTCCGCGCTAAATGAAGCTGTAGATTTATATTATTCGGGTGTTGCCGAAAAAGAGGACATAGACAAGGCTATAAAATTAGGATTGAAATGGCCTATAGGTCCATTGATGCTAATAGATCAAATAGGTGTAGATACGGTAGTTGCAATCGATAAGATTCTAGGAAAAGAAATTGGTCCAAAATTCTATCCACATCCTCAATTAAAAGAAATGAGTGACACAGGTGATCTTGGAAGAAAATCGGGTAAGGGATTTTATGACTGGACAAATAGGAAAATGGTAAGTTAAGGTTGGCAATCTTACATACCCAGCTTTTCTATATCATTAATTTTTTTGTTTACTGCTTAAATCAAGATCCTTAATATGTCGTGCTGGAACTCCTCCAACAATAGTGTAGGGTTTCACATCTTTTAGCACTACACTGCCAGCGCCTATTATGCTGTTTTCTCCGATTGTTACTCCATTCAAGATAATAGTACCTGGCGGAATCCAAGCGCCTTTTCTTATTATAACAGGGTTTACTTCTCTTGGGTAAAAATTCTTTTTTAAATATATTGAGCAAGTTGGATTTGAATGTACAAAAATCATAGAATACATTCCTATACTCACATAATCTTCAATCGTTACCAATTGGGGGTAAACTAAGTCAATCTGAACGTTTGGACCAATGAACACATGATTGCCAATACTGACCCCTCGTGCACGCTGAAATATTACCGCCAAATTTGAGGATGGCGAAATTGATGCAAGCCATTGTAGAATCCATGATCTTAAAAGCCGTACTTTTAGCTTAATATTTCCAAGCCGTCCTTTATATCCATAATATTGCATGAGTTCTCGTTCATTGATTTCTTCTGGGTTTTCCATAGCATCACTTTTCATTACTGTTGTTTAGTTTTCTAATTTTAAAGTAAGTAATAAATCACAACAAATTATTTTTTTCTAAGTAGTGCTTAAAACTTGTGAAACGGAAGGCAGAAATTAAATTTATTAGTTTTTCTGAGGTGTGCGGAAGATTATGATAAGTAACAAAGGATTTGTAAATTCCAAGTTTTAGTCGTGGTGTATTCGGATCTATCTCCCAGGTATGAAAAGAAAATACTGCTGGAAAACCTTGTTTATTCATCCTTTTAATTGCTCTCTTTAAAATGAATAAAGGTAATAACCGTAAGTAAAAGCCTCCTGCCGCAGGTATTTTAAGGCCAGCTATAGGGTAAACAAGGGCTGGAAATTCCATGAATTTTCGAGAGGTGTCTTGTTTAGTAATATTTTTTGACGAAGGGTTGTAAGGCATGATCGGAGCGCGTGGTTCTCCATAAAGCGGCGTTCGGATAGGAAAAATGCTTGAATCATATGCAAAACCTTCTTCTTCCAACACGTCTATAGCCCATTTAGTTCGGTTATCCAAGGAATAGGATGGAGCCCTAAAACCTAAACATTCACATCCCGTTATTGACTTAACTAAAGAATTATACTTCTTAATTTCAACCCGGAATACTTCAGGACTTAATCCCCACAATGTATCATGATAATATCCATGAAAAGCAACTTCATGACCGCTCTTTACGATTTTATCTAATATTTCTGGACAAGCTTCAGCTATCTCCCCCACGACAAAAAATGTGGCCTTAACATCACATTTATCTAGAAGTTGTATAGCGGCATCAACATTTTGAGTTACACGTATTTCTTTACTTCCAGAAAACTTTTTAACATATTCCGGATGATACCAGTCTTCAACATCTACACACAAAATGTTTTCCAAATTTGACAAGGCCTTTGCATTACCCGATTTGATGCAACATTTCCTCCTGAATCATAATATAGTTTTCGTGATAATTTAGGACGAAATCATTTGAAGAGAGCGCACTAAGTATGTAAACGCTTTCATAATATGTTGGCGTTTTAAGTAAGTGCCTCGTATAAGCACCCTTCTGCATCAACTGAACTATTAAACTGAATGTGGTTGATACCCAAAACATTCGAATTACGCTCTACTAAGTTAAACTACACGAGTTGATTTGCGAGTTCCTTCCCAGCACATCTCAAGGAGGATTATCATATTGTATTGTAATATAATCGAGGTCTATAATCATTGGTCCATTGCCCTTTGGCTGGATCGAGATGTCGTGCAATCCATTTGCGAGGTATGCGACTGCCACCGTAGTCTCTACGGGTTGTTCGGTTCCTGTATAATTTAAGGCATAAACTGTTTGGTTGTCAATTTTGAAATCTATAGAGTTATTGTATCCAGAGAAATCGAAGTAGCGAACATTGATTGAATAATTGGCAGAAGCGTAAATGTAAAAGCGATAATTTAACAATTCTTGATTGGTGATATTTGAGTAAAGTTCCAAAACATAAGGATTGGAGGACCAATTTCTGGCTACTCCATACCAAGGCCCAAGTTTTTCCGTGGCGTCAGCATAGGCATTCAAAGTGACATCATTCATTTGATTTCTATCAGTCCAGAGTTTTTCGAAAATAACTGTTGAGATTCCCGGCGCGATACTCTGGACGTATTTTTCTTCATCCTGTTGAATATTATAGAAACCGTCCAATAATATGATTGTCCTATTGAGGCCCTCATAAGAAAGAATCCCAGATGCGTTCAGTTGATTAAAGTACTCCTGAGAATAAAAGTTGCACTGGGAAGAACTAAAAATTGTCAATCGCATGTTGATTAGATTCCCAATTGGCCCAACATATGTATAATGTGGACCAACATAAGCGCCTATCGCGTTATCCCAAAGGTCTATCTGTCCTGCCATAATCGACTCAGTGGAATCGATAACGAAAAGCGGCTCTTGAGCAAATCGCATGTTTTGACTTATCCATTGCAAGCTACTCGAAGTTTCTTGAGTAAGCCAGGCCTGTGAGTAAAGACTGGCATTTGTTGTTATCGGATTTATATTTACAATGAACAGCGGAATAGCTATTGAAGCTATGATAACCCCTTTGAACAAAGGAGATCGAAATAGTGTTCTTAATTTGAGGCCTTGAATGCCGTTTAGAAGCTTGCTTATCATTAACTGAAGTCTCCGTGCAAACAGAGCCAGCAAAATAGGGACTGGGAAAATTATGATCATTCTTTCTGTAAGACTAACTAGAAAGGGAAAAATGTATGAGACTGGAAGCAAGCATAGGGCAAGTGTTGCCCACCATAAGATAAATGAGTATTTCAATTTATTTTCATGCAAATCAGTTTTTATTAGATATCCGACCACTACAAGGATGGCAAATGGCAAAATGTATAGTGCATTTCCCCCAAATGAAATAAAAACTAAACCTCCTGCAATTGGGCTGTAAACCGTTTCTTGCATTTGATGGGGATTCATCAAAGTACCAAATATCCTTAGAGAACTCGTGAGCGCGGTGGACATGATTAAAGGGGTGGCAATGAGACAACCCAGAATCACAAAATGAGCAACTGTTTTCTTAATTATTTTTGATTGATTTTTATCTTTAAACTCCAATACGAATACTGTAAGATACGAAAGCAAGAAAGCAATATAGAGAAAGATTACGGTGTAAACATGCGAAATAGCTGCAACGAAAAATACTATATAGAGCAAAATCTGTACCTTTCGTTTCTGAGGTTTAAAAGCAAACATGAGCCAGATAAGGATTAGAAAGAAAGTCAACAGTTGATCAAAGAGGTTTGACGCTAGAATGTAAGGGGCAATCCACACACAGGAAAAGATAACACCCAAAAGCGCTATTACATTATCTTTAAACCATTTGGAAAGAAGTAAACCAACAAGAAAGATGGAGGAAAGGGATAACGCTACTGGAAGTACGCGTGCGACCACAAAAAGGCTATTAGGAGACGCTAGATAAAAAGGGTACAAGATCAACGAATACACATAGCGATTGTAAATCCAGAATTTCAAAAAGCTGCCAATTCCATCGACAGCTAATATTTTCACAGAATACAAGTAGTCTGGCGTGTCCCAACCGACTAACAAACTAGTCTTAAAGAATGGCAAGACAAGTAACCAGACGGCAAAAATAACGAATGGAAGACCCGCAAGGCACAACAACAATTTTCTCAAGAAACTCGATGGAATTGAGATCACGTCGTGTACATGTTTTGATTTAGGCGCATTTGATTTTTCTGGTGCGATGCTGTATGCATTTTTCACCTTTCTCTGTTCACTCAGATTAAATAGATATTTTGATAACTTATCTTTTAATTGCATACAGAAGTCCCAGAGCATGGAAGGAGGAACAATTCGATTTTATTTATAAGGAGACTTATCATAGCTAAAAATCACTGATGTAAAGCTCATTCTATCGATAGGACCCGGTCGATTTCGCGTATAATTCGACCGTCATTTTAGCTATTTTTCGCCATGATGATTGTTCGGCTTTTTTTCTTATATTTGTTGAGAACTTCTGTCTCAGAGTTTCGTCTTCTAATAACTTCAAAATTGCTTTAGCTAGAAATTCGCAGTTACTGGGGGGCACAAGCAGTGAGTCATAGTTATTTTTCAATACATCCTGGAAGTAGTACGTCCTAGTAGCTATTATTGGCAACCCATTTTGCATAGCTGTTGAGAGTGGACCGCTGGCTGCAGAGGAAAATGTATAAGGAAGAACGAAGATTAACGCTCTCGAAAATAGATAGTCTGCCACTTCATTTTCAACGAACCCAGTAAAAATTACTTTTTCCTGTAAGCCCAGTTCGGAGGTCATTGCTTTAAGTCTTTTCTTATAATTGATATATTGCTTTGGAGCGTCCCCCGCCACTATTAGAACACAATTAGTGTAGTCAATTGTTACGTTTTTAAACGCTTGAAGTAGATACTCAACGCCCTTACGGGGAGATAGGAAACCAAAAAATAAAACAATCTTCTTGTCCTGTAACTTGGTAGCTAATTCTTCATTCTTAGTGCTTGAAGTGATTGATTTACATGGAGATACTCCGTGTGCTATAATTGCGATTTTATTCTCTGGCATTTTGTAAAGATTTTTCAGCTGTTCTTTGAATACATGGTCGTGAACAATGACTTTGTTTGTTATTCTTCCAGTAATAAAATAGAAAAATAGGAATGGCAATTTTGAAAGGCTTCTCTTTACTCTGAAATTCGAGGATTTGTACAACTCGTCGGGATCAAATACAGAATGCTCAGTTATAATTACTTTACTTCGAGTTAGTCTAAGCAAAAAAAGAAGAAACGGGAAAAAAAGGTTTGTGTAAAGTGGCCCAAAAGTGTTTATTTCATGTTGAATATGAACTAAATCGGGTTTGTCAACAATTGCTTGCCTGAAAATTTGAAATGGGAATAGCGTTTGTGTCCAAATGCGCTTCGTGTTTTTGAAGTTAGATTTCGGATAGAACTTGTTGAGTCTCACTTTCGGCCCGTAGAAAAGGATACTGACCTTCTCATGAAGCAACCCTTCATTGATAAGATTGCAGCTATAAGGACTGAAGTCATCAACAATGGCAGTAGTCAATTTATCGGCAGTCATGATTTGAATAACTCATTTTTTAACGGTTCCGCATAAATGTATGATTCTTTAGTTTTTTGAAGAGTATGTGGAACGTCATAGCGATAACATAGGTAATGGTTTGCTGACAAGTACTTTGCTACATCGCTTACTTCGCCTGGGTAGTGATAGGCTGCGATAAGGAACTTGGGTTTATTATTATCGATAATTGATTTAGCCCCCTGTAAAATTGGTAGCTCATAACCTTCTGTGTCAATCTTAATGACGTTAGGCTTTAAACCTAAGCTCTGTGCTATTGAGTTAACTGATCTAACGTTAATGCGGTATCCCGTATCTTGGTCTGTGACTTTTGTTCTGCCCTGACCATAATGTCTCTCTAGAAATAGAGAGGCATCTTCCTTTCCCAGAGCAAAATTCAGTGCAACGACATTGATTAATTTATTTCGTCGAAGGTTTTCTAACAGGAAAGCAAAATTTTTGGGGTCAGGCTCAAAGGCCACGACTTTATCAACATGCTTTGCTATTTTTGCCGTAAAAAAGCCCATATGAGCGCCGATATCAAAAACTACATCTGTTTTCTGGGGTTTATACGGAAAATAAACATTTCTTAAAAAGACATCCTCAAAATTAGGATCTTCCCTAGATGGAAATAGCAACTCAATTCCATCTTGTTTTGAAACCCTTAAACCATTTCCTCTTGGAACACCGTGAGTAGCAGATCGAATAGAATAAAGGAAATCAAGATAACGTAAGTCTTTGCTTACAGCGTACGCTATGAGCGTAGGAAAGGCAATAGGATAAGTTATCGAAAGGCTGAACATTCTCCAGAACAGATTTCTACTCATTGTGACGAATACTCCTTTGCCGCTGCTTGACTCAATCTTGTAAACTATTTAGGCTGAGCTTGTACCTGATGTCTAATTCCCTCAGGCACATAACAGTTTAGCTCTTCTAGACACTAGGTCTTAATCTCTGGCAAAAAGTGTAAAGCCGTTCTGTTTACTTAAGGTTTATACTTAGTAAATAGCTGCATTAGTCGATTCGCTGAGTTGCCCCAAGAATATCTATCCGCTACGGAGTTGATTGCATTACAGCTGTACTGTTCTCGAAGTTGTTGATTTTCTAGTAATTTGATTATTGCATCTGCAAAACTCTTAGGGTCATCTGCTGTAACTATTCCAACACTTTCATCACTTATGATTTGTGTCCAAGCATTTACATCGTTCGCTACCACGGGTAATCCAACTGATAAGTAGTCAAAGAGTTTAACTGGCGTACCCATTTGCCTGGCCAAATCGTTTGACGAAGGAAGTACACCCACGTGGCAGGACGAGAGAAACTCAAAGAAGTCTTCTTTGTTAGAATACCAGAAAAAGGTCGGATTCACCCCCACTTTCTTAGCCAATCTTTCTATTTTGTTTAACGCGTTGCCTTTTTTTGTTATGTAAAATTCTGCATTCTTGAATCTTTCACGCACTATAGGCATGCAATTTACAAACAGGTCCAAATGTTCTCTATATGAAACCAAACCTGAATAAACTATTCTCGGCGCAGTAACCGTTTTCTTTAAACTCGTTTTCTGTAATTGCGCACCAGGGGGTACTACAAAGATCTGTTCTGAGCGTAATGTATAAGTCTCAGAAACATACTTTTTCATCATCTCGCTCACAACAACGACCGAATTGACATGTTTAAGATTTTCAGCCTGTGCTTTCTGCAATCCAAAGAATTCGTTACTATCTCGCCTTATTACGCCGGCGCCAACAAGCTCTTCACTAAGTATATTATGTATGTCAACAATTATGGGTAAACCTGTTTTCTTTTTTAACTCGACAGCGGCAGACAATGCAACATCTTGCTCAAACTGAATTATGTCAACGCCTATTTTTTCAATAGTCTTCTGGATGATTGCGGCTAAACTCTTTGCGAAATAAGCTTGGAGTTTTCGATTTAACATTAAATGGCGCACGAAAAACGGATTATAGTAAGCCAACTTGCTGGCTTTATACAAGTAATTGGCCAAACCAAATTTTTTCATATACCCGCCGATTGACACTACATTCACGCCCTCGGTAAGGCGATAACTGCTCTCATAAGGCGTAAGAATGTAGGATTCAACACCAAATTTGTGTAGACTGATTGCTAATTCTCTTACTCTAACTGTGGAACCAAGAGAGCCATCAAATGGATGGAGAAATACAAAAGCAACTTTCAATTAAATCAATTTGAACACTGAATCGCTTAAAGCCGCGTTAGGGTCATTAAATAAAACCAAACTTTAACCTCAGAAAAACAAAAAGTACTCTATTCCTTGCCAAAGCTAACCACCAAAAACCTAGCAAAAGCAAGGTCATCAGCCCACATAGAAGCTAAACAATTTCCCCAGCTAACAGCAATTTCACTATTTTTCCGGGCTAAAGGCAAACCAACAGTCCTCACCAACCGTTCAACCATGGTCTCCACTGCAAACTGAAGCTTATTCATTATGGCCGCCACTACTTTGGCCAACGTTCTGCTCTTAATGCTGCCGACGTATTTTACTGTGAGATCTATGATGCCACGTTCAACCCGATTGAGAAGATTAAACCAAACACGACGTCTTAACGCAAGCTTCTTAGCTTGAGCTAACATTCTAACAGACGGAAAACCATCATGCTCTCTTTTTGTCGCCAACCTCTCAATGCCCATAAAACCCATCTTTCACCTGATATGCATAAAAAGGTTTGTGAATTTTGAATTCAGAAAAACAACTAGTTAAAATGATCTTTTGCGTAATTAACGCAATTGAAGATAAAAGAATAAAAATAATGGACAATACTTCGATAAGTTGTTGTAAATTCACCTTTGACTGTTTTCATTCCCATGCTTAACTTTTGAAAAAAGAGGCTGAAGAAGCGCCGAACCTTTTGGCTCTTATGCCACAGGGCACGACTCAGGTTAATAACTACCCTTTCATGGCAAGGAACCGGAAACATAAATGTCACAATAAGAACCCCATCTCAAACCTACACAGAAAGCTTGATGTCCGAGTACCAGAAAACAACCTACTCAACAACCGGCGGCGGTCCACTCAGCATGTTAAACATAAAGCGCGCTTCAGTTTCAATCTCCGCTTTACCATCCGCTCAAAGCTGGAACATTACACTAACGTATGATAATACTCGTATGATAATACTGTTAGTGCCTATCAGATAAGCGTCGAAACTCAGAATTAAGTTCTTTAAACGCTGTACGAACACCAAGATTCGTTCAAGCAAGTGCCAGCCTTTGCCTTGTCCAAAAGCGAATACCGCAAACTTCGAAAATCTGTTGCCTTCTCTAAGGGGATATTCCCTTCAAGAATAGATTAGTTTGTGGAAATAAAATTATAACGTAGTTAGTTTTCTGGTTCATGAAAGACTACCAAGTGACTTTGACGCTATTTGATTTTGGTCTTTAACATACCTATGGGTCAAAAGGTTATACATTTGCTTAAGAGAAAACTTGTTTCCTACATGATTAAGCAGCTTTTAGCCCATAAAAAAGTTGTCTATAGGCTTCGTAACTATCGATAGGTTGAAATAGGGTTTATCCCTAAAAAGTGGAGTCAAATGTAGGAGACGGAGATTTGATTCCTATTAATCTGCCCAGTATAGGCGAAGAAGAAATCCAAGCCGTTGTTAAAGTTATGAGGAGCGGCATGCTTACCAGCGGGTTAGGTGCAGGTCCAAAGGTTACTGAGTTTGAGAAGAATTACGCGGCGTTTGCAGGAGTAAAAAATGCCATAGCTGTTAACACAGGCACTGCCGCTTTGCATGCTGCTGTTATGGCTGCCGGCGTCAAAGCTGGTGAAGAGGTTATACTGCCTAGTTTTACTTTCGTTGCAACAGCTGAGGCTGTGGTGCTAGCTGGAGGGAAACCGGTATTTGCTGATATTGATCCTGAAACTTTTACGCTATCGCCAGAAGATGTCGAAAAAGCAATAACGCCGAAAACAAAAGCCATAATTCCTGTGGATCTCTATGGTTTGCCAGCCGATATTAAGCCCATAAGGGAAATTGTGCGCAAAAATGGCTTGGCGATTATTGAGGATTGCGCTCAATCTCATGGTGCAACGTATGAGAGAAAGCCTGCAGGTGCCTTGGCTGATGTTGCTTGTTGGAGTCTTTATGCTGCTAAAAACATTGGCACTGGAGAAGGCGGGGTAGTCACAACAGATGATGATAAGCTGGCGGATACAGTGCGTATGATTAGGACGCATGGAGAAAAAGCTAAGTATTCATCGCTCATGTTAGGTACGAATTACCGTATGACTGAGATACAAGCCGCCATAGGCATTGTTCAACTTGCGCGGCTGCCTGATTTTTTTGCGAAGCGTGAAGGAAATGCCGAGAGGCTTACTGAAAGCTTGAAGGGAATAGATAAAATAAAGTTGCCTTCAGAGCTTAAAAACCGGAAGTCTAGTTGGTACTTGTATACTATCCGCATAAATGATGCCACAGAAAGCATGCGTAACAATATAATTAAAGAAATGCATGACAAGGGCATAGGTGCTGAAGCATACTATCCTACGCCAGTTCACCAAATGCCCTACTATAAAGAAACCTTTGGAAGATTTAATCTGCCGGAAACAGAAAAAGCCGCCAAACAAGTGTTGTCATTACCTATTCACCCAAGCGTAACGGATGAACAAATAGATTTCATCGCGAAAACACTCATTGAGATATTGTAAAGGCATAATCTGCAAGCAACCTCTTATTTCTATTTGCGAATAATTTAAATTGTTAACTTATGTTAGGCTTTCCAAAGAGAGGAGGTATTATGCAAACAGTTCTTGTAGTTGGTCTTGGAGAGATTGGAGGAACAATATTTAGCGTTCTAAAAGATAGTCAAAAGTTCAAAGTGTATGGTTTTGATCTTGATAAAAAGAAAATGGAAGAATGGGGCATCGTAGAGTTAAGTCAATCTGAATCGATCGTTGGCGGACTTGAGGTCTTGCAGATTTGCATTCCAGTTCCTAGAAAAGACAAATTTATTGCTATTGCGAAAAGTTATATCGAAAAATATAACCCTAAACTTACAATCGTGAACAGCACAGTTCCGGTTGGTACAACAATGGAGTTGTATAAGCAATGCGGCGGCCTGATAGCACATTCACCTTGCCGTGGAGTGCACAAAAACAAAGAGTACATGAAAAAAGAGTTTAGCCGCTGGACAAAGTACGTTGGAGGCGCCACGCCTGAAGCGGGTATTGCAGCTCAAGAGCACTTCGCCTTGGCTGGATTAAAAACAAAGCTTCTTTCTAACTGCACAGACACAGAGTTTGCCAAATTATTCGAGACGACCTATCGAACATGGATGATTGTATTTTTCCAAAAAATGCATCGACTATCACGAAAGTACTCTGCAGTTAATCCAGATATTAAAATTGATTTCGATGAGGCAGTTGATTTTATTGAGAATACGCACCTGGTTAGGCATGATAGACCCGTTATGTTTCCAGATGTGATTGGTGGTCACTGTTTGCTTCCGAATTCGAAGCTGATGCTTGGAGAACTTGAACCTGAAATGTTAAAGCTCATACTGGAAAGCAATGAGATGCAGATAGAAGAAATGAAAGACCCCAAGATAGTTGCTGAAACCCAAAAGGTCACAAAGCGAGTTAGCAAATTTGAGGGTGAGCAGGACAGGCAGGTTATGTGTTAATCTGCTAAGCTCCACCTAAAAAAGAAACAATTATTCCATTTTTATTACTTTGTTTTTTGCTGAAGACTCCATTATTGCCTCAACTATTTTTAATGCTTTTAAGCCATCGATTCCTGTTAGCAGAGGCTTTTTCTTTTCAGTTATGCAATCGGCGAAGTGTTGCAATTCGAGTTTGAGAGGCTCAATTACTGGATATCTTGGTTGCAAAGTTTGTTTTGCATCTTCAATAAAAAGTTCTTGAGTCATATAGTCGAGCCTCAATATGGCGTCACTTCCCGTAACGGTTAATGTTCGTGTTTTGTAGGGTGTTAGCCAGTTGGATTCAATAAAGGCGCTTTTTCCATTCTTGTACGTGAGCATTATGTGGGCATAGTCTTCGAATTGCTTGTGACGCATGTTTCCGGTTTTGGCAAAGACTGCGGTTGGATCTTCGCCGGTTAGGTACTGCATCACATCTATATCGTGTATTGCGGTGTCTTTGATTACGCCTACATCGCCGATTCTTTCAGGCCACTGGGTAACTCTTTTTGCGGTTGCACAGACTAATTCGCCGATTTTCTTGCTTGCAACCGCATCTCGGATGTGCTGTAGGCCTGGAATGAAACGTGATAAGAAACCAACCGTTAAATGTAAACCGTTTTCTTGCGCTGTCTTGAGAAGTTTTTCTGCTTGTTTTGAATCAACAGCCATAGGTTTCTCAACTAAGACATGTTTTCCAGCCTCAAGGGATTTGAGCGCTTCCTGCGCAAGAACAGTTGACCAAGTGCAAACACTTACAGCCTCAACCTCCTTGTCCTTCAGCATTTGTGCACTATCGGTGTAGGCTTTTACACCAAACTGACTTGCTATTGCCTGTGACCTTTCAGCATTAACATCGCAAATAGCCACCAAATTTGTTGATTCCAATTCTTTGTAAGCTCTTGCATGATTTTTGCCCCAGAACCCTGTACCGATTACGGCTACGTTTATTTTTTCCACTTTTGCAACTTGCCTTCTATTGCGGTTCATTAGTTATTTTTTAATATTTTAAAGGCTTTGGAACCGATAAAAAACTCTTTAAGACTTGCCTTCATTTGTATCTTTTTAAGACTATTCATGATTGCAATTAGAGAAATAATTGGTGCCTTTGAACAAGTCTACAGATGAATTGTTACTTGCGTGATCTTATGAGCTTCTCAGGACCATTTACCATTAAAATCAAAATTGCTAAGAAAACTTACGTTATTGTCACAATATTCAATTGTGAAAGTTACATTTCCAACTATTTGAAAAGGACTTGAACCGTCATCATAATACAAAGGCATTTCATAATGATTCCTATAAACTTCAGCCAACCCAAAACTAGCTGTACCATCATTTAAGCTGATTGTTGGGCTTTTTACAAGAACAACTGATGAACAGCTATTGATCAGATAAAATGTTATTACACTATCAGTAAATGATTCGGTTACAGAATTATTTTCTCCTTCCAATATTGTAACGTTAATTTCAACATTTTTAGGTATTTGCATGGTCACGTTGAAATTGCCATTTATTTTGATATTTGAATAATGATCAATACCTATTTCATTCACTAATTGAACGTTAGAAGCTATCAGTGTTGATTTTACTGGATAATTATAGTTAACTTGTGTAACTACCGAGTTATTGAAGCCAATTATTTTTGTTTCATCACTATTATTTGGCGTAATTGAGAGACGCGCTACGACTAAATTTGGAAATTGAGCGAATTCTGTATTGATGTTGATAGTTCCCGTTAGATCGACAGGATTTGTGACATAATCAAATTGAGGGAAATAGATTGTCCAATTAGGTATGTCCACGTTTAATGATAAATTGGCCACATTTACAAGTGAACCAATGTTTTGGAAAAAGCTTCTGCTGATATTGCCTGTAAGGTCTTCAATTGCGTCAAAATATGGTGCAACTTCCAGATAAGTAATTTGACCATTTCCCACAGTCTTGGTAAAGATATATGGGCAAACAGGCATATTATTATTTGTATAGTTTGCAAGCGTTCTTACACTTGCATCATATGAAGCTATTACAGGTATTGAGAGTGGCGCTGAAAAAGACAGAGTCCCTGATTGACTTTCAATCCCATTAGCTGAAACACTGTTTTTTTCATATAAGGATAGATCATTTGAAAAACCATAATTAGGTGGCAAGGGATATGTTTTATAAAATGTTATGGAATCTACTGAGTATGTTGCATTTTTAACAAAATTTCTAAATAGCATATTTTCAATTTGATCATTGCTCAAACTCTCATTAGTCTTCGAAACGACATCGTAGAAATTGTTTAGGTTGATGACACTAGTCGTCCAGCTTGTGGATGAGCCCATGTCTATGTAACTATAACCTTTATTAGCGCTATAAATGTCTAAAAAAAGAGGCGACCCATCAGTCTTCCAGTTGATAACGATATCGGAATAGCTGCCAACAGAAACATTAAAGGCAGGCGATAAAAAGTCATGATTTACATTAGCGCTATTTGTATTTACGGTGACACCATTACTATTATATAAGAATGAACAGCCAGAAGCACTCCATTCCGTAAGGTTTTCTTGTGACCACCCAACAGAATTGTCCGTTACCAAGCTCGGCGCAGCATAAGGTGGCACAATACCGGAACTATCCAGAACAATTAAATGGCCTCCTTGATTTACCCAGTTCATATAATCATTAAATTCTTGGTCTTCGATTGGATTAGTTATACTAAGGTCCTGTGGTAAGATAAGGGTTGAATAATTAAACTCAGCTGGATCGTTTTCTATAACCGTTGAATATTGGCTCTGTGAGAAAGCGAGCATACTCTGCGAAAGAAAATTAGTCATCGGTTTATTGTTTGAAAAACCACTAAACTGAACTAAATCAATTGAATATTGAGAGTTTGGTTCGAAGTCTCGGAAAATTAGATCAGTAATTTGTTCATTTGATTGAACGCTAACTGTTTTATTTTGAACAAAATCATAAAAATTGTTTAGATTTATCACTGTCGTTTTCCAGCTTGCAGAAATGCCTAATGTGATATAGTACGTTGTATTTAGACCCACCAAGTAAACGTTAAGGTTCGTGCCATCTGTTTTCCATGTTATTGTCAGATAAGGGAATACATTCGGATCAACGTTAACACTCATTGTAAAATCATGATTGTTATGTGAGTTGTCTGTTTCTAAGGTTATCATATTCCCTAGATTCAGAACTGAACAGAAATTGAGATGGTTGCTATTGTTGTAGCTTTGATCAAAGTCATCTGCAATGTATCCTGTATCGAGATTTGGCGTAACCAAGGCGGTATTTGAAATAGTAGGAATAGAAAAACTTTGCACATCGTATATAGTTACTTCTTGATTTTGAAAAGCTATTGGAAGATACTTCAATAAATAATCTTTTATAAATCCTGAAAAACTATTAGAATCTTCCAATTGGGGTAAATCTCCTTCGCCAATATAAATGTACTTTACATGCGATTGACTCAAAATGTAAAATGCTGAGTCAATTGATGATATCCCAGTAATTGTCGATACATCTCTGTCGACCCGAGTTTGCATGTCTGATAAGCCAGCATATGGCAAAAGATATTGAGATCTTGCTGTTAACGCCAAAACGGATGAATTTGCAGGAGTATTTAATCTTAAGAAGTTTAGACCTTCCAATTCATAGTTTGACAAACCATTCCCATTAGACCAGTAATTATAATCAATTGCTTCTTCTGCAAATAAGGGGATCATAAAGCCCAGTACCAAAATTGTCGTTAGCACTAAGCCCAGAAGAACTTCTTTGCCTTTTAAATTCACTCTACGTATCTTCTCAGAAAAAGTAACCAAAGTAAAAGATGCCAATATAAGAATGGGGACCATAACTAAAAAAGTAACCCGATCCTCATAATAGAACGGATAAATTGCAAGTATTGTCCCAATTAACAAGGAAACAGGAATTAAGAATATAAAAAATGAGTGTCTTCTTATGTCGTCGCTTCTTTTAATTAGATAGATTGCTCCCGGTAAAGCGATTAGACCAGATATCCCTAATCTAACAGGCCATGCATACCAAGGAACAACATGGTTATCGATCGGCAGGGTACCGTAGTTTTGAAGGACCTCGTTCACGATAACAAAGCATAATCCATAGAAACCAGCTATCAAGACAGAAATGCTAACTTTTATTTTCGCTTTTTTAGCTTTTAAATTTAGTTTCATATTGGTCCATACAGAGCCCTTTATGAACGAAAGCAAATAGCTAAATGCGGCTAAAGCCAATGTGCCATAAAAAAGAGAAAATCCATATTGTGTAAGTGCGTCCCCGTATGTATAGTAAGTGCCTCCCATAATTGCATCAGCTAACGCAACTAAGAGTAGCCCTAAAATAATGGATATAGCATATCTCCTGTAAAGCTGAAGGTTTTCACGCTTCCAAATAATAATCGAGGCGGCAAAAATGAAAACGAAAAAAACAATCAATGATATGTATATCAAATATCCTGCTGCAACTGTTACTGATACTAGGGCATAACGGACAATTCCATTTGGGTACGTGTTTTTTGAATAAACTAACCATATCATTACAAAAATCGTAGCTATGGCTACATAATAGGGTAGAAGTGTATACAGCGGAAAGGTAGGTAACGCTAAGTAACCAGAATCGATTTTAGCAGAAAATGAGAAGAAATTGAACAGGCCTTGTGTAGTTTGAGTATGAGCAAATAAGCCTATACTATAAATCCACCCAAGTCCACCTCCAAAGAAGCCTAATACCGTAGCAATAAGTGGAATCTGGCGTTTTGTTTCCTTAAAAAAGCTTGATACCATAACATAAAACGATAGAATAGGCAAAAAGGCGAGGAGTATTAGAATAAACTGAAAGGCGTTAATATATGGAAGACCAGATGAAACGAAAAACTCAGCCATGAATATAAAAAGCCAAAAAGGTGATTCCGCACCGGGTCCAATAACGCTATGCGGTAAAACATTCTTTGTAAAGGAGAGCGCACTACCGAAATAACTATTCAGGTCACCATAATCCCATGCCAAATTGAGAGAATATTTACTAAAGATGTATACAAAAGCTATAAAAATAAATAAAGACAGCAAAGCCAGCTTTTCATTTAAGTGCGGAATAGCTCCTTTAGAATCATTGATATTTTCTTTTTTAAGCGCATAGACTATCAACAGAGCAGAATTAAGAAGAACAATCATTAATACTCCATTTTCTTGGATATTCGAGCCAAGTGCGAAGGCAAGTATACCAAAAAAGGGAAGAAGAAGTAAACTTATGATTACTGACAAAAGTATTTTTTCTGTTCCTCTAAAAGACTTATGAGTATCAACTAAGCTTAAAATAAGGTAACCTGGCGAAAACAAAGTTAAAAGCGAACTCAACAATAGTCTGATTAAATTTAAGACAGGAATTTTATTCCATGATATGAATTCGATACTCGTGTTAAGACCAGAAATGAAGATTATACTAAGAAGTGCCAATACAACAGTTATAAGAACACACTTTTTTATATGAAAGTTGATTAAGACCGAACGCTCTTTTTCCTCTGTTAAATGGTTATAGATTAACAAACTTATTATTCCGATCGTTATAGCAATGAAAAGGCTACCTGGAACTATCAAAATCCTCCAGAAAATAAGTGCTATAGCTACCGAGAATAATAAGCCGATGAAAAACTTAGTATGTTCTATAAAACCAACTCTGAGTAAATTAAATATGTCCCGCTTTCAGCAAAAAGGCAGAATTCATATTGCTTTATTTATCGCTCTTTAAAACGCTATGAAAACTTGACTTAAGTTCTCTTCCAATGACTTCCGGTGAAAGCCTTTGTTTAAATAACTCGTAACCATTTTGAGCTATGTGTTGTCTTAATCTATCGTTATTTTTTAATTTTAAGATGGCTTCTGCAAGTGCTTTTGAATTAGCCATAGGAACTAAGATGCAATTTTCTTGATTTTTTAGCAATTCCCTTGCAGCTGGGGAGTCACCCGTGATCAAAGGTTTTTTCATAGCTAAAGCGTCAACTGCCTTAGTCGGTATGACATTGCTAGCTTTGATACCTTTACTAAAGATTCCTAAACAGACATCTGCTTTTGCAATGTAATTAGGTAGTTCCTTATAATAATCCATCCAAGGTAAAAACTCAATATTTCTAATATTCATTCGGGAAGAAAGAGACCTAATTTCTTCGTACGTTTGTCCTGACCCAATCAATTCAAAAACGATATCACTTTCACTTTCAAGCAATTTTGCCGCTTCGATTATGTATTCTATGCCGTGAAGAGGCGTATAACCACCTTCAAATAAAACACGAAAAACACCATCTTTTTTCGTGACTTCTTTTGGATAGTAAAACTCATCATCTGTGGTAACGAAAAATATCTTGAATTTTCCTCTTTTTACTTTAAAGTTTTCACAAAAATAATCTCGATGGGCAGCCGTATCAACTAAGCAAACATCAGCAAGAATGAAATGGCATTTATCCAAGTAATGATAAAGCTTCGCTCGTAAAGAATTACTTTTTATATTTTTTCTGTCAATAACCTCTGTTTCATACAAACCAATAAATGCATCAAGCACGATAGGCTTTCTTGTAATCAACTTGGCTAAAGGTAAAACAGAATGGCCATACCAACCAACAATCATCACATCATACTTGAGCCCGATGTGCTTTTTAATCAGCCTGAGATATCTTAAAGGCAAAACAGAACGATCCCAGCATTCAACAACCTCTATCCCAGCTTTCTTAAGAGCTTTAATATTATTTATGGTTCTCACACTGTCCCGACTATAAGCCCCAAAATAACACACTCTCGTACAATCACCTAGTTTAGCACTTAAAGATGCCTTACTTTTACCAACTTAACGATTTGGGAAAACCTTTGCCAATAAGATGAACCGTAAGAGCCCCAAGCCACAACATTCGATCGGTCTTGAAGCAATTTTTTTTTATCAATATTTAGATCATTTGAATTCAATAATGAACGAGCGCGCGCGCGCTCGAATAAATCGCTATTTTTTAAGGCACTGTAAATTTGTTTGGACAAATTTATAACCTTAATAAATGCATAGATTTGGTTGCTCAACTAAGTATGAAATTGAAGGCTGAGTTATATCATAAATCTTCTTAGATTGATATGTATTAACAAGTTGTTCCGTTATCTTAGTCCAATTTAATTTATTTTCAACTAACACTCTGGACCTCACGCTCATAACATTTCGTAAAGATTTATCTGAGGCCAGCGTTCGTATACAAGATGTTAATTCCGCAATATTGCCTCTTTGGAAACTGAAACCGTTATTATTAGCAATTAAGTGACTCGTATCATAAGCGTCCTCTCGAGGCTTCGCATATCCAGAGATTATTACAGGCAAACCAGTAGACATGGCCTCAATTATTGAAATAGAAGGAACCCCAGGCCAAACCGCAATATCGGCAGCGTTATAATAGTTAGGAAGCTCAGTCCTATCAACAGTTGAAATAAAAATAACGTTCTTGCCCATGCTACAAGTTTTAACTAAACTTTTCAGATAAGCAAGATATCTTTCAGAACCATTTCCAACTATAATAATCTTCAACTTACCCTTAAACTCATCAAACAAAACACCTGCACTCTTCAAAAGAACATCAAGGTCCTTATCGGGAAGCAGCTTTCCACTATAAATAATCGCAGTTTCATCATCCATTATACCCAGGCTTTTTCGCATTACTTGACGAACTTTGAAATTAGGCACAAACAATTTATCATCAGCCCCCAAAGGCAAATCACTAATCGAATCAAGAGATATGGAAAAATTCTTATGAAGCCATATTCTTGAACCCCCAGCAATCGCAAAAAAACGATCAACATTCTTCTTTAGATAACGCTTAAACAAAAGTCTATACATTCCAAAGGCAACGGAGTTTAACCCAAAGGGATTAAAAGTACCAGTTATAGACTCAGCGAATAACTTGTAACCAAATTCGCTTTTATAGTGAGCACTCAAAAGTGTAGAAGGAGAAAAAAGATCACTCGCATGTACAACTTCTGGACCAAAATCTTGTAAAACTTCTTTAAGATTCTGACTGTACAAAAAGTTGCCTGCCCTTACTAATGTAGGCAAACGATAAACGTTTAAACCGTATTCAGTAAAATTTCCAGAACCTATGTAAGGATTAATTGATTTATCAAAAACCGTTACTTCAGGGGAATAACTATCTGAAGTAATAACACAAACATCATGCCCTTGTTTTTGCAATTCTTTTAGTAGATAATATTCTGAATATCCAAACTTTGGCTGAAATGTTCGCATTATTCGAGCAATTCTCATTAAAACGTACAACGCCTTTTTAATTGACACAAACAAGGTGAACCGATGAGTGAACTAAGCTTTGCAACGTTGAACCTATCGAAAGCTGAAAAAAATGTAGAAACAGGAAATGATTGAGTTTGCATAAAACTAATCTACCGTCTATTTTCAGGTATTTTTAGTAAGAGGTATGGAATATCAAGAAACAACATTATTTAGCCTTTCCCCAAGTCTCATCAAATTCTAAATATGTAGACAATTTATCGATGAACCTGACATTATTTTTCTGACTTCACGATTTTCCAAATAGGCAACCCCTGGTCTATTTGAAACATAAGACAGAACGTCTTCCAGTTTTTGCCAATCATTATTTTTCTCAATTTCCCAGGAGTGCCCCCATAAATGCCAGATACCGCCTTTTTGCAGTATGTGGTCAAACAAAAATTTGGCGTTAACACTCCAGTTACTGAGCCCTTTGATAGAGAAATTCGATTTTAATGCCCCTTTTAGCCTGATGATCGGAGAGCCATTCGACGCTTGAGGGCCTACGCCTAAATGAAATGGGTCAGTTGAAAGAGCAATCTGGAAATCCAATGATCTGGCGCCCTTAAATCCGGCCATTTTCACCAATTTAAGAATATCATTATTGTATTTGCCAATAGGATAAGAGAACATCTCAATTTCATGATGTAAAAGCTCTTCAAGCCATTCTTTTGACCCTTGAATTTCGTTAGCAGCGTCTTTAAGAGGCAGACTTGTCAAATTAGAATGCGATAAAGAATGGGCCCCGATTTCAAAATTCTCGCTCAACCCATGCACCAAGTCAGGATCAACTTTATGATTATCCCAAACCCGAGGCATAAAGAACGTACCCTTTAGTCCATACTTTAAAAGTAAAGAGGATAATTTTAGGTCTAACAGTTGGCCATCATCCCAACTTGTTGTCACTATGCAATTATTCAATGTTGAATCCTGATTCAGATGAGAAGTGCCTTTAGGCAGTAAGAATCTCAATTCTTCTCTCCTGCAACAATCCACCGAACACAAGGAAGTAGGAATCGCGAAAGATCGTCTAGAAAAACATAAAACTTCTCATGCGGAACAATGCTATTGGGAACATATCCAAACGGGCTAATATTATAGCTAGTCAAGTCAAACTTTATCATTAGTTTTTCTAATGCAGCATAATCATATAAAACATTTTCAATTTTATTTTGTAAAAAAGGAATACATGAAACACGCAATTTACTGTGAAAATCGACTACGAATCGACCGTGAGGCTTCAGACAACGAAGCATCTCATTTAGCAACCTAACTTCATGTTCGTAGCCCCTCTCAAGAGAGTCAAAACAAATTATCGAATCAAAAAGATTCGATTCAAAAGGCAACTGAAGATAATCGCATCTTACAAACAAAATCTTTTTCAAATTTGCTCTCTTCGCCTTTTCATAAACACCGTTTATTGAATTAACATCTAAATCGCAATGTACCGTCAACTTTGCAGTTTTCGCGAAATGTAGGGAGTTGTTTCCAGCGCCTCCTGAAACGTCACAAAAAATACCTTTAACACTTTCGCCCAAATACTTTTCAACATCGTTTATCTGCTTCGTAATAAAACTTTTGTAACCCGGAGAACCTTTTGAAATATCGCCCCATCCGTGGGCTGATTGATTCCACTCAAATTTATCGTTTAAAAGCCGAATATAACTTTCAAGATATTTTTGACCTATCGACCCTTTAAATTCAAAGGGTCGTTTTGGCAAAAGTTCTACCATATTGTCTGACATAACATTAAAGACTCGCTTGCAATTTACGCATTCTACAATAGCTTCATTTTGTATAACACGATTTCCATCATCAGGACATCTTATAAAATCAAGGCTCTGTTTTATCATTTAATCAATGCTCAGTCGTGAGTTAGATTTTTATAAATAGCAAGTATTCTGTCGGCCACGAGCGACCAATCGTATAGCTTAGCAAACTCGAGTGCATTATTTTTGAAGTAATCTTTATTTTCATAGGCGTAAGAAAGATTTTCACATAAGTTGTCAATATCTCCAACTTCATATAGCATGCCAGCGTTTGAGGCAGAGAGCAATTCCTGATGAGCTGGAATTGAAGATGCAAACACCGGTTTGCCACAAGCCCATGCCTCAAAAAGAGGTAAGGGGGAAGACTCACATCGACTAGCGGTAACATAAACATCGCAAGAAGCGTAGTAAGGAGCCAGGTCATTGTTTGGAACAGCGCCTCTGAAGCTCACATTATTCTTGATGTTTAATTGGTAAACAAGGTGTTTTAATTTCGCCATTGATTCTCCCTCACCGATAATCTGCAAGTGTGCGAGGGGATACTTATTTATCAACTTCTTTAAGGCAACTATTAACTCATCCACTTTTTTATATTCGAAGAGATTCCCAACAAATAGAAATTGTGGAACGCCTTCTCTATAGGGAGCATCACACTCACTTCTGAATAAGCTAGTATCAACACCATTATAAATAACACGAATTTTTTTTGCATCCATATGCTGTTTCAAGTCCTCATATCCAGAGTGGGATACAGCGATTGCTGCAGCAAATCTATGATTTGTTAATCTAACAGAAGAAATCATGCTAAACCGAAAGAGATTCGCTTTCCCAGACATAGGAACTCCGTGATAATGATAAATGAAAGGAACATGGCTTATTAGGTCCACATAATTCAGCACAGGATGATGACAATGAATAATATCAAAAGATTCAATGAAACTCGAAAGTTTTGGTAAATCGCCTATAGGAATTGTGCTCACTTGGTAAGCGCCAGGTAAAGGAGGTCGTTTAAATCGTACGGCGCCAATCGTCACATCCTCGCCCTTTTTTACTAATTGTTTCGCCAAATTTTCTATCACAATAGAAGAGCCTGCCAGTCCATAAATGCCGGTTGCCATCAGAACTCGCATTTACATCCGAACTGCCAACAAAAATCCTTCAGGACAGGGATTTTTTCCATAAACCGATCGATTGTTTGAAAAACTTTTGCATATCTTTTTAAACCATTTAGTGGAGCCGCAAATTTTGATGCCCAGATAAACGAAAATATAAAACCGAAGAAAGATAAGAATTGAACTTCAACTACCTTGAATCCATTATTTTTTGCCTCATCAATAAAAGACCAAAGAGTAAGAGCGCGCTCATGAGGAGTGTGAATTTCAGTTTTAGATAACGTCCTACCCAAGAAGGATACTGGACAAAGTAAGTTTGGTTCGAATGTTATTAGAAAACCGTCACTTTTTAGAAGTCTACGACACTCGGATATGGCTTTATGTAAACTAAGATGATGCATTATTCCTATCGCTATTACGCTATCAAACTTATGATCTTCGAAAGGAAGATTATGGCAATCCGCGACTATGTAATTAACATCTTTTCCAGTAGATAAGGCATATTTAGCCAAATCATTAGATATATCGACACCTACCGTGTTAGCTCCCAACTCTTGATGTAAAAATTTTAGAAAATAGCCGTCACCGCAACCGAAATCGAGAAGCAAACCCTTCTTTCCTGCCAGCCATCGTGTCAACAAACTTTTCCGTCTGGAGACTATTATTATATCATATGTACGTCGATCTACAACATCTATACCATGAGCTAAATGGGCTGCAAAATTATTGTATACTTCTGCTTCTTCATCAAAAATATTTTTTTTCATTTTTTGTTCCATTTTGTCTTCCCAAATTTCATTGTACAGCGATTAATTCATTGTACATTTTTTCTCCAACCTCGTCAGAGGTGAGATTTGAAACATACTCTCGTCCATTCATCCCAAGATCGACACCCAGCTGCCTATTTATGTAAAGCTTTTTAACCGCGTCCACAAATTGAGCGATGTTCTTGGGTTTTATTACTAAACCTGATTTTGTCTTTTCAATGTATTTTGCAGCCTCGCCTTTGGAAATACAAAGTATGGGTTTACCATACGATTGGTACTCAAAGACTTTTGTTGGAAGACCTTCTTCAACAAAGTCCAAACCCGCCATCGGTAGAACAAAAACATCTGCCGATTTAAGCAAAGCATCTAATTCAGTCTTTGTCAAATAGCGAGTGTCCAAAATAATATTTTTTAACCCAAAGTGATGAATTGCTTTCTCAAGCTTTCGAGATTCTTCACCGATTCCCCTTATAACAAAAATGATGTCAGTATTGGATTGTAAATACTGGGCACTCTCTAAAACAATGTCAAAGTCATAGCCTAGACCTAAAACGCCAGAGTACATAACTGTAAAACAGCCACTATAAGAGTTAGCGGTAACATTTACTGATTTTATGGTTTCAACACCAACTTCAATCACGTGCACTTTCTCGCTTGGAACGCCATATTTTGAAACTATTACATGTTTATAGCCTTCACTTATCGGTGTGATAGCTGCAGGAACGGTATAAGAAAACCAAGCGACAAAATCCAATGCTTTACGCATACCCTTAGATTTCACATAACCTAGCTCATAGAAAACTTCGGGCCACAAGTCATCCACGTTACGTACAATAGGCGCATTTTTAAAAACACCGTAAACACAGCTAGGGAAAAAACAAAACAAATTAGGATTAGCACCCCAAACAACGTCGGTGTCGCCAACGAAGGGTAATGCAAACAAAGAGGAAATTACAAAACAGAAATGTAAAATTAGTCTCTTCATTGAACTGCTATGTGGTAGACTAGGAATCCAAACGCGATAGACTTTTGCGTTGCCAAAACGTTCGCTTACTATGGCCTTTCTCTTATAATGTTCTGGGACTTTGCCGTGTGGATAATGAGGAAAAGCGGCAACAACGGTAACATCACAATTCTTTTTAAGCAATCCCTTAACAATGTTAGAAACTCTTGTGCTGCCACCGCCCATGTCAGGTGGAAAATACTGAGCCAAGATAAGAACTTTCATTTAAGCAAACTTACCTTTTGCTTCATATACGGGTTAAGTCTTTTGCCTTAATGTTACTGTTTTTGTAATACCAATCAATGGTCTTCTTTAGCCCAATTTCAAAAGGCGTCTTGGCAACAAAACCAAACTCATTTCTTGCCCTTGCGGTATCAAGACATCGTCTTGGTTGACCATCAGGCTTGGATTTATCCCAGACAATCATTCCATTATAATCGCAAAGCTGGGTAACTAAACAAACGAGATCCTTAATTGTAATTTCTTTGCCAGCACCCAAATTAACAGGATCAGATTTGTTATAGTTCTCCGCCGCCAAAATTATGCCTTCTCCTGCATCGTCCATATGTAAAAACTCTCTCGAAACTTTCCTGTTCCCCAAACAATTACTTCATGTTTTCCAGCCAATTTTGCGTCAACCATTTTCTTTATAAGAGCGGGAATGACATGAAGCTTTCTGGGTCAATGCGAGCAGTATTAAATGTACTCGTTTTTCGGATAATGCCGTGAACCTCGTAACCTTTAGAAAGCAAAAACTCTGCTACGTATAAGCTGTCTTGACCAGTTATTCCCGTAATAAGAGCTTTTGTCATCTGATTAGATTCTGAAATTGTTTTTGCACGAGATAGTTTTTGTGTCTAAAAGTGAAATTCTGTTATCTTTCAAACTCGTGAATTATGGTTTCTTGCTTGTTTTGTTTCTTATTCGCGTTATTGCGTATAATGTTATGGCTGTTGAAACCATGAAGAAACCAATCAAAATAAACGAAATAGATGCCAAAGCAAGATTCGTTACTATTCGATGTTCAACAGCATACAAATTCATCATCCAAACTCCAAATAAAGTTCCTAAGACTAACGATGCAATGCCAGGTAATCCTAAAAATTTTACTGGCCTGTCTTCGACAACAAGTCGGACAAGAGACATTATAAGATCTATTCCATGAGCAAACGGGTTTTTAGTTGAAGTCTCCGCCCCCACGCTTTCTCCGTACTTGCAGGAAATGGGAACTTCGCAGATTTTTAAGCCGCTTTTTTGGACTGCACGTAGCAGTTCAATGCTGGCGCTCATGCCATTCTCAGAGATTGCTCCTATCTGTTCCATGGCCCGTTTGCTGTAGGCTCTAAAGCCACTTTGAGCATCGCTCACGCCCTTTTTAGCCGAGCCATTACTTAACTTGGTTATAACCTTCACACCCAGCTGCCTATATGCAGGCATCTCAACAGTACCATTTTTATCCATGAACCTGCTGCCAAAAACTACCCCTGCAGCCCTTTCCTCAATCGGCTTTATTAACATAGGAATCTGCTCAGGATCATGCTGGCCATCCCCGTCCAAAGTAACCAAAACATCAGCCTGCAACTCACGTGCTCGGCTAAACAAACTCTGCAAAGCGGCGCCGTAGCCAGAATTTCTCTCATGGCGAACAACCACAGCGCCAAGCCGCTCAGCTATTTCGCCCGTCAAATCCGTGGAGCCGTCATCACAGACAACTACGATATGTGCATGCTTCTGAGCGCCCAAGACAACTCTGGCAATAGTTTTTTCTTCATTGTAAGCTGGAATTCCCGCCACAATAACTAGAGGAGTTCCGACTACATCTAAGTTGGCTAATAGTTTTGCTGTTTCTTCAACTTCAACCATTTAGCTGGCCCCCAATTTTTCTTCAAGCAAAACTCGCAAACCATCCTTCAAAGAAACCCGCGGCTCAAAGCCCAACAGCTTCTTAGCCTTAGAAATATCCGCATAACTATCCTTTATGTCGCCAACTCTGGGCTTTTCATGGCAAATCTCCAAATCCACGCCAGCCAACTCTAAAACTGTCTTAGCCAACTCATTAATAGAAGTTGGCTTCCCAGAACCAACATTGAAAACCTCACCCATGGCATCACCCTTTTTCAGTGAAGCCAAAACAGCATCAACAACATCACTCACAAAAACAAAATCTCTTGTTTGTGAACCATCACCATAAACAACCAGCGGGTCCTTTCGCATTACTTTATCGATGAATCGCGTTATTACTCCGCTATAATCATTCATGCCTTGCCTTGGACCATAAACGTTAAAGAAACGCAAAATAATCGCCCGCAAAAGCTGTCGGTCACAAAAACCCAAGCAGTAACGTTCGGCTAAAAGCTTGGACTCGGCGTAAGGCGAGATTGGATCTGTCCGATGCTCTTCGCGTACTGGCAGAACCGCTGGGTCACCGCAAACCGCACAACTAGAAACAAACACAAACTTACCAACATTTGCTTCGGCACAAGCACGAATTAAATTTAAAGTGCCGACAAGGTTAACATCGAAAGTTAATTCGGGATTTTTTATTGAAAAAGGCACACTCGTCAAAGCTGCGAAATGAACAACCAAGTCAACGTCATCGACGCTTTTTGTGACAAGGGAAACATCACGAATATCGCCTTTAACAAAATCAACCTTTCCAGCGCTCAAAAGGGTCCGAATATTATCTTGTCTACCAGTGGATAAGTCATCAATAATCCTAACATCATAACCATCATTAACTAGCCGATCAACCATATGGCTGCCAATAAAACCAGCCCCACCAGTTACCAAAACTTTTGAGAGCTTACCCATTACCTTAACCGCTTCTATGTTGCCTAAGGCCGTTACTTGTATGCATTGTAGCCAAGAAAGCAGCAAATGATAAATCAGATGCCCAACTTTTAGCGGAAACGTTGCCCCAACCCGCTGCTACGCAACTAATCTTTCCTGCGAGGTGAACACCGATTGTTCTCACTAACCTGTCAATAGTGCTCTCGATTGCAGACTGCAGCTTATCAACTATGGCCGTCAGCATTTTGGCCAACTTTACGCTTTTAATACTGTCTACGAATTGCACAGTGAGATCTATAGTGGCTCGTTCAACCCGATTGAGAACTCTAAACCAAACACGACGTCTCAGGGCATGTTTTTTGGCGTCAGCAAGCATACTTACAGATAGGGGATTCTGCTCGATTCTTACTGACAATTCCTCAGTGCCCATGAAACCTTCTTTCAGTGCGTTTATGATAAAAAGCTTTGTGAATCTTGAATTCATACACGAAAAACAGTTAAACATTATCTTATACTCGGTTAAAGCAAATTAAGGCAAAACAATGAGAACAAAATGACAGATATTTTCCTGCAATTTAGACTATGTTTGCGTAACGAGACAAACAAGAAGAGATGGCGTCGTGCCTTATGTTTTTCTATTAAAGCCAAGAGCACAATAGATCCAATCGACAACAAAGAGAATACTGCGATTTGATGCAAGGGTTAGATGAAAAAGGCAATTCCGCAAAGGCGTCAAGTGTTTAGAAGCTCCTGATAAACCTGTTCATATGCCTGCGCAACGATGCTCCAACGCTCGTTTTGGGCAAACTTTAGATTCTGTAAGCACATCTTGGCGGTTGCCTCCTTGTCGACTAGAACCTTCAGGATCGCATCTTTCAACGCATCCGCGTCACCGGGAGGGACCAGAAGCGCGGAAGCGCCATCGGCCACCATTTCTTTCATTTCAGGCAGATCCGAAGAAACAATTGGTTTCCCAAAACCACAGGCAAGGTGAAATACACCGCTTGTTCCCAGCGCAATCAAATAAGGTGTTACAACGACGTCGGCCATTCCAAAGACCTGGTACAAATCTTCCTCAGGCACGTAGCCCCTGAAATACACTTTTGAAGGAGCATTCTTCATGAACCCATCTAAATATCTGGGAAAGTTCGGGTGGTTAGCGCCTGCGATCACCAGTTGTACGTCGCTTCTTTCTTTTTTTATCTTTTCAAATGCAGTCAGCATGGTGGGTAGTCCCTTGGATGGACCCATGTGGCCAAACATTAAAACTACTTTATCCTCGGGATCTATTGAAACGCAGTGGTTGCCTCCTAAGCTGCCGTGAGGAATGAAAAGTATCCCTTTGGGGTTATAGTGTTTTCTTAGATATTCAGCGTAGGATTTCACCATAACAACTACTCTTGAAGCCGAGAGAATAAACCTGGTGGCTACAAGGACACCAGCCTTGTTTGCGAAGCTGGGTTTCAAATTAACTTTCTTTAAATCTACAACTTCACCTAAATTATGCATTAAGACAATAACTTTGAAACGGCAAAGTCGACAAAGAAACACTAACGATAAACCAGCGAAATTCGCCAAACGACTCTTTCCAAAGCTTTGAAACCCTATGCTAAAGTGAATCACATCGGGCTTCAGCTTTAAAACTTGCACCATAGTTTTTATTATCGAGATGGGATGGTCTTGTTTCCAAACCCTCGCTATCTCAATCTTAGAGTTTTCGGGCAATTCCCCTTCTAAACCTGTAACCTGGTCGGTTAACAAATTCAGTTTACCAATTGAAGGTCTATTCGCCAGCTCCGTCACTAAGTTCTTAGCATACTCACTTAATCTAGCATGATTAGGCGGATAAGAAGAGATAAAACACACTCTAAGACCTGTTTTCCCGCCGCCCTCGACTAAACTTGTTGCCTTAAATTCTCCTTTGATCGCTCTCGTCCACATGCTTAACTTAGACCATGACAAACCTTCAAAGTGCGTTACCACAGATTTTATCGTTGCAACTATGATACAAATGATTCCTTTGGGCTTGATTCCTTCTTGAACCATACCTTTATCCTTTTTACTCTAAAGTCGCTTTTCTATTTTTTCCAAAGCTTTCGGAAATGTCGATTTGACACAAAATAACATTGCCAGATTTCTTCTTAAGAAGCTTGCGTATTTGAACTCAGCAAAGCAGCTTTTAATTGCCGACAGGCTCCTGCGACAAAGGCTAACTGAGAATGATTTGAAGATACAACGCTCACACAAAATCTTACCCTGCCGCTGGATTGTACAAGTAGACAGCCATTTTCCCAGAATGGTATACTTCTTGGAAGGCGGATGGAAGGCTTTGAATTCCATACCACCCTTGTCCACTTATCCACCAAACCGTGTACACTTCAACTTGACCTTCAGCTGAATACTGATGTGCCGTCAAAACCATTTGATAAGCGAGTGCCGTTTCATTCTGAATGTCAACATACATGGATGGACCCTGAAGAACAGCCACTATGAGACGGCTTGGCAAGTAAATTTCAGCCAAGTCATATAAAGCATAATGGGACACGAAAACAGAACTAGCGGCTGTATTGTTATTTATCCATTCAAAACACCCAATCAACGCGGGATTATCACTAATCGATATCGTATTCTGAAGCATAGATGAAGGAATCTCGGCTAAATAGGGGTTATACTGCGAGAAATATGGAAGAGCATTCTCAGGGCTACTCGTCAAGTAATATCCAGACAGAACCAAAAGCAAGAAGACGTAGGCTATGGCAAAAAGCTTAGGAAGCAACCGTTTGACCTTAACTTTTGAATTTCCAGCGAACCGCCAAAGCCAATCCAACCCTTGGACTGCAAAAAACAAGAGCGGATACACAAGAATATACACCCAACGATTCCAAAAGTACAATGGCGCGTTAGGATACAGCAGCTCTACCAGCACAATACCCACGCACAGCAAGACCCAATATTTCAAAGGCCGATCTTTCAAGCCTTTAATTCCAAGAAGTACTAAGGGCAGAATAATGGCGTAACAGTAAATTAGCAGTCCACCCATGTATGCTGCTAGACCGATAGAGGGGCCCGAAGCTACAATGCTTGAGGGTACGGAAAGTGTGCCATCAAGCGGCGAGTACCTTTGAAAAAGAAACAAAGCTGCGGGCAAAGCAGCCGACGCCAACAGGTAAAGGGATTCTTTTCTCATCTTTTTTATCAAGTAACGTGTAGCTTCAAGCGCAACCACAAAGAACAAAATCGCTGAAGCAAGCTCATGACTAAGCACAGTTAGTACCATGAAAAGAGAAGCCAAATAATACCTGCGAGGCGAGTTAAACGATTTCAACGAAATGAGTGCGGCCATCAAAAACACAAGCCCAACCGTTTGCCTGTACAAATCCCATGAATCCCGCAGAGAAACAAAATAGGTAGCTACCAAAATAGAGACAAGCAGAGATTTCTTGTTGTTCCAACTAAGCCCCTTTCTAGCGTAGAGGTACATGGTGAAAGACAAGGCTGCAAGCAACAGAGGCCCAAGAATCTTTATCACCGTAACCACATTATGAAGCAGCTCGTAGAGCAATGTTGCTATCAAAAAGAATAAATTGGTGCTTTTAAGAAAACCGACAGGCCCTAAAGTGAATACTGAAGCCTGTTGAATCTGAGGCATAACGTTTAGCGTATCTAAACCCAGAGGATAGGGCCACGAGAGAGCTTCAGGGATGCTCCTAATAATCAAGGGTATAACGAAAGCGGCAATCGCATAACCGTACTTTCTTAATCGAGACTTCAAAATTAACAAATTGCTGGTCACGACGCGGCCTCATATGAGTAAATGGCGATTTCGCCGCTGTGATAAACTTCTTTAAACGACGAGGAGACCGTTGGTTGCCCATACCATCCATCTCCGTTTACCCACCAAATCAAGTATATGTTGCTGTGCCCCTCTTGAGCTGTGGTATTGGCTGCGCTTAATGGATTGTCATATTCGTAGAGCACAAGTTGGCTGGCATTCACTGTTAACATTGCCCAACCGTAAAAAGCCCGATGAGTGAGCAGAAGTGCGCTACTGTTCGTGTTATTTTTGAACCATTGCAAGGCGTTAACAGTGTCTCCGCAGTAGACCTTAGGCAGGGTGTTCTGCAGCATCGAAGTCGGAATCTGGTAAACGTAACCGTTAACATGATCGGAAAAGTAGGGAAAAGGGTTCGCTGGCGGAAGGAGCATAAAACCCAAACTCAAGACTGAAACCGTCAGAATTAGATAGACTATTCCAATTCGGCGTAGCGTAAAACCGAAACGCTTCCAAGAAACAGATCGGAGCCTGCTCAGCGCCTCTACAACGCAAAACGCGAAGGGATACGTGAGCATTAGTACCCAGCGAAGATTGCTCGGGCTAACCATCGGAATAAACAGCAAAATCAAGCTCAGCACGAGCCAACTTCTAACCTGAAAATTCTTGAAACGCCAAATACCGAACAGCAAGAAAGGCAGCAGAAGCAAGAAACAATAGAAAAAGAAGCCTGCCTCGCTTAGAAGGAATGTGGGATAAGAAGAAAAACCAAACAGGGCAAGCCAGCCATCATTGGTGTTGGAAAAACCGAAGATCAACCGGTACTCTGGCACTGAAGGAAGCAGAGAAAATACAGCTAGGAAAAGCAAGGCGGCGGGCAGAGAAGCCAAAAACAGACGAAGCGCTCTGGCCTTCTCTTTCCGAAGCAGCTTGTAGCCGATGGTGAATGCAAACACGCCTAACATAATCACGGAAACAAGCTGATGTGACAGAACTACCGCCACCATTGACAAAGAGAGCAGCGCGTAACGCTTCCGTGAATACCCCTCACGCTCGCTCATGCTAAACACGGTCAAAGCCACAAAAAAGAATACCACGCCAAGCACGTTTCTAAGCGAATCCCACGAAATCCGTAAAGCAACAAAATACAGTGTCCCTAAAAGGGCCGTTGCAACGCTCTTCCATGACGACCACCCTAAGCCTTTTTTGGCATACGCGAAAATAGACAAACCTAAAAATCCTTGAAACACAACAGCAACAACACTGAGCACCAAAACAAGCGAAGTCCCCAACGAAACCAACGAAACAACTATTGAATAGAACAGGGGAGCAGTCCCGATGAAACTCAAGAAAGAGACGTTGCCCTTCAACCACAGCAGAATCGTAGGAACGTAATAGCCCATTGTGTCAAATCCAACTACGTAAGGTTGCATCAAAAACTCGGGAACAGCTCTTACCAACAAGGGAACGACGAACGCGATAAGCGGAAACACATAGCCCTTTGCAAGCAAACCGTGCATCTTTCCAGATTCTTTAGAACTAACCACTCAGGTAGCCCTCAGCAACTTCACACGCGAAAACGAGAAAGAAGAATAGAAAAGAGAACAGCCATAATTCTAACCGATTCGAAACAGCCAATCTTAAGATGGGTCAAAAAAATAACGGTGCTCTAAAGGGGCGCATGAGCAATTGAGAGTGAACTGGGGTTTAGATGACTTTCCTCTCTTGAAACCAATCAGTATCTTAACAAAGAGCCCGAACCCAACAACAACTATTCCCGCGATAATTGCTAAGATAACCCAGTTTTCCATCGCGTTCATGCCAGGCTGATCAGCCGAAGGTTTAGGAGAGGTCGTTGGAAAGTTTCGCGAGTTAATTGCGTATAACGCGGCTTCAATAATCATGCCGTTAGTTTTGTCAATCACCGATTTGTCAACGCGTCCGTTCTCATCAACCCCATCTGCGTACCCACTTGTTGGCGTTGGAAGCATAGACTCAAGATACGAAGCCATGCTTTCAGTGTAGGAAGTATCGTTTAATGCCAGCAATCCAACCGCAGCCTTATAATAAATTATGGGAGTAAGGCTTACATTTTCCTGTCCCGTAACGCTGTTAATGGTCCACGTTGAACCATCGTCGTCGACCACCCACTCATAAATGTACGAAGGATTAGGCAAACCAGTGTTTCCTTCAGTGAACGCCGTAAACTTGCCCGTAGCGTTGTATCTTGCTTGTTGAGCTAAATACAGTTGATTAGCTATGCCATTTACCAGAGCGTTTGGAGCAAGATTAAAAACACATAGAAGCACAGGCTCACAAGACAAATCTGAAATAGGCAATGCTACCCCGTAAGTTGAAACAGTCGGCGCCGACGCAATATTATTTAAAATGGTGGCAGCCACGTTTGAGGATGGGTTCGGCCAAAAATCGGCAAAGCCATTTGCAACATAATAATCATAGAGGCTTGTTGACTTCGTTAAGGCGTCAACTGCCTGCTCAAAAGGAACATAGTTAGTTCGATTATACACGATTGAGTCGATGGTTACAGTAAAGTCAGGTCTAAAAACTCTTAGATTACTAAGAGCTACCAGCAAAGCTCCAGCATCCGCAGCGTCTTGTACATCAGTCCCATACGGATCTCCAGTAGCAGTTTGATACGTCGCATAAGGCTCGCCGTTAGAGCTAAGCTGTCGCGAGTCAAGAAACGTAACTATTCTGTTGAGTCTATCGTCTGCTCCCAAAGTGCCATTTGCGCTTAATATGCCTAGTTTGGTGGCGTCAATGATGGCTTGAATATAAATTCCCAAGTCCCAATCAGTAAAATAGAGGTAACCTAAACCAGCACTGTGAAGCCCAGTTGTAGAATCAAAGCCAGCTCCAGGCTGATAATAATTCCAAGCGTTGTTAGCTAAACGCAACCAATAAGATTGATCAATGACCAAACTGCTTTGTTGACCCTCAGTCTCGAGAACAAGTGGTTGAGCGATCCCTAACACAAACAGAAAGATCAGCAAAACCGCAGCAACACGCTTCACCTTAACTTTCATTGCAAATCTTCCTTCGGCACCTTAAATCCTCAAGCACCCGAAAAGTTCATGACGGCAAGGTACCTTGCAAAACGCAAGTTCAAACCCCACTCCTTCGCAGACTCGTTGCCCCACTTCTGCGCAATTGCACCAAGCTTTTGGGCTAGGGGAAAACCAAATTTTCTTGTAGCAACCGATAGCCTACTTTCAAGCAGAGCTTCCAGCTTCTTGGCGACTTCACAAAGACACTTCATCAAGACGAGGCTGCGAACATTGTCTGTTACCCTTAAAGTCACTTCAATTAGCACTCGATCAATCCGCGGCAAGGCCCTAAACCACACGCCTCTGCGCATGGCCCTCGACTTTAGCTTCTGCAATGCATCTCTGCCAAGAAACATAGATTCACCTTTCCTCCACTTTCAAGAGCTTCAATTTTCAACGGCCAGCTACTCAAAGTTTTTGCAATCCAAAAACAGATTGCACGCATACATAGGTGGAATAGAATTAACTTTTTGAGTATTAACGCTTGCCTTCTTGGCAGGGACTCTCTGTCTTTGTTAACTCCATTCCTCACTCTCATCGTTTCAACTCTCAGCACTGCTGCAAACCTTATAGCCAACTCTACAAATGTTGATTAAAACTTAATATAAAACATGTGAATCCCAAATTCATCTTGACGCTTCGTTGAACAAGCTTCAAAGAGCAAATTAAACGCAACGTAGATATGCACAAAAACCGCTGGCTGCCCGGATATTACCCCGCAGTTGCCCTAATTTCAGCTGGATCCAGCGCGCTGCCTTATCCCGATATTAAGTGTTGAAGAATAGCGCGCGCGGTAAAAGCTAATTCTCATTAATTTATTCAGTTTTTGCTGATGCAGGTGGCACTACAACCTTTTCTCTCAGAGCAATTATACCACCTACAAGCAAAAGAATTAATGGCAGGATTCCATACAAAAAACCACCAAGTATTAATGCTGAGACTCCTGCAACAATCATAAGAGCGCCACCAAGTTTCTTACCCACAGCCGCACCTACAATTCCCACTATTCCAGCTATGAGAAATCCATATGGAATTACAGAAGTAAAAATGGTATATAACAAAGCCACAAGTATCACGAAGATGCCACCGACTACTCCCAGAATGAAACTTAGTTTCACCTTTCGTCTCACTTTTCCAGCTTCTCCCTAAAAAGATTCACAAATAAGTTCAAAATCAGGATCGGGGTCTTCCACTTACCTGTATTCAAAAACCTTACTCAGTACTCTATTTTAAGATGTGTGACTTTGCATAAACAATTACAGCTTTCTAAAATAGCGGCGCGCTAACGGCTACCTGGGCGTGAATAGTGAATATCCTTCAAGCATGAGAGGGTTTAACCAAGAGGAGTCCGCTCAATTTCTGTAACTTGGTCGATTTCTTTATCGTCGCTTATGATTGTTTTGATTTTTCTTTGTATTGCTGAAGCGATGTGGATGGAATCGCGTGGACTTAGGTTATATTTGTCTATTAGGGCTTGGGCTTGACTGAGGATATTCTCGTCAGCGCTTATGAATTCCAAATTTGGAAAACCAAGCAGCTTCTGCCCCTGGTTTATTCCTTCGTCCCTGCTCAGTGTCTTGCTGATTACCCAAACAACCTCATCCCATGTTAGCGTTGATGTATATGCTTGCAATTCTCCTTTTTCTATGCTTAGCAAAATTTGTTTAGCCCTCTTTGCCTTTGGCTCTGCTTCCAATGTGTACAAGACTGGGTAAATGAAAACGTTTGAATCAATGTATACCATTTCTTTCTTCCACTTCTTGAGTTATTACCTTCTTAATATCTACTAGTTTCTTTAATTTTGGACAGGAAGTAGTTATGAAATATTCGGTATAGCTACCTCTAACTTGGGGTTTTTTTATGACTATTTCTTGGTCACGCATTTCAAGAATTACCTCGACACCTGGCTTTAATCCCAACGCATCTCTCATCCGTTTAGGAATTACAACCTGTCCCTTAGGTCCAACACTTTTTTTTGGCATTATCAGCTACCAATCACCCATTTAGTTGGAACATTATTTATACTTTCTTACTTCACTGTATAACTTTTCTAGATTAACTAATAGGAACCACATGAATTGAAAAAGCAGGAAGCTCGCACAAGAAGATAATCACCAATTTTTGCGCTCGAACTTACAGGACTTATCAAAAAATTTAAGAATTATTTTGTATATTTTCAACTCAGCCTCTAACGTTTATCTCAAATAACGCATAAGGATACGAATCGCCTAAGTCACGAACGCTCCCAACTTCAGATATTGAAACAATAGCTTCTACCTGAACTCTCACTTAAAGCCGACCATCCGAGTCAACGGCAACCAAACCACCTTTCTAATACTTTCTGGGACTTTTCAGGACCAACTGGTACGTTTTAACCCTTTCTAGGACTTTATAATACTTTCTAGGACTTTTTAATACGCAGCCTGCAAAGGATTTAAGGTTTGCTTCAAGAAAGCAACCCAAAGCAACCAGTTCAAAAATGCAAAATCAGTTGTTGTTCTTTTAACAATTAGTCACATCTTAAAATCTTAGTCCGGAACTCGCCATCCCCTCAGCTTGTGAGACATTGACCTCAATCTGAAGCACCCAACTAAAGCGATCTTCCGAGCAAACGTAAACCTAAACTCCACTTAACCAAACATTACAGGACAAATAGGACAAACAGACACATTTCAACACATCCCGACACATCCCGACACATCCCGACACATCCCGACACATCCCGACACATCCCGACACATTTCTAACCGCAACCTGCAAACAATTCAAACTTAGAAGCAAAAAAACAACCTAAAACAAACTGAACAAAAAATGCAAATTGGGTGTTGTTGTTCTTCTAAAGACAAAGAAAAAGAAGCTCTTGCACTGTGCCTTGCCTTTTTTTGACGAAGTCTGACGTTTCTTGATGTATTTTGATGTTTTTTCAATAAAAAAATATGAGAGAAAACGATTGTTTTCAATGACTCAACGATCGTTCAAAACTGTTACGTTCGGCTGACGACGAATGCGGCTAACGATAAACACGGCTACGGCCACTATTATGATTGCTATTGCTATTATTGCTGCCCATAATGCTCCGGAAATTCCAGCGCTTGTGCCTGGGGTGCCGCCAATTGCGAGCACAGGATCATCTATGCTGTTTAATGTAACCGTTATGGTCTTCGCACTGGTGTCAACTGTAGACAGCAACTCTACATAGCTGTTTGAAGCAGATACGTACTTGTAAATTGCGTAGGGCGACTGAAGATTTTGAACATCCGAAGCAGTGTAGCTCACAGTAACCATCGCCTGAGAGAAATCAGTTGCATTCATGTCAAAAGTAATAACTACAAAATGAGTCAACGAAACTCCACTGGGAACAGATGCAGTAGGCTGCGGATTACCGCTTAAAACGTCAGCGGTCACACTTCCTGTGGCACCTGGCGTTCCCTGAATGTCATACGAAACACCGATGTCAGAGGCACTTGCAGTAAAAGTACCGCCAGAACCAATGGTCACGTTAGTGGTTTGCGAAGTTGTGTACTGCGCCGCAACCAAACTCAGAGATAACGAAACGAACAGCACAGCAACTACCAAGATTACAACTAATTTCGACCTACTAACCATATTTGGATCCCTTTGATTTCAGCTATATCATATGATTTCCTTAAAAGGTTTACTAACTTCAACTAAACTTCAGTGTACCCCAAAACAAAGAAGCCTAACCATCAGATATTAATGTTGAAAAGATACCGCAAACTACCATTAAAAAGCACCAAAAAAACAAAAACCAAAATCAACAGGACAAAGCACAATCGCCAACGCTTACTCCCAAACCGAGAACCAATTAAACGAACAACATAAAATAACCCAAAACTAGACAAAACTACCCAGGGCATCAAAAACAAAAACCTGTCGAAAACAAAATTCTGGGCCGCAAAGAAAATTGCAACACAAGCCACAAAAATCCAAGAAACAAAAAAGCTTGAAACCTCAGATTTAAACTTCAACAGATACAGGAACCCAACGAAGGAAAGAAAAACAAGCAGTTGATTAGCAAAGACGCCTCCTAAAACAAAATCCGCGGTTTCTCGAAATCCACTCAGAAGGTATGCTCCGTTAGGAAGGCTCAAACCTGACTGTGCAGTGGCAAAAACGGAACCTGCAGATGAAACAGAAGACAATAGTCCGCGGACAAGATCCAAAGACAAACCGACCACAACTGTTGCGCCGATAAAAGCAGCCTTCAACTTGAATCGATTCCACAACCTTTTATCCTGCATAGCTTGGCGCCACTCCAAAAACATGAACGCTACAAGCGACAACGCAAAAATATACCAGGTCCATGAATGAGAAAACAAAATAAGCAAAGATACACCCAGCAAAGCAAAAAACCCCAAACTAGACCAATTACTGAGAACCCTAAAAAACAAAATTACGTAAACAAGCACTAAAATCAACGCCAACATGTTAGCAAAATATCCAGAGTAAATCAAGCCTAAAGCCTGAAAAGAAAAAGGCACAAGCAAGACACCGAAAACCCACACTGCGCGAGAACGGCAAAACAACCTCAAAACAAACAGCGAAGTAACACCAAACAGCACAATCAACAAAGCAGAAACAAACTGGACCACAGCCAGGGGCGAAGCAAAAAAAGACAGGACATAAGCCAAAACCAAAAACAGAGCCCTGTCATTGGCAAAAGCAAAAGACAAAGCAGAATTAACGTTGACACTGTGCATGTAAACAATCCACTGATAATAAGTGGGCGAATCTACGCTCACCAACATGTTAGTTGGGTTAGTCCAGGGCAAAACGGTGAAAACAACAAATAAGCAAGAAACAGCCGCTGAAACCACTGCAGCTAAAATAAGAACGAAGCGACTATTCAAAAACTCCAAGTCGCCATCCCAACTTGGTCGAAACACACCACTTAAACGATGAAGAAGCTCAAGCTGCTTACTCCTAATTTTTGTAACTAACCACCTTGTAGGCGCCGCCTTGACAACGAAGGCAGCTACGCCGAAAAGAACAAACACCAAATAAACGTACGGGAAGAAAGGGTAAGCAAAATTTGAAAAAGTCAATTCAACATTACCCCAATGCAAACCAGCCGCTCCAAAGCCTAAGTTCAAGGCAACAGGAACATTAAACAAAACCAAAGCAGCTACCTCAAAAAACGAAGCAATCAAAATTGCGCCAAACAAAATGCGTAAAAACAGGCCAAACCGAGAAACCCCAAAAAAACCAGAAGAAAACGCGATGCAAAAAACAAGGAGCAAAGCGCTTACCAAAGCAAAAGACACTAAACTGAGAAACCCAAAAATAACCAACAAAACCCAAAAAACCAAACCAACCAAAATAAAACCTACAAGCAACCGGTGAAATAACTTAGCTAAACGGGAACGTAAATCGTTGAGAAGCCACGCCAAAACGATAAGAACAGCAAAACTCCAAATGCCAACGTCCCAAGGAACCGAAACCAAGCTGCCACTAACAACGTGCTCCGCCATGCCCCTATTGGCTAAAACAAAAAAAGACAAACCGAAATAGCCAGCCAGATAAAACAACGTATAGAGGAGGCATAACCCAAGCGAAAACCAAACTATCCAAACTAACCGACCTCCCAGACGCCGACCCTGCGCAGAAAATAAATTTTTAATCAACAACAACTCCAAACATTAACCTTAAGCTATAGCCTTAAACCTCTGCAACTTTTCATAATTCTCATTCAACGTTTGGACTTAAAATTAATATTGTTTTCGCACATGCAGACTTTGCTGACGAGATGCATTTTAAAGAAGAAAACCCTAGCTGACAAAGCAAAATGCGGAGCCGAAAATTTTAGGTTAATTATGCGTTGTCTGGTTTTCGTTTTAAACGTCTGACGGCTATAATTGTGAAGACTAAAACAATTTCTGGAACGGTTATGGCCACGGCGAACACAGGCCCGAATAACGATGCGGTCGACGTTGAAAACACCAGGAATTGTATAGACGCTTGATATGCGGTTAAGCTAGCTGTGTAGTACACGTAGAAGTTGTGGGCGTCTTGTGTGTAACCCTGGTTTGAAGCTTCCAAGCCATTTATGTAAACTTCTGGGCTTGAACCGGCGTACACCGCAGTTTTTGGAATAGTCACGTTGATAAACCCTGCATCTACGTTAGCCCCTGTAACAGTAAATGACACGGTAGTTGTTTTGGTTGGCAAGTACGATATGATCATAGCGTGGGAAACCTGTAAACTGGTCACGTATCCGCTGAATGCAAGGTTAACTGTTGCCCCACTAGTTGTGGTTGCAGTTACGGTTGTTGTTGAAAGGGTTGACGTGGGGGAAGGCGTTGGAGTTGGAGAAGAGCCAGCTTGAGGTGTTGGAGACGGCGTCGACGTCGACGTTGACGCTGGAGTTGGTGTCGGTGTCGGTCCAACAGTTACTGAAAACGAGTTACTCGTCCCAGTGACAGCACCGTCGGTAGCGGTAATAGTAACGGTTAAGCCGGCAGAATTCACCGTGACGGAAGTTGACCCCACGCCGCCCACGAAAGCACCCATGGCAGTTGGACTAATTGACCCAACAGAATAGGTCAAAGAAGGATTGCCAGTATAGCCTGTTACCGTGTTGTTAAAGGCATCCTCAGCTGTCACGGTTATGCCGAAAGCAGACCCAGCACCCTGAGCACCAACAGCGTCAAAAACAAAATGGTTCACACCAGCAGCATTCACCATTATGCCATTTTGAACACCCGTAATCGAACTCGTGACCGAATCCGTCGCAGTGATCGACTGCGAACCAGCAGTCTCCAAAGTAACACTAAAAGAACCAACACCATTGGTGAGGCCAGCATTCGCAGGCAAACCCGCTAAGCTGTCGCTCGAAGTAATCTCCACCATACCGGTATAACCCGTAACCGTATTGTTGTATGCATCTTTAACGGTTACCGTAACAGCGTGAGCGACACCGGCAACGGTAGAGCTTGGAAAACCAGTAACTACAAAGTAATCACCAGAAGCAACATTCACCGTTATGCCACTCTGAGAACCCGTAATTGAGATAGCCGACGTATCAGTGGCAGTGATAGATTGAGAACCAACCGTCTTCAAAGTAACACTAAAAGAACCAACACCACTGGCGAGAAAACCATTCGGAGGCAAAACCGCCGCGCCGTCACTTGAAGCAAACTTTACCTCGTCTGAGTAACCCGTAACCGTATTGTTGTATGCGTCTTTTGCAGTTACGATGACTGTGTGAGCAACGCCGGCAACAGTCGGACTGGGATAACCTGAAACCAATAAGTTCAATGCACTAGCGGCATTCACCGTTATGCCACTCTGAGAACCCGTAATTGAACTGGTAACCGAGTCCGACGCATTGATCGACTGCGAACCAGCAGTCTTTAAAATAACACTAAAAGTACCAACACCACTGGCGAGGCCAGCATTCCCAGGCAAACCCGCTAAGCTGTCACTCGAAGTAATCTTAACCGAACCAGCGTAATTCGTAACCACGTTGCCATATGTGTCATACACAACCACCGTAACGGTGTGAACGACACCAGCTGTAGTGGAAGTTGGATAACCGGAAACTACAAAGTACGCAGCGCCAGCAGGGTTCACCGTCAAAGACGCTGCAGAGCCTGTAAACGCGTTATAGTTGCTATCGCCGCTGTATTCCACTTGGAACTGGTAGGTGCTAGACGATTGGGGAGTATAAGTTGCAGAAGCAGAACCGCCGCTGTTCAAAGCCACGGCTGAACCAATGGTGGAGAAGCTGCCGCCGCCAATTTTCACCTGAAAAGTTGCAGATCCAGTAGGAGTAACTCCGTTTCCGGAAATCGTCACCGAAAGCGACACTGGTGTTCCCGCAGTGGCGGAGCCTGAAGGATTCAGAGTGGGAGCTGGAACAACCGCAGTCCCCTTGTTGACAGTTAAGGTTCCTGAAGCAGCGCCAGTGGTGCCGGAAACGTAATTGCCGTCGCCTTGGTAGACCGCCTCAAAACTGTAGGTGTTCACGGCTTGGGGAGTGTATGATGTTGAAGCGGAAGTGCCTGACAGTGCAACTGGGGAACCAAAATTAGTATAGGAGCCTGCCCCAATCTTAACTTCGAATTGAACATTACCGGTTGGAGCCGTAGCGCCGCTTGGGCCGGTGACAGATGCTGAAACCGTGACGGAAGTGCCCAGTGTAATGGGGCTAGCAGGGGTAAATGTTGCAGCGCCAACAGTGGCAGTTGCCTGTGTGATGGTTAGCGGCTCGGCTGTGTTTGCGCTTTGGGAGGTTGCATAGTTGGTGTCGCCGCTGTAGACTGCACGGAAATACAGAGTGCCCGCACCTGTAGCAGTGTATGCGTCGGAAGTGGCAGATCCAGAAGCTAAGGTTTTTGCGGCACCATACGGGGTAAATGTGTTTCCGCCATCAGTTGAAATTTGGAAAGTCACGGTGCCCGTAGGGACGACGCCGGAACCTACTGCGGAAACCGTGGCAGTGTCAGTAACGGATTGCCCAAGTGCTCTTTGGGTTTGGGAGAGAACTGTGTTTGTAAGTGGTGTGGCTTGGTTTACGGTTAATGAGACCGCTGAAGTAGGAGTAGTCACGGGGTTGTAGTTGGTGTCTCCACTGTATGAGGATACTCTAAGCTGATAGGTGTTGCCGGCGGCAGTTGGAGTGTAAGATGTGGAGGTGGCTAAGCCGCCTGACAGAGTTGCTGCTGAATCAAGATTGGTCCAGGTGGTTCCACTGTTAGTTGAGTACTGGAACTGAACCGTTCCCGTGGAAGTAGCACCGCCCCCAGAAACCGTCGCTGTGGCCGTTACAGATGAACCATAAACAATAGGACTCACAGGATTTAACGTTGGAACAGAAACAGTCGCTGTACCCGGGGTAACCGTCAAAGGTGCTGTGGAGCTAGAATTCGTAGTAACATAGTTGGTGTCACCGCTGTAATCTACTTGGAACTGGTAGTTGCCAGATGACTGGGGAGTATAAGTTGTAGAAGCAGAGCCGCCGCTGTTCAAAGCCACGGCTGAACCAATGGTGGAGAAGCTGCCGCTGCCAATTTTCACCTGAAAATCTACACCCCCAGTCGGAGTTTTACCGAGGGCCCCGCCGACTGTAACGTTTAGCGAGACAAGAGTGCCAACGGTGGTGGAGCCGGAGGGAGTCAAGGTTGGGGCAGGCACCGTAGGTGTGGCAAGAGCTTTGGCTTGCATACTTGCAAGTCCGCAGACTGATAACGAAATTAGAAATGCGATTATTATGATTTGTAGTTTCTTCATATTTTTCATTCAGATGTTTCTTGTTGATCCATGTTTGCGCTAATTTTCCATCTGAGAAACACGTTTTCAACGTTTTTTAACCTTTTCTTGGCTTTTATATCTTATTCCATAGAGAAAATAGGTACACTCTCAATAATAGAGGAGCCTGAACATAAACTGAGCGGGAATGGGACAATTCTGACAAATTTTGGAGTTTGCACCCTTCTGCATGTTTCAAGCGTCTTTTGAAAGATGACCTTCCGAATTAAGGCATAACCAATTCTCTCCTGAATGTTTTAGATTTTTCTTCACTTTATTCCACTTTCCTTCACTTTCCTTCACTTTCCTTCACTTTCCTTCACTTTCCTTCACTTTATTTCACGCAACCTGCAAAGGATTTAAGCGCTAAATCAAGAAAGCAATCCAAAACAAAGTGTTCAAAAACGTACACACAAAGAGTCGTTGTTCCATCAGACAAAGAAAAAAACCTGAGCTGAAAAACACACTAAAGTTTTCCGGTTGCGTTCAATACGTTTATGATTATGGTTACTATGAAAAGGACGCCTAGGACTGAGGCGAGGTTGCGGAGCTTCTTTATTTCTGAAGTTAACGTTTTTTCTCCAGAGAAGTAGGGTACGAGTTCAGCGGTTGCAAGGAGAAGAATAGCGCTTACAGCGAGAAGCAGGCTTAGGTCTTGTAGGGTTATAGGTGGAAGTAACATGTCTACACTTCTTCCATGCGGTACTCTGCGACTAGGGTTTTAGTCTCGGCGTTTAACGTGTCCTTCTGGATTGTTATCGGCTTATCGGAGGATTTGGCAAAAGCACATGCGAAAGCACTCACCAAAATGCATCCGACCTGCTCATGCGTCCGGGGCTGATTTAGCCTGGTTTCTTGGCAAAGAACGTTAAATATGCTTCCTGTTACCTCTATAGTAATTGTTTTATCTTGCATTCGAACTTTGACATCTTCAGCAAACTTGAGGTTTTGAACTAGTTTCGCGATCATTGTCTGCATTTGAGGAAGAATAATTTTTCTAAAAGACAAGCCAAGTTCTTGTTCAAACATCAATGAGAGAGCAAGCCCCGGAGGAGTGAGAAGCAAACCGTTTTTCTCCGATGTGAACAACTTGTCGTTTGTTTCACTGGAAGCAGGCAGAGGCGTCTGAGGCGTTTTACGCACGAATACCAGGCTGGATTCGTATTTCAAAAGATTTTGGGGTGGCAAATACACGCCTTTTTCAGCCGAATCGAACTCTATGAGGGATCGTTCAATATTGCTTCCGCCTGCGTTTGCAGAAGCTCTCAGCAAAGCAAGAAAAGTATGTTTGGTGGGAGTGAAGAAAAGGAGAAGCACGCTCCAGAAAGCCACAGAAATGCCTAGAATAGCTAGAAATGATGAACCATTCAGGGTTGACAGCAGCATCATGACTACACCTGTCATGAGAACTGCGCCTATCATAAGCACTGTAACTACATCTTGGTTAACTTTCGTTTTTTCTTTTTCCCCTGGTTCCAATTTGAACGTTTATTAACCTTTGTTAGCGCTTCCATTAATATCTTATTACCAAAGAGGAAGAGTTTTTAGGAATTTGAATATTGCGAATCCAAAATTACAAATTGCCGATAATTCTGACCCGTGGAAACCAAAAGCGATAAACACCACTCATAAACAACAGTTAATTTGCAAGTTAGCATCGATTGGGACGAAAAATGAGTAAGACTGTAGAGACGGCAAGGATTTCAGCTAAAGGCGGCTTTCACATTCTATGGGGACTAGTCACTTCCACGGTCATCTCAGCAGCCGGCACAATAATCATCGCTTGGCTTCTAGGCCCAGCTAACTATGGCTTATACTCAATTGCCCTCACAGCGCCAAACCTAATCTCCACATTTCGAGACTGGGGCATCAACACCGCCATGATAAAATATTCAGCCAAGTATAATAGCGAAAACAACGTGGCTAAAATAAGAAGCATCTTCGTTTCAGGAGTAATTTTTGAGATTGTTTTAGGTTTGTTACTTTCAGTTCTTTCTTTTGCCCTTGCTCACTTCTTAGCTCAAAGCTTTAACCGACCAACCATAGCTCCACTGATTCAAATTGCTTCTTTCTCTATCTTGGCTGGCGCCCTGGTTAACGCGGCAACTGCAGCTTTCACTGGCATGGAGAAAATGCACCTCTACAGCGTCAACCTGATAATTCAATCGATAGCTAAAACCGGCTTGACAGTTGCACTTGTAGTTTTAGGTTTAGGAACCTCAGGAGCCATCACAGGCTTCACAACAGCCAGCATATTTGCAGGGCTAACCGGTTTGCTTCTTGTGTGGACTATGTACAAATCTTTTTCTAAACCAATCAACAGCAAACTTGAATTTACGACGACTATCAAAACAATGTTCAATTACGGTTTACCCCTTTCAATAGGTATAATTCTCACAGGATTTTTAACTCAATTCTACAGTTACATACTGGCAATTTACGTCCTCAACAACGTCACCATCGGCAATTACAACGTAGCTTTGAGTTTCGTAGTTCTAATTACTTTCTTCGTTACTCCTGTAACAACCATGATGTTTCCCGCATTCTCCAAGCTGGATCCACAAAAAGACAAGGAAGTTCTGAAGAATATTTTTCAATTTTCCGTGAAATACGCTGCATTGATAGTCGTGCCAGTTACATCCATGGTAATTGCTCTTGCAAAACCTGGAATCGGCACAATATTCCAAGATAAATATGTTCAAGCTCCATTATTCTTAGCTTTGCTTTCAGTATCTTATCTTTTTTCCGCTTTCGGAAATTTAAGCGCAACCTACTTGATGAACGGGCAAGGTTACACAAAATACGTCCTAAAACTAAATATTCTCACGGCCGCCATCGGCTTTCCTTTGAGTTTCGTGCTGATTTCTCAGTTTGGAGTTATAGGGTTGATCGTTGTTACATTAACAGCAAGTCTGCCAAGCTTATTCATAGGTTTAAACTTTATCAAAAAGCACTTTGAAGTGTCGGTAGACTGGGGGTCTTCAGCCAAAATCCTGCTCTCATCGGCGATAGCCGCCATCTTAACCTACGGTCTTATTTCGCAGCTGCCATTTTCCAATCCGCTACAATTAGTCATCGGTATAGTAGTTTTCGTCATTGTTTTCATTGTAACAGCGCTGGTTACGCGAACCATTAACCGTGCTGACCTAAGTAATCTTCGAGAAATTACTAGCGCTTTTGGTCCACTTCGTAAACCATTGCATTTTCTACTTACCATCATCGAGAAATTAATGAAACTTCTACAAAAAACAAAATAATAATCAAAAAAGCATAGATCCATAATGTGCCTTAAAATACACGATTTTTCAAGATAAAGCGAAGGCAAAAAAAAGATTCTAATTCTGCACTTTTTTTGATATATTATGGTTTTGGAAATATGGTTTATATGCTTTTTTTCCGCTTTGCCCTGTTTAAGGAGAACGAAGTAGGGGAGAAGGAAGGCTTCAATTCCACTTTTGATGGGAAGTGGCAATTCAAAAAAGTAGAGAGTTAAATAATATGACCCAAAAAACTACAGATGAGATTCGCAAACTCTTAAACAATGCGAAGATAGATTTTGAGTCTGCAGAGAACAAAGCATTGAACGATTATCTTCCGAAAATATTTCAAAGCTGCCCATTTACAGACGAAATATGCACCACAAAACAATGCGTAGAATGCGAAGTCTTCACAAAAACAAACAAAAAATTGGAGGCGAAAATACAAAAACCAAAATAACTTTTCGAACAAAAAACATGTTTGTAGTTTCTACTACCTCTTATTTAATCTAAATCTTGCGTGAATTTAGCTTCAATGTTTCGTCGAGAATGTCTTTAGAAGAACAACAACACCCAATTTGCATTTTTTTGAACTGTTTGTTTTGAGTTGCTTTTTTGTTGCAAAGCTTGAATCGTTTGCAGGTTGCGGTTAGAAATGTGTCGGGATGTGTCGGGATGTGTCGCAATGTGTCTGTTTCTCATATTTGTCCCCTGTGCGTCTAGCTGCGTCTAGTTGCGTCCCGAAAAGTCCTTTAAAGGCTGTAATTATTAATAATAGTCAAGAAGTCAAAAGTCCGCCAACATGAGCAAAACGATTGTAACTAACGCGAGTACCCCAAAACTAGATTAACCCGCAAACACGTATGCAAAGTAACACAGGGCACGTAACACAAAAAACTTCTTCACGTAGAAATCTGCTAATCCAGAGTGCCCGTGGTTTATGCAAATTTCGAAACCTCCGTGTTGATCCATGACATTGTGCATTAAACTTAAAAAGGGGAAAACACACTTCAAAAAAGCTGTAGCTATCCAGATTATTTCTTAAAAGTTATTTAGTCTACGCATTGATGATACTTACCACATGAGTACTTGTCTTTTTCGTAGATCTGAACATTCCAGCTGTAGCACAAATTGAAGTAAATACAAATAAGCTTATGACAGTGGCTGGTAAACTTAGGTCCCATGGTGAGTAGTATAACAGTAAGCCAACTATTGAAACTAGTGCGATGCTCAACCCTACACTAAGGGCTATTCGCTCTATTGTTTCGATGGATTCCGAGGATATTTTCCCAGGCAAATTAGCTGGGTAAAGAGCTTTTACAAAAGCGAAGCCAGGTAAGAACAAAACAAATACTAGGCCGAAAAAATTTCTAACGTAAATCATTGGATACAAGTTTTCTGGGACCGTAAAAACCAGAATTGTGGTTAACGCTCCTGCTGCAATCGTTAACCAATACCAGAGGAGCTCACCAGTAGCGAAGGGGGCAAAACTTCGAGATTTCAGACCTTGATCTTCAAGTTTTATTATCCCTTGAGCTTGCAATTTCAATATAGCATCAAGTATCTCTCTTTCGGGTAAGTTAAGGGTCTCTTTTAGCATGGTCGTGAGTTGCTTAACAGATTGCGGTTTCTTTTCCCTGATAACTCCAAGTATTGTTTCAGTAAGGTCTTTAAATTTTGAATTGCCGATCAAGAGTGCAGCCCTGAAATAGGACAGGGAATATGATGATATATAAGAATAACGGCTGCCATCTTTACTTCTTAGCTAATTCCCCTTCGTAGAAGGCTATCCAATTCATACGATGTTTATGAAGTTCGAAAACCAGAAAAATTCATATTGGTTTGTCCGGAAGTGAGCGATCGCTAACAGCAACCTTCAGCAAATGATAAATAACATCATGTTAAAAAAAATTGTTGAATCATTCTAGATTTTCAATCGCTGTTGTATAGTTTTGGTAGATTGCTATGGCCGCTTCACCTATTGCTTTTTGTTCGCTTTCGGTGAGATTATCGTACAAGGAAGAGCCCACGGTTAAGCCAAGGTGAACAGGTATTCCTACAAAAGCTGGTTCAGGAATTTCCGCAAGCCTGACAGGAGTGGATACGGATAGAATTTCATTTGTATTGCTTGCTATAGCTCTTGTAATGTCTCTGAACGAGGCGGCTGGTCCGTATTCGGTACCTCCGATGTTGTCGACTATGAATTTTGAAACTTCTTTTACGTAAGACGAAATTTCGTGTTTGGGGAGAGCCTGATTTTTGGATGCTACATACTGCTCAATTGGTAAACTGAAAATTTTAGTCGTTGACCACAATGGAATTGCTGCGTCTCCATGCTCTCCCCCAACCCATCCCTCTACATGAGACACTGGAACTCCAAGTATTTGTCCCAGTTTAGACCTAAACCTCAAGGATTCGAGGTTTGTTCCTGTGCCGACAACGAAATTGGCTTTGGCATATTTTTTGCACACCATTGCCATTGAATCAACTGGATTCGTGATTACTATGTACTTTGCTCCAGAGTTCTTATGTACGGTGGCTTCTGATATCTGTTTTATTATCTTAGCATTTTGGACTGCTAGGTCCCGCCTACTCATTTTGACACCGGGAGTTCGCGGCTTTCCTGCTGAAATCAAAATTATATCCGCTCCCGCAACATCTTCAGCATTTTCGCAAGCGTTGATTTCTACGTCAAGCCCAATACTTGCTGCAACGTGATTTAATTCTTCAGCAAACGCAGCCGCAAGGCCTGGTTTCAAATCGCATAGCGTTAACTTGTCAGCAATCTTTGAGCACAGTATTGTGTAAGCGGTTGGGCGTCCAACACGACCAGTTCCTATTTGGGTAATGTGCACGCGTGTCTATCCTCGTTTCTCCAGTAATCGAAGCGCTTTATTAATTTGCTTATTGCCTATGTAAATTTCATTTGAACGGCCCGCCCATAACACTTTTGATAGGGGAATTCCAGCGGTCTGAAAAATAGGAAATCGCTGAAGTTCAAGCAACTCCATTGGGAAGTTGGGTTTTCATACATAAAACTTTGTGTCTGCGCATTGCCAAGTTAAAACGCCAAGGAATGATATTCAAACTAAGAAAAAAAGAAATGTAATAAATGCGGTTACGAGCATGGCTATTGCTAGCTAAAATGAAGGTTAAGAAAGCATTTAAAAGATATATTGAACGCAGATGAAGTTCAAAAGTAGCAAATGTGCAACTTATTAATGAGCATTTGTTTTACTTTTCTAGTTCGCTTTCTAGTATTTTTATTATTTTTTGGCCAGTCGTGCCATCGCCAAATGGGTTTATCCAACTTTTTTTATTTGCACAGCTTATTTTAGCTGCCTCGAGAATCTTATCAGGACTCGTCCCTGCGAGCATGTTTGACCCAACCTCCAAGGTCTCAGGCCTCTCCGTATTATCTCTTAGAGTAACGCAGGGAACGCCCAAAACACAGGTTTCTTCTTGCACACCACCCGAATCAGTTAAAACAAGTCTGGCTTTGCTTTCAAGCTGCAGGAAAGCTAAATAGTCTAAAGGCTCAACCAACGTGATGCCTGTATGATCTATGCCAAAGTGTTCTAGTTGCTTTTTTGCTCGGGGATGAATAGTGTAAATAAGCGGAACCTGGAATTCACTATGAACCATTTGCAGACCACGAATAAGACCAGCGAATTTTTTCTGATCGTCCACGTTTTCCTGTCTATGAGCTGTGGCTACCATGTATCGACCGCTTTTAACATTCAAGATACTGAAAATTTGGTTTTTTGAGTTGGCTATTTCTAAGTTTTGGCATAGAGCATCTACAACTGTATTTCCGACTAGAAACACCTTCTTTTCTGCGATACCCTCATTAAGCAATATTTGCCTGGATTTTAGAGTTGGAGCAAACAGGTAGTCTGAGCAATGATCAGTCAAGACTCTGTTAATCTCTTCAGGCATATTTCTGTCATTACTGCGTAAGCCAGCTTCGATGTGTCCAACTTTGATCCCAAGTTTTGTGGCGGCTAAGGCTCCAGCTAAAACTGTATTTGTGTCACCTTCAACCAGCACAACGTCTGGAGATTCTTTTTGCAATACTTCTTCTATACCTGTAAGCATTTTGCCTGTTTGCATCCCATGACTTCCTGAACCCACATCAAGATTATATTTTGCTTCAGGCAGCTCCAACTGATCAAAGAAAACCTTGTCCATATTATAAGAATAATGCTGTCCAGTATGCAAAACAAAATAATCCAAATTCAACCTTCTACATTCACGAATTATTGGAGAACATTTTACTATTTCAGGCCTAGTCCCCAAAATAATAGAAATTTTCATTTAAACATTTTCTCCGTTCATGAGTTTAAATAGGTTAATGGCGGGGTTTTTTATAAATAGATGCACAAAAGAAATACATGCAAGAAACTAAACATGCCGTGTTTTCACCATTTTTAGGACTTACAAATTTTCAAAATGGCAGTCACAATTAAATATGGATTTTGAGTTTGAGCCAAGCCTAACTTTGCACCTCCTCAAATTATAACTGGAAACTTTACGATTGAAAAAGAGAAAAAGAAAAGAGTTGGTTTAGGGGTTCTGTTGAGCTTTGCTTTTATTTTTCATTCGTATGACTATTATTGCCGCAACGATTCCGGCTACTACTATTATCGCGATAACTAAACCGTATATGTATAGGCTAATGTTGCTGTTGGCTTGAGTCTTTGGAGATGGCGAAGGAGTCTGCGAGGAGCTTGTAGGTTTGGGGGTAGGAGATGCAGTTGCGTGTGGTGAAGGTGACGGAGAATTAGTTGGAGTATTTGTCTGGTAAGGTGTAGGCGTAGGAGTACTAGGTCCCGATACAACTGAAACCAAAATATCAGTTGAATTTACCGCTGCGCCAGTGGCATCCGTAACTTGAAGAACAAAACTCCACGAACCAGTGGCCGTGGCAACTGAAGTTTCAAAATCGAAAGCTGCTGAGTTTGTGCCGGTTGTTACGTAAGCTCCTGGAGATAGCTTTTCAAACCACTGGTATGAATACGGACCAGTTCCTGTAGATACTGCAGTTGAAGACAACACTGAAACCTGACCCTGAGTTATCTGGGTATTACCTGGTGTCACAATTGGAGCAAGCAAACTGGGGTTTAACATAACCGAAACAGTGGAATTTACCGCTGCGCCAGTGGCATCCGTAACTTGAAGAACAAAACTCCACGAACCAGTGGCCGTAGCACCTGAAGTTAGAAAATTGTAGCTGGAAGAAGTTGCAGCAGAAATTCCTGTGTAACTACTCGCACCAGGAGCCATACTCAACCATTGGTAAGTATAAGGGCTAGTACCAGTCGAAATAGTAGCTGACGTCAAACTGATAGCTTGACCAGAATCAACCGCAGAGGGAGCCGAAGCAGTAATTGCCAAAGCAGCGTTCACATTAACTGATACGGCGTTAGAAGCGGGAGACGTAACCGGAGTAGAAGCGCTGTCAGTCACCTTACAAGTAACCGAGTGCGAAGTCCCCGAAGCAGTATAAGAAAAGCTTGAACTGTTACTGCCAACCGCAGAACCATCCAAATACCACTGATAAGACAGCGAACCAGAACCGCCACTGGGAGTAGCCGTAAACGTCTGAATCTGACCAACATCCATAGTAAGAGGACCAACAGGCGCGATACTTACAGTTGGAGAAGCAGCCACAGCAACCGTTGTAGCATTAGACTGAGTTGATGTTGTACCCTGACTGTCAGTAACTGTCGCTGTAATCGAGTAAGTACCCATGGAAGCAGGAGAATAATTAAACGTTGCCGCATTCTGACCTGATTGGGCGACGCCATTCAGGTACCACTGATAACTCGTGTAAGACCCTGAACCGCCACTAGGAGTAGCAGTAAACAGTTGAGATTGACCAACGTCCAGAATAACAGAAGAGGGAGAAACGGAGACCCAAGGCTGCCCAAAAGCATAAACATTACCATCTAATCCGCCTATGTAAACACCTCCATCTGCTACAATAGGAGAAGATGACACGTCGCCACTTGTTGCGTAGCTCCAGATTTTAGCGCCAGTTGCAGCGTTCAAAGCATAAACATTACTATCCCACGAGGCTACGTAAACAATAGAGCCAGCAACGGTAGGGGAAGACTTTACAAAGCCGCCGGTTGCATAGCTCCAGATTTCAGCGCCAGTTGCAGCATTCAAAGCATAAACATTACCATCCTCTGAACCTATGTAGACAACTCCACCGACAACAGCAGGAGAAGACAAAACTATATGACCACCCGTTCTGTAGATCCAGATTTCAGCGCCAGTCGTTGCATTCAAAGCATAAACATTACTATCCTCTGAGCCTATGTAGACGACTCCACCGACAACAGCAGGAGAAGAATTCACAATACCGCCCGTTGCGAAGTTCCAGATTTTAGCGCCAGTTGCAGCATTCAAAGCATAAACATTGCCATCATCTGAGCCTATGTAGACGACTCCACCGGCAACAGCAGGAGAAGAATCCACATGGTCGCTTGTTGCGTAACTCCAGATTTCAGCGCCAGTTGCAGCATTCAAAGCATAAACATTACCATCCTCTGAACCTATGTAGACAACTCCACCGACAACAGCAGGAGAAGACAACATTAAGAAGCCTGTTGCGTAACTCCAGATTTCAGCGCCAGTCGTTGCATTCAAAGCATAAACATTATCATCATCTGAGCTTATGTAGACGACGCCAGCGACAACAGCAGGAGAACAAAAAATTTGACCGTGGGTGGCGTAACTCCAGATTTGAAGGCCAGTTGCAGCATTCAAAGCATAAACATTACCATCCTCTGAGCCTACGAAGACAACACCACCGACAACAGCAGGAGAAGAATACACAGGGCCGCCTCTAAGGTAGTTCCAGATTTTAACGCCGTTCCCAGCATTCAAAGCATAAAAACTACCATCCCACGAGGCTACGTAGACGACGCTACCGACAACAACAGGAGAAGAATTCACAATACCGCCCGTTGCATAGCTCCAGATTTCAGCGCCAGTTGCAGCATTCAAAGCATAAACATTACCATCCTCTGAGCCTATGTAGACAACTCCACCGACAACAGCAGGAGAAGAATTCACAATACCGCCCGTTGCGAAGTTCCAGATTTTAGCACCAGTTGCAGCATTCAAAGCATAAACATTACCATCATTCGAACCCACGAAGACAACGCCACTAACAACAACGGGAGAAGACAAATCTATTGAGCCGCTGGTGACGTAGTTCCAGATTTTAGCACCAGTCGTTGCATTCAAAGCATAAACATTACCATCATTCGAACCCACGAAGACAACACCACTAACAACAGTAGGAGAAGAATACACTTCCGCGCCAGTTTTATGGCTCCAGATTTCAGCGCCAGTTGCAGCATTCAAAGCATAAACATTACCATCGATCGATCCTATGTAGACTACGCCACTAACAACAGCAGGAGAAGAATACACAGCTCCGCCGGTTGCGTAGCTCCAGATTTCAGCGCCAGTTGCAGCATTCAAAGCATAAACATTACCATCATCTGAGCCTACGTAGACTACGCCACTAACAACAGCAGGAGAAGAATACACAGCTCCGCCGGTTGCGAAGTTCCAGATTTCAGCGCCAGTTGCAGCATTCAAAGCATAAACATTTGCCCACAAGCCTACGTACACAACGCCCCCAACAATAGCGGCCGAAGAATACACTGGGCTGTCGGTAGTGTAGCTCCATAAAGTGTGATTGGTGAGGGGCGCATTTGAAGTTGAAATGCCGCTGTGCATTGGGTCGTAGCGGAACATGGTCGAGTCCTGGCTAGATGTAGCTGGGGTAACGGTGGCCGCATGCAACGGGGTTGCTGCGTAAGAGAATAGAAATATTATAGAAATAACAGTGACTAATACAAACTTGGAAAAATGATTTACCATATTTCTCACTTTTTTATTTTTGCATTAATGAAACTTATCAAGGTTACTTAAAAGTTTTATTGCTTTCTACTACATAAAAAAGTTTCCAGTTGCGTGTTTTTCGGGACCGGGTGAAACATATTCGCGTGAGTTTGACTAAGATAACACATAATTGCAATTTCGTTTCTTCAACCTTTCGAAGGAACATTTGCTCACAGAATGCCTAAGTGTTTCGGCTCGAATAAGCCCTTGGTATTTCTGTCATAAGCGTTTCTTTTGTAAGGCTGGCCTTCATCTTCTTGAGGCGTGTTAAAATTCTGATAAATCCTCCGTCTGGTCGAGCCAAATAAGGAAATAGATCAGTTCTTGGATTCGTTTTTCCGTAATCAGTAATCTGAGATGCAACGATGAATTGGACATTACGCTTTGAAATGAAACTCAAAAGTTCATCCACTATTGAACAAAACCATATGTCCGTCATGCTCGGAGAATGAAGATAAATATGAAACAGAGGCAAGTTCTGCTTGTAATATTCTAAAAAGCAGGCTTTTAATGAAGAAAGACCGACATATGGTACCTCCTCTGGGCTAACATTGCCAAAAGGAAAAAATTGTGAGACCGGAACAATCCACAAGGGCAAATCTCCTTTTTCTTGATAATTCTCAATACTTGGATGATATGGCATACAGATTCTTGGAAGCTTTGACCAGTCAGAGGTGCTAGATGATTTTTGATATGGGCAGGCGCTAAGATCATGTGTAAATCCAGCGTTAACTAAAGCATTTACCGTATCATTGTTCTCAGACCAGCGACCCGCAACGAAAACCCTAGGGTCCACTTTGAAAATATCGCATAAATAATCCTTTCCTGTCTCTATAAGCGTCAACTGGTCTTTATAATTAAGATCTTGCAAAAAGGCGGAGTTAACCGAGACCTTGCAATGTTCCATCAGATACTTATCCCCAACGTACCATCTAAAAGTTTTGTACCGTTTCTCGACCCAACCTGAATGAATATGCAGTCCAACCTCATGTTTTCCGACGTTCTTCGGGAAATGTTCAGCAGTTTCTGGCATCACTACAAACGTAATTTTTGCTCCATACCTGTCCGCTATCGCAATTAGATTGTGTACTCCTCTTCTAACGCCATCAACTCCTTTCTCTTCGTAAATAACCTCTTTGTTTTTAACGTATCCGTATTCGGTGTGACACACAACTATTACATGCACAATGGTTTCCTGCGAGAACAAATGTAAAGAAACAAAACCTTATCAACCTTCGCGCGCTGGCTTGTCCCGAAAATGGAAAAGGAATATGACATCGACGTTACTTTAAAGCTAACTATAAAACCCAAGAAAGCTTAATGACCAGTTTTGCCATCTGTATATAGTTATTGCAACAATTATCCTTGCAATGTTATACACGGCAACTTTAAAGGAAAACGGAGGAACAAGACATAAAAAAAATTGTTGCTATTTCCACAATCGTTTTTTTAGCTTGCTCACTATTCTTTATCTTGCCAGTTCATACAACTATTATTTCTAGTGGAATAAAAGCTATGTGGATTGAGCCTGAATCAAGCCCAAATTGGAATCCTGCTACATATACAATACCAAATTCAATTTTGACAAATTTAGGTAATAGTCAAGTTAAACTTGTGATGATAGATGTTGGTAAGTGGAATGGAATAAATTTGCAGTATTCCTATTCTGATAGTCAAATGACTAGTATGATAAACGCTCTAAGAAGTGCAGATCAAGGAGTTGAAATTCATGCAACAATTTATTCTGCGTGGGGCAATTCTACAACAGATATCAGTACTTCTGCTAACATACAATACATGATAAGTCAAGCTGTTGAATGCGTGGATAAAGGGTTTGACGGCTACAATGACGATTTGGAAGGTTATACTGGTTCGATACAAAATTATGTTAGCTGGCTAAATGGTATGTCTTCTGCTGTTCAAGCTATAGGTAAGAGTTCAAGTGCGGACATAGCATATAGCGATGTATCATATGCTTCAGAAATACATCTAAATTATGCTGCGGTTATGACATATGGTGGCGTTCCTTTAAGCGAACAAACATTGATGTCATGTGAGAACACAATGCTACTTGATTCAACATCTCCAGTAATTATTGGTCTTCTTGAAGCATCATCACCTTCTTTAGCCACTCAATTAAGTTGGGTTAGCCAACAATTAAATACAAATACATACGCAAACTATGCTGGTGTTGCTGTGTTCTCTACAGAATCGATGACAGAAGCAGATTGGTCTTCATTTAATACAGCAATACCAGCTTCATCAAGTCCTATATTGATTCCAGTTTTGTAGTTATCTGTCAACTTGGAAAGCTCGATAAGTCTTAAATCTGAATAGCGTAGAAATAGAACTAGTGTGAAAAATGATTAATGATAGGGAAATGAAAGAAGCGTTAAAGATCGCAATTCTAAAAAGGATTACCAAAACGATTAGTTGCTTCTAAGGTAGTTACGGAAGGGAATTTAGAAGTAGATAAAAGAGGGGAAATATTTTTTACTCATTAAATTCAAAGAGCAAGAGATGCTGAGGATGTTATAAAATTAATTAATTACTTGGCTTCTGAATTAGCTAATAAAGAAATTGATTGATAGCTGCAAACTAAGAGTGAAAAGAAGTAAGGTTTCTAAAACTAAAGACTTATAGTCATTATTTCATTTGATACAATTTTCCATACATCAGATACATACATGAAAGTAAACTATCTTTTCCACATCCCATAATATCGGGACAAATACACGCGATAATCCGCCTTATCCTTCGGGCACCCATCAGATGACATGCGGACTGTAGCCTATTGCTCATCAATCGCCGTTTTAGCTTTCGCGACAGAATTGTTGATCAGCACAACAAGGCAGGCTAGCATTGAAAGCGATTGATTTGAGCTTTCCCTTATTCTCTGACATGCCTTATCAAACATTAAATCGACAGACTCTAAACGCCAAATTTGGGCGCCCGTCATGGTTGCTCCATCAATTCACGTTCCCCTGAGGACCATCACATATTCACTGAATCCGTCGTCTTTATTAAACCGATAAAATAACGTCTAAAACTCCTACCTTTTCTCCGTTAATTCACAGATTAATTCGTTAAAAACATGTCCAGTACGCAGAGTTGAAAAGGGAAAGTGATGTTAACTCATCTTCTTAAATCATGTTAATAACATTTAAAAGTGTCAAAAAAAACCCAATTGATCTTTTGAATTAAGAAAGTAGCCTTCTTATTCGCCCCATACGCTTAGCAACTAAATCCCTTGCTTGAAGTACAGGCTTGTACTGCGGCAGAATAATTTTGTTAAATATTTCGATTCTTTCCAGATTCCCTTTCCACTCTTTTTTCCATCTCCAAATTCCCCACTTACTCGATCCTTCAGTTGGAAGAGGCTCACCGACGCCTCCCAGATTATACTTAGAGTAACCTCTTGAACATGCCCATTCCATAGCCTTCCAATGCATAATATCATTGGGTCGAACTTCCCATCCTTCAGCAAGCGAACCAGCGTTTAACGCATAGGCAGTTTTTCCCTGGGCCACAACGAAGACACCGGAAATACTTTTCCCTTTCCATTTTGCTAGAAAAACTCTTGACAACTCAGGATCATACTTATTCCATATTGCCTCAAACAAAGTGCGAGGAAAAGGTGTGAAACCTTTTTTGTCCACTGTGACGTCGAGCAACGAATAGAAAGTTTTTAAATCTTCGTTGTTGTGTGACTGAGTGACGTCTACTCCTTGTTCCATAGCTCTTTTGATGTTTCTCCTTTTGTTGTGGTGAATGTTCGTCCACAGTTTTTGCGCTCCTCCTTCAAGGTTGACAACGTACTCGTTTGCTTTCGCTGAAGCTACATAGTCCATATTGTGAAATGCTCCTTGTAGATCCCAAGAGTCAAAAACCGAAAAGAGCAACTCAATGATTCGGTGTTTTCTACAATAAGTTTCGAATCCCTTTAAAAGATTTTCAACAGGATGAAGATTTCCAGCGATTTTCGCGCTAACAATTGGCCCCCAAGTTACGTTCAAAGTTGTGCCAAATCCAAAATACTCTTTATACGTACCTTGAGCCATTCCGATTGGTTTCTCATCGTACATAATAAGTAATCGAACAACTTTTGCTCCTGGATAAGCGGTTTTTACCAATTCGCCATACTCGAAGCATTGAAGAAAATTCCCATCCGGAGACTCTTTCTTCAGGAAGGAATCCCAAAATTCAGCAGATGGTTTTTCAATCACAACATATCCAGACAAAAAATTGCCTCATTTCAATTTGAAATAATCCGAAAATCTTCCAACCATTTTTTAATTCCAAGTTGTTGAAACAATTTAGTTCACGTACCCTGAAATACCTTCAATCAAATAGGTTACTGCAAATATCTTCGAACTCCTTTATTACCTTTTTTGGGTGTTGCACTAATCGCAGTGATGGATGAACTCAAGCCGCCAGTGTGCGCTATCTTTTCTGCAAATTTCATATGATCGTATACGGGTATTGTAAAGCCTGATTTTCCGTCTTTGATTATCCCAGGCATTTCGTCCTTGCTTCCGATCCATGGAGTTTTATATGCCATTGCCTCCAGGAAAAATGGCCAAAAGGCTCGAATGTCGATTGTATCGCGAATATGGATGGTGCCTGTAAAGGCAGGTCAACTCTTCTTTTTTCACAAATCCTTAACTGTGATTCCACGACCTGATATTTCGGGCTTGATCCATCGATGAACAGCTTGGTGTTTTCGACTCTTCTTTTGATATCTTCGAAAGCTCTGAAAAGAGTTATTCCACCTTTTCTTCTGAAGTCTCCGCCGACGAAAAGAATCATTTTATTACAAACATTCTTCTCAAAAGACGGCAACATAGTTAGATTGGGAAACACAGATACAGCAGCAACTTTGTCTGGGTACACATGAAAATCTTCAATTACAGATTTTCGAAAATATGTTCGCTCATCGTAAAAACTCCATCCCCTTGAAAAACAACCTGCTGCAGATTCATTCAGTTTGTTTTGTCGGTTTTGGACCTAGACATCTTTTCCCATGGAGGGTATTCTCTCTCTGACATCTTGCTCGTTTGCATCAACATAAAAAGCATATGGGCTTGTCTTTCCTCGTCGTGAAAGAAAGGTAAACGCCGAGCTGTAGTACTATGTCAGGTTTCCATGCCATCTTCTCTATCTTAAGCTCACAAGTCTGCGTCCTTTTTATGAAAGACCCCTACAGTCTCAGGGTATGGTAAAAACGACTTAGGAAATTTTTCAAAGGATTAGAATATGGACTGAAAGCGCGGATTTTATCTCCCAAAAATTCCAATTTGGAAATTTGACGATAATTGACCTAACTTCATTAGTTCTGGCCAGTTACTTGAAAAATAATAACTGTCTCCTCCTGAAATACCACCCGCTGAATCTACACCAAGAATTTTCATGTTTCTTACCTACTTTTTAATATTAACATTCCATTTGTGACCTCTCCAAAAAAACAACTCTGGCATGCTAATCTATTAAGACTAGCGAAACCCTTTCTGTTGTTATTTTCTAAATTATAAACACCCGATATTTGGCGCTTGCTTTCCATATATGGATGCGTTCCACAATTGCAGCTATGAAAGTAAATGGCAACAGCCGAAAGTCTTCTTTTTTCTTATATGAATGAAGGAAAAAGCTTGCAAAAATTAGTTCGGGACACAATATCATTATAAAATTGCGTAGGTTCATAATGCGCCAAGACAATTGGGGTCGATCTCCGAATTTTTTAAACAAGTAAATTCTATCCTCAATCGAGGACACCGATTTGAATAGCCTTTTTTGCGACATTTGAACCCATGGATGAACTGTAATCATATCCTCGTTGAAGCAAACATGACCGTACCTTTTGCTAACCTCTAAACCAAGCGCTCTATCGCTCAAGTAAGTTAGGGACTCATCAAGGCCACCGATCGCTAATACAATGTCACGTCTGTAAGCCATGTTCCCAGTCATGAATTGTCCACCATTTCTGTTTTCCATAACGTAATCAGAGAAAACCTGTTGGTAATTTTCAGAAACATAAACAATTCTTCCTTCAACTCCTACACAGTCCTTTTCAAAGCAACGAAGCCCTTCCTCAATCCATTTTCTGTTTACTACACAATCAGCGTCTGTGAAGAAAACGTATTTTCCACTTGCTCGCTTGATCCCTGCGTTTCTACTTCCTGCAATTCCGCGCCATTCTTTGTTAACAATATATTTTATTCTTTCGTCCTTAAATCCGCTAATTATTTCTCCGGTTCTGTCAGAACTAGCATCATCAACCATAATTAGTTCAAAGTTCTCGAAGGTCTGACTGAGAATAGACTCAATACAGTTGGCAACACATTTTTCGCCATCTCTGACAGGGACAACTATCGAAACAAGTAACCCCATGCTTTATCCCCCACCTGCCTTGTCTTTGTCTCTGTAAGCATTTAATTTCTTTATTCTCTTTCGATCTTTGGATAGGCAAAGATCATTAATGATTGTGATTTTCGCAGTCTTCCGGTTTTAACTTGTAAATGCATGAAAAATCGTCAAGATTTTTGGAGTACCATTTAATTGTTTTCTTCAGACCTTCATCCAAACTTACCTTCGGTGAGAAGCCTATAAGTGGCATCATGTTACCGTTAGCACAGATCTCATGTGTTGCCTCTTCGCCTCTCCTCATAGAGATGTGAACAATTGATGAGGAGGAATTTGAGAGCTCCAGCACTTTCTCTGCTAATTCTATCACTTTAACAGGTTTGGAATTGCCTATCTCCACGATCTCTTTGGGGACAATCTGAGCGCAACGCTCCAGTGCTTCAACAGCATCATCAACATATATAGGATCAAGTGTTTGTTCTCCATCCCCAAAAATTTCGAGAGGTTCCCCCTTCACTGCAGCTAAAACAAAGTAGGGAACGGCCTTCCTATATTCAGCTAGGTCTTCTGCAGGACCATAAATGTTGTATGGTTTCACAATGATTGACTCAAAACCATATACATATCGATACAATTCCAGATAACGTTCACAAGTATCTTTAGTGATTGTATAAGGATTATGCTTCCAAACGTTAGGCTTAGACGTGAAAACTATTCTATTTACTTTCTTTCGTCGCATTGCCTCAAGCAGATTTAACGTTCCGAGAACATTCACTCGTTCTGCCTCGACAATTCGGTGAAAAAGCTCAGCTGTGCCCAAAAGGCTCGCCAAATGGAAAACAACATCAACACCATCAAGAATCTCGTCAAAATTAAAAGAGGCAATATCGCCCCGAACCGTCGTTGTTCCGAGCGCGCGCGCTCTCATATCGAAACCGATTACCTCATGACCCTCATTTAGCAATCTTCGGACCAAATGTCTACCGATGAAGCCGGCTGCGCCGGTAACAAGAGTTTTCAATTATCCATATCTCCTTCATATTCTGAAGGGAGGAACGCAGTGCCCTAAATAAGCTTTATTACTTTTTTAACACTATACTTATTTAATACCACACATCGAACAAATCTCTCGCACTTAATTATTCAGTAATTTCAAGCTGACACTGTTAATGGTAAATAGTTACGCTTTAATTCGTTCAATAAACTATTTTAATCGTTTGATGCCCCCTTGTCTGCGTTGAGCGCGCGCGTTCAACTTCAGTTGTGGCTTTGCACTCTTTGGGTTGTCTGGGGTTGTCTTTGAAGGTTTCCGATTCATGATGCTTGCCTCTTCTTAGCCATCGGTGCATGGTTTGTCTGGTGGTGTTAAGCATTTGTGCGATGCTGGTGACTGTTAAATCCGTCTAGCCAAGCTTTCTGAAGGCTCCCCTAATGTCTGGAGATTGCAACACACATTCACCAGGCAACCAATCATGCTTCAACTAAGGAGAAAAAGTTGTAATGTTGGAAACTTGACTTAACAAAGAGAAAAAATTTTTAAAGCCCACCAAATCTTTAGCATAAAGGAGACCAACCAAAATCACAACACACGACATCAAAAACGGATACGACAAATTTTACCAAAACAAGTTCACATCCCAAGACAACTGGAGAAACGAACCAATAATCACTAACCCAAGGAGATGGATTTCATCTATAGCAGAAAAAGAAAAAGGCCCACGCCTCATAGTCGGTTGCGGAATAGTAGATATGAATATTTTTCAGTCTAACCAAGAAAAGTTGGTCGGTATCGACATTTCTAAGGTAGCACTTAAAAAGACATCGAAAATTGGAGAAGTCGTTTTAGCAGACGTTACTCATCTCCCATTTCGCCCTTCAAGCTTCCAATCAGTATGCGCTTTCGACGTGCTTGAACACGTACCAAACAAAGCCAGAATGATGGCTGAAATAAACATAACATTAAAGAAAGGAGGAAAACTGTTTCTTTCAGTGCCAATCAATTTCGGCAGCCCTAAGGGAGACGAAAGGCAACCCTACGATGAACCACTCGCACTAACCCAATTAATACTCCTCATAAAACAAAAATTCAATTTATCCATCATAAGAGGCTTTTGGGGGAAAAACCCATTGAACTTCAGCCATACTCCGAAAATGCTGATCACCTACTTACCATATTTCTTAAAGCATTTTCCATATCTTCTTTGGGGTTCAACATACGTGTCACTTGCCGCAATTAAATCTTCTTGACCCCAAAAAATAACGCACGCCAAATTTTGCCGAACATTGGATTACTATTCGTGCAGGGTTAATCGCAGTTATTTTCACACGCATGTGTAGTCTCCTCACCTCATCTGGATCAAGGCTCCAACATAGTGAGCCAACGCTTTCTATTACAAGCTCCGTTCTGGACGCTTATGGAATAGGAAAGACCACTTTGCTCTTGGAGACTAACCAGTTGAGGGCTATCTGCGCGTGGTTTTCAATAGTTTCTCGATCAGCATTAGCGGTATTTCTAGCAGTTTTGATATTATACTTAAGCCTAAAAACATCGCTCTGAGGTTATTAACGTCTGTTTGGTTGACTGCGCCGGAAAGCGGAACGGCAATCAGGTATATTGCTAGAAAAAGTATTACACCGATCGTAAGTGTTATCCAAGCAGCGGCGGCAAAAACGCTTTGGAACAAATAAGTTGCTAAGGCTGCAATGGAGGATGCGAGAAATATTTTTATGGAGGATCGAAATTCGGCTTTGATTCCGAAACGTTTCCATATCCAATAGAGACTGACAAAGAGCTCTGGTAATGATGCGGTGATGCCAGCAATAATCACTCCAGGTATACCAAACTGCGGGATCAGAAGAAAAGCGATAGGAATTCCAATAATAAGCGTAAGCAAGTTCAGTTTCATAAGCATTTTTGTTTCTCCTAATGCAGGAAGGAGACTTGTCACGCTAAGGCCTCCGAAAATTACGAATAAGTTGCCTATTACGCTTAAGGCTAAGAAAGGCGGCGCGTAAAACCACTTGCTTCCGTACAGAGTGTCTATGAGTGGTTTTGATAGTACCATCATAGCCATGGTCGCGGGCACCAAGAAAAGAGTAGTATATTTAACCGATGCCGTGAACACCGTCTTGAGAAGTTGCTGTTCATTTCGCGGATTAATTTTTGAGAAGGCAGGAAACAGAACTGTTGTTATTGGAAATGAAAAAAAAGTCAACAAGACCGCGAAATTAGTCGCGATTTTAAAATTGCCTATTATCGAGTCACTAACGAAATAAGCCATCATAAAAGAATAAAACTGAGTTAGTATACCTGCTAGAATATTTGCTGTGGCAAGAGGGACCCCGTAGTGAAGCAGACGCTTTAAGGTTTGACGTATATTCGAGTTGCTGGTTACGTTACTGCCAAGTTTTCTGAAAATTGCAAAATAAAGCAGGATCATTGCAACTATGCACGCCACCAGTAAGGAAGAAACATAGCCGAGTACAGCTCCATATGCACCATATCCCGCGTAAACCAGTAGAGGGGGTAATACGCACTGAGCTATGGCCTGACAAATCATACAGGCACTTATGAGTCCCATGCGTTCAAAACCCACAAAGATAGATTGGGCTGGTCCGTAAAGAGATCCGAAAAAAAGGGTTAGGGATACAAGTGCGACCAGAGGTGCCACCTCGGGCTTATGAAAAATTGTCAACGCGATAAAATTTGCAGTTAAGAATGAAAATACGGTCAGAATGGCACCAGTTGTAATCTCAAAGGTCAAACCAGAGATGATTATTTGCCGTAGCTCTCCCACATCCTTGTTAGCGGCTCTGCTCTGAGCACAATATTTTATCATTGCATATCCTACGCCCCAATCTTGCATAAGACCAATGGTCGCTGCAGGAATCACAGCAATGGTGTATAATCCGTAGTCTGCGGGAAGGATTAATAGACCAAGTATTATTGCTCCTACAGCCATTATCACAGTTGATACGGTTCTTCCAATGAAAAGCTGGAGACTCCCACTCGCTGAGTCCTTGCCCATTCTCAATGCTTTATCCATAGATTTTTCACCCCTTCCCTAAATCAAACTTTAGGATTGAAAGTAAGCCCTTTAAAGAAATAAAAGGCTTCAAGTCTTTGATTGCTCTTGGTTCGTGTTCCACTCATCAACCGTTATAACTTCTGTTGTACAGACAAAAATTTAGCAATTGTCCAGACAATTGAGCCAGCAAAAGAAACTTGGAACTTGAAAGGAATGGTTAAGCTTTTTATTGCGGTGTTTGAGCAAGCCTGCCTGCGTGGTTGTTCCGAAATTAATTTGCGAAGCACCTGATGCTTCACGCACGCTTATCTCTTCATTGCTCACTCAATAAAGAGGTACGAGACTCGATTAATTTACGAATTTAAGAACACTTATTCGCGCTTCCATAGAAACAGTAATCAACTACAACTTAAATTAAAACTAAGAAACGCCCTTCAACTGTAGGCTAAAGAAGCGACAACAATCGGTCTCCACATTAAGATCACTGCTCTATCGCTTTACCAGGTTCGAAACTTTTGCAAGTATCTCAAGTATTAGACGACCCACTTCTTGATTGAAAAATAGGAATGCTCCCCTGATGCCGAAAACCTTTGTCAGAACGTATTGTCGATGAATGCGTTCAAGCTTCTTAGATTCGTTGGATCTGCCGCGTCCTTCTGAGCTAAACTTATGGATGCACTTTGCATAGGGAGTAATGTAAAGACTATTTGGATAACGCTTGCGAACACTGAAACCAAACAACATGTCTTCCATGTCACTGTGTTTCTTAAGATTTTCGTCGAACTGAAACTCTTCAAGAACGCAACGTTTATAGCTCATAACCGCTCCCTCAAGATTCTCGCAATTGATGACTTTTGTAAGGCTCGTTGGATATCTGTTGTACTTGCATTGGTCATTAACAAATATATCGTGAACGCCGAAAATCATTACAATGCTCTTATTTATTGGGCTCAATTTTGGGTTCTTTATGTTTATAATCCAACCTTGAACCCCCAAGGCGTTCGGATATTTTTGAAACACATCAAGTATGTTTTCCATGTAATCAGGGAAAAGAACCACATCACTGTCAAAGAACATTACTGTAACGCCTTTAGTCATCCTGACGCCGATGTTCCGTGCGATTGTAATGGACCGTTCCTTTGAGTTCTTGACGTAGTTGAGGTCAATGTACAAAAGTTTGAACTTCACACTATAAACTTCGCATAATGCTTCAATCTCGTTGGTAGGAGTATCGTCGACAACAATAACCTCTAAAGGCAAGATGGTCTGTCTCAGGATGCTTTCGAAGAGTTCTGCTAAATCATTGGGACGGTAATAAGTTGGAATCACAACGGAAATGCTCGCCAACTCCATGTTTTCGCCTTCTTTTACCTATCGAATCCACTTTCTTACTTAATGATACAGCCATACGGATAAGAAGTTAGGCCTTAACAAACCGTCATCTTCCTGCCTGCTTGATATGTTCAATATGAATACTATCTAACCAAAGCCGATAGTATTTGCATGAATGTTAACGCGCACGCCCTTTCCTGATATGCTCTATAGAAATAACGAAGTTTCAACATTCACTTTTCTTGCGATCTCGCCTGTCTTCAATTATGAAGGGAATTGAAAAAAATGTTTTAATAAGCCACAAGCTGTACCCAACTGCAAAATCAGGATATCCTCGCTTGAAATAATCAAAAACAGTCAAAACGTTACTAGATGGAATAAACCACCAGCCTACTCTGTTTTCCGTTTGGAAACCATGACATAGGAAATGCAGATTATGCCTGATGGGGGCAAATCCTCTCTTGATCTGATGTTCACACACAGCATCTTTAAGAGTTAAAATCTTAGAGCCGAGCTTAGACATTACATGGTCATCAAGCTTTGGGAAACCTCCCGCATTTTTGAATTCTTTTGTGCGGCAGATCATGCAACCAAGCGTGCTTTCGAACTGAGGGGGTCTTCCGCAAACTGCAATAATCTCAGGGTAAGCTTGCAGGGCTTCCATGCACTTCGTGTACCAGTTACTGTTCAAAATGATGTCATCATCCACAAAACACATCAAACTGGAATTGCACTGTAGTAATCCCTTGTTCCGTAAATCACCGATAGCTCCTTTCCCAGTTATGAGGATAATGTTGGGGTTTGGAATAACTGCTTTTACAGACTTTATCGTATTCTCTAAGGTATCCCTCAAGAGAGTAACTATTACAACATCCAAAGTCTTACCACCGCATGCTGGTTTGTCCCTAAAATATAAACGTTTATTTTTGAGTTGCGGTCTCGTATCAAATGAGTTAGCCCCAGCTTAGGAGGTGAGTCCTAGCGGGACAAGATCAACACGAGACCCTTGAAATCCTCTTTAGAAACCTCGACTTAAAGATTTTCTTCAACCACAATGACGGTTGCCTTCATCAACGATGCATTAGGCAGACCCCAAGAAACCCGTCAGGAGTTTTCAGAATTCATTGTCCTTAGCGAATGTCAGATAAGAATGAATTCGGTCTGTATTCCAAGGTTACTTGTGATCTGTCTGATTTCATTTTCATATGCTGGATTTGCTAAAATTATATAGTCTGGTCGGTGATCAAACAGGAATTTGGGTTCAACAATTTTTTGCCCTGTCCCAGGGACATACATGCCTTGCTTACGGGGATTTATGTCCACGGCATACTTTATCCGTGGATCTTTAAGGATATTCAAGAAAGTAACACCTCTTGCCCCAGCACCCCACATGACTACTCGCTGGCCTTTGTTCAGCAACTCTTTGATTCTCTGGCTATATGTTTCAATTGTATGGTTCGACTTAGTAGCAAATGACTTAATGATTTCTTCGATTTTCTTGATTTCCAGTTTTGAACTCGGGATGTAGCGTGTCTTCATTCGGTTTTCAGGGAGTGCACTAATGTATAACGAGTCAAAGATTTCGTTTTTGGATTCTGTAACCTCGGAGATGCAAAATCCGCAGGAAGAAAAGAGATAAGATAAGGATGGAACGGTGAAATATGAAACGTGTTCATAGATGATGTCTGTGTAGTCTCCTTCTTTGAAGGCCTTCAGAGCATTTGGCACTGCAAAGAAAACAGGTGTATTCGGATTGAGACCGACTATTTGTCGCAAAACACTCAGGAACCTTTTAGGTGAATTTGCGTGCTCAAGCTCATGGTAGGAGAAAACAAAATCGGCTTTGTGATTCTCATATAGCTTTAAATCGGAGCTGGGAATTGATCCGTCTATATCATTTGCATCCGCTAAACTTTTGTCTTCAATTTTTTTTCTGAAAGGATCTAACCTCAATCCATAGTTGTTTCCCAAGTCGATTAGCAAGGAAAGAAAATCAACTTTCCCGCCACCTACCTCAATAATACGTTTATTATGCAAATTGTATCGTTGGATCAGTCTGGTCGCCAATTTTTTCGCGAAGCTTTGGAAATGCTGTGAGTAAAAAAGAGAGTTGTCATAAAGATCACCGTATTGGTTTTTTTCTGGTTCCAGTGCAATGTTTGTCACAAACGCGCAAGACGAACAGAAAGCAAGTTTGATGTTCCCTTTGGGACATGTAACGGCTTCATCCTTGCTTTTCCATAGGAGATTGCAGCTCGCGGGAACATTTGTCACTTCGTAGAAAATCCACAATCCCGACGAATCACATAATGGACAGTGATAATCTAATTCTTCCTTTCCTAATGTTTCAATCATAGATACTGCTCCGCCTCGAGTTTGTGCGCAATTAGAGAATGGGACTTCATGCGCCTCCCAGCTTATAGAAGCTTTCTTCTAGCCGTTTGAAGTCTCTCCTGCTTAATCTCCAGCCAACAGCCCCAACAATCTCTTTGATGTGGTCAATATTTGTTGCTTTTGGGACAGCTACGATTTTTTTCTGTGAAACGAGCCAGTTTAGCGCCACTTGAGCTTGTGTTTTTTCATATTTCTTCGCCATTTCATCTAATATCGGAAATCCTGGTTTAGCTAATTTACCTTCTTCAAGAGGGGACCATGCTATCAACACCACATTTTTCTCTCTGCAATAATCGTATACATCCGTGACTGATAGACCATTAAAATATGTTTTTTTAACTCGAGCCAGATTATAATATACTTGATCTGCGACAAGGCTATATTTTTCTAGTTGACTCTGAGCCTCCTGAAACAACTGAACCGAAAAGTTGCTGACTCCAATGAAGCGAGTGTAGCCTTCATCAACGCACTGTTCCAAAGCTTTCATGGTCTCCTTAATTGGCACTGTCGGACTTGGCCAATGAACTAGATAAAGATCTATGTAGTCAGTACATAGGCGCTTTAGACTGCTCTTAATAGAAGATAGAACATCAGCATAATGAAGGTGTGTTCTATATACTTTTGTTGTTATGAAAAGATCCCCTCTTTTGTAAGGTTTGATAGCATTTCCCACAAGTTCTTCGGCATGACCAGCTCCGTAGTATTCTGCTGTGTCTATATGAGTCATTTCTAAGTCTATTGCAGTCCTGATAGCGATTATAGACTCCGCGTCATTTGAGTAATCAGCCGTGTGCTTGCCGCCCATTCCCCATGTTCCAATGCCGAGTGTAGGTATTTTTATCCCTTTAACCAGGTCTTCATACTCCATTTGAATTGAACTCCCCGCAATAAACCAAGTCAAAAAAGCATGTGCTTTTAAATTCTTTCAGAAAACAATTTTTCGACAATAGAAGGCTTCAGCATACTTGCTTGGAGAATTGGACTCCACACCACGAATCCTTAAAATCGATCTAAAAGTTTCTTCATCGAACCACTGCTTTTTCTTCTGAGTTTGAAAAAGGTCACAGAGGAAACGTATTTTTCTTTCAACGTGAGATTCATGCAAGTAAACATATAGGTTGGGAGTCCTTAAGTCCCCGTCATATTTAGGAACTTCATACTCCAAGATGAAATGATCTCTAAATGTGTTCCAAGTCAGAGAAGAGATCAATCGGTGGTCTTGATGGGCATCTCTGCCACAATGAGTGAATACAATATCTGGCAAGAACTTTTTCGCCAACTTCTCAAAATAATCCTTAATTTGGCCGCCTACAAAAGGGAAATACGATTCTCTAAAATCTTGGACATCTATGGTCTTGCCCTTAACTTTCTTTAATATCTCATTGGCGCTATTGAAAGCCTCTTTGCCTCGCTTTTCGTCTCCACTGAATACGGCCCAATAGAATTGAGCTTCAGGTACTTCCTCTATTAGCCTTAAAATAGTTCCTCCGCATCCGATTTCTATATCATCTGGGTGAGCTCCGAGGCAAAGGATATTTAGTTTTTGTTTGTCCTCAAAAAATCTAACTTTATGCATGCTCTTTTTCACCCAGAGATTTCTAAACTTTTTTCCATATCTCCCAAGATCCATTTCCCTTAGCGACCATTTCGTCGAGCCGCTGTTTGTCTTTGTATGTATCTAAACTAGCCCAGAACCCATCGTACCTGTATGCAACTAATTCATGTTTCTTAATCAATCTTTGAAAAGGTTCGTTGACAAGGTCTTCTCCATCTTTAAGATAATCGAATATAGTGTTCTTGAAAACAAAATATCCTCCATTAATTCTCAGGTTAGCTTTAGTGACTTGATAGATTCTTTTCACGCAATCATCAGTATCAGTTGAGACAATGTGGAAGACGTAAAAAGGTTTTACTGCAATGAAGCAACCTGTTTTTCCATGTTTGATGAAGAAATCAATTAGGTTAGGAAGACGCAAATCAGTTAGACCATCACTATAGTTAGCTAGAAACGTCTCCTCACCTTCCACATATTTTTGTATTAACTTCAGTCTCTGACCAATATTTGAATTTAAACCAGTCTCCGCAAAGGTTATTCGCCAGTCTTCGATGTCGCTTTTGAGCAAATGCCGCTTCTTGCCTCCCCGCGTGAGAACAAAATCGTTTTCAAGACACTCATCGTAGTTCAAGAAAAACTTCTTAATCTCGTCTCCTTTGTAACCCAAGCAGAGAACAAAGTCTTTGTGTCCAAAAAATGAGTAATATTTCATTAGGTACCACAAAATAGGCTTTTCTCCAATGCGAACTAAAGGTTTAGGAACGGTCTCAGTCGTTGGATGCATCCTCAGCCCAAGGCCACCGCAGAACAAAACAACTTTCATCTTTTTTTATCTCCTGACTCAATATACGGATATTTCGATCCCGTTGGCATCGTATAGCTTCACTTCAGGAATTGGAACGATGAATCTGCCACCCCAATCACGAATGTAAGAAAGCTGGCTTATTATTTCCTCTTTTATGTTCCAAGGCAAAATCAACACATAGTCCGGTTTAGTTTCCTTTATTTTGTCTGGATGAAGAATGGGTATATGCGTCCCTGGCAAGAACTTGCCTTGTTTATAGGGATTACGATCGACGGTGTAATCAAGAAAATCAGTACGGATTCCGCAATAATTGAGCAGTGTATTCCCTTTGCCTGGAGCACCGTACCCAACAATTGACTTCCCATTTCGTTTAAGTTTTATAAGAAAATAAAGGAAATTCCTCTTTGTTTCCCTCACTTTCTCGGCAAATGAAAAATATTTCTGCAGGTCAGCGAACCCCTCAGATATTTCCAGTTCTCTAAGCTTGGTGACAAATGCGGTGACAGGTTTGGATTCGTCTTCAGCATGACGGGCATAAATTCTTAATGAGCCCCCATGGGTAGGCAATTCTTCAACATCATAAATTGTTAAATCATGAGCCGCAAATATCTTCTCCACTGAAACAAACGAGAAGTATGAAAAATGCTCATGATAAATAGTGTCAAACTGGTTTCTATCGATTAACCTCATCAAGTGTGGAAACTCCATTGTAATGACGCCTGTGGGTTTGAGAATGATTTTTGTGCTTTCAACAAATGCATTAAGGTCGGGAACCTGCGCTAAAACGTTATTTCCAATTAACAAATCTGCATTTTTTTGTTCGACAGCTAGTTCGCGGGCGGTATCTAAATCAAAGAACTTTACAAGAGTTTTAACGCCTTTTCTGATGGCGACTTCGGCAACATTACCCGCTGGTTCAATCCCCAGAACAGGAATCCCTTTCTTGACAAAAAACTGAAGAAGATACCCATCGTTACTTGCGACCTCTAGCACCAAACTTTTCTTGCTTAATCTTAGTTTGTTGGTGATCATATCAACATAATTTTGGGCATGTTTTAACCAAGCGTCGGAATACGAGGAAAAGTACGCATATTCACTGAAGATTTCCTTTGGAGCAACATATTCCTGTAATTGAACGAGAAAACAACTATTGCAAACGTAAGTATGTAACGGATAGAAAGCTTCCATTTGATTTAATTGCTCTTTTTTCAAATAACTTTCACAAAGCGGTTGCATTCCTAAATCGACAAATGTATGTTGCAATGGGGTGCCACAAAATCGACAAGCGGGCAAAGAATTATCTGCATAATGTTTTTTTCCCAATTTAACCATCACTCCCAATTTAACCATCATTTTTCACTAATCAATTAACTAAATGTCTGTTCGGCGCATTGTTTTATCCAAAAGGCCTGACTTAAGGCCAGCTTCAAGGTGTGAGATGCGTCGATATCTTGGACCCTCAAATTCTTCCAGGGTAACTCCAAATTTTTTATACGCATCAAAAAGTTGTTTTGCTCCTGCTCTTGCGTTCCATTTCGGTTTAAACTCTGTTAAGGTATTATGTATTTTGCTAAAGTCAACACGATACGAACGCTTGTCAGGCTCAGCGGTATCTGCAAATTGAAGCTTAGAACTAGGTACAGTTTCTTTAACAATTTCAGCAATTTCTCTAACTCTAAAGTTCTCCGAGGTTATTCCTACGTTAAAAGCTTGATTATGCACGAGATCGCGTGACGATTTCAGAGCAGCGATAAATGCTCTAGACATATCTTCGACATGAACGATTGGTCGCCAAGCAGTACCATCACTCTTCAATAAAACAGAACCGGTGGTATAGGCCCAAGCAACAAGGTTGTTTAGAACTATATCAAAGCGTAACATTCTGGATAAACCATAAGCTGTGGCAGAACGCAAAAAAGTGGGACTGAAATGGGAATCCGCTAACTTTGATATATCTCGCTCTGAAAGCATTTTAGAGATTCCATAAGGAGTCAAAGGATTAAGTTCTGACTCTTCGGTAGCCATTTCTAGACCGGCTGCACCATAGATGCTGCAAGAAGACGAGAAAACAAAACGTTGAATACCAGCTTTTTTAGCAAGCCTAGCTAACTTGACCGAAGCTTTATGATTAATCTGATAAGTCACCTCAGGATTGAGATTACTTAAGGGATCATTAGACAAAGCTGCAAGGTGAATAACTGCATCAACATTTTGCAAGTCAAATAGCGTTATATCCCGGATGTCTTTCCGAATTTGGTTAACGTTTGATAATGGATCATACGTTAATTGTTTTTCCCCAAAAACACATTCATCAAACAGACCACTGTCAATCCCTGTAACATTAAAGCCTTCAGCTAGCAATATTGGCACCATAACTGTGCCAACATAACCCTTATATCCAGTTACTAGTACGCGCATGTCAACACCTTTTGGAAACAATAGGTTTTACTGTTTTGTCTTATATTTGATTTTTCCTAATATAATAAAGCAGTGCTGGGCGCTAGTTAAAGCGATCTTGATAGTTCCTCACTTTACTATTTCTCAATCGATTTGCGCTCTCGCAAGGTTGAGACTATTATAGAGGCTAAAGTTTTTATTAATATTTAGCGAGCGATTAGGTTAAAGTTTGAAGTCGCCTCTTATGATGAGTCGGTTTTTTACTAGGTTAATTCTTTGCACTGCTCTCAAATAAGAGTGCCGACTTGTTCAGCCATAATCGCAACTCTTAGAATCCTACCTGATTTATCAGATGCCATGAAAGGATTGAGCCACTCTAACGTGACTTTCAAGAATCGATAAAATGCTAATGGATTGGGTCCGAACGCGATTTTTTGACTTTTTCCACTATTGTAAGCCCAACGGATGATGTAGCTTAGAGTTAGTCTTTCTGGTCCTACTGTGTGAAAAACTATGGCATTCGGCAAAAACAAAACTTTACATTGCGCTTTTGCCTTAGCAATCAAGAATGAGTCTTCACCTTTCAAAAGTTTCCCTTTTCGCGGGCCTATTTTCGGGTTAAAGACCCCAATTTTGTTAAAAATCTTTTTTTCGAAAGCCATATTACCTCCCCAAATTTCCCCCTTTTCTGCATTACCGACTCCTACGAAATAACCGAGGTTTTTTTCTTTCCACCATTTAGGCGGCTTTGCACCAAATCTAGGTCTTAGCGGTCCTCCCAAAACTTCGGCGCCTGTCCTGATTCCTTTTTGAATTTCTTCTAACCAATTTCTGCTAGCGATGCAATCGTCGTCTATGAAGGCTACATATTCTCCTTTTGCAATGCAAATTCCATAGTTTCTTGCGTTGCTTATACCGATTTCTTTATCAAATCTTACTTGTTTTACAAATGGGCTGTCCACTTTCATGCTTAAAGGTAGAGTAGATCCATTGTCTATTATTACGATCTCAAAAGGTTTAACCGATTGATTTAACAAACTCTCAACTGCTTTTTTAACTTCTTTAGGTCTATTGTATGTAACAACGACTACACTGATTGCCATTTCTCATCCCAACCTATTTCAAGTTCAAAATGTAATTAAGGAACCCAACAAAGTAGGTACATATCTGTTAGTCTTCGCCATTTTACGCTTTCACTATGAATTGCTTACTCTTTATCCACCGACGCGCACTCAACACGACGAATGGAATCAGCTTGCGTGCAAGGCGTGAATTGCTCAGTAGGAAGTTTTTCAGGTCGCTCCACATAAATATCCAGCCTTCTCTCTTAATCCATCTAAATATTTGGTCGTAACACAATAGCCGCTCATGCCAAGTAAGTGGTGTTCGATTTACGGATCTGAAATATTCAACGCAATTCTTCCAGTAAGGGAAACTAGTCCATTGGTCTTTAGACCAATAAGCTGTTTCTTTTTGGAGGCGATTTAACGATGTTGTTGATCGGTTGTTTCCATAATATTTTGATGTGTATGCGTCAGGGTGATCTCTTTGGAAAAACAAGCATTCTGGGACTTCATGGATTCGACCTATCAGACCGATTTCTGCCAACAGATTTCTATCCGCTCCAATGTACTCTCCATGAAGAGGCGTGTTTCTAAAGAAAGTGGCGCGAACCACTCCGAAAATCGGACAACAGGCATGTAATAGGCCTATCAAGTCACCAAAGCGTTCATGTGGCTTTTCTGACCCAATTCTCCTTAACATCCCTTGATTATAGATATCCACTAGGATGCCATGCTCATTAATGCGACCAGTCAGGGAGTGACACAAGACAACAGACGGGTCCTGATCAAGTACGCTTATACACTTTTGCAAATACGTAGGAGCATGAACGTCATCATATGCTGCCCATTTAAAGTACTCGCCAGAGGACAATTCAAAGACGCGGTTAAAATTCTTGGGAGCCCCAATATTTTTCTCATTACGATAATAGCGAATTCGTCCGTCTTTGGCTGCGTACTCTCGGCAAATCTGTTCAGTGCTGTCAGTAGAAGCATTATCAGAGACCACTAGCTCGAAATCTGAATATGTCTGAGCCAGAATAGAGTCCAATGCTTCCTTGAGGTATTTCTCACCATCAAAAACGGGCAACCCTATGCTTACTCGAGGCTTATTACTACTCAAATTTCTATTTCTCCGCTCATTTTCTGGTATAACCCAAGCACGAAAGAGATGTGGTATTTGCTTTTTGCTATATAGACTTTTTGTTTATTGTTTACTGGAGCATAACCCATGATGAGTATTTTATGAAGAAAGAGACAAAAGGGCTATTTAGATAGATTATTAAGCCATCTCATCTAAATTTCTGTCGCCGTGACTTGTATTCGAACAGCTAAATCAAATCTCATTTTCAATACTTTTGAAGTTAACGTTCTCAGCCCCCGCCAATGGAGGAGAGATAATAGACTTTTTTTATATTTTTAAGTCCTCATCTCTAAAATACAGCGTAAATAATTTTGGAACTAAATAGTTAGAAGTTGGAATTTGTATCTTAGTCATTCTTGATAGCGCACATGTTGTTTCTAAATTAGTTCGAATTATCTGGTGCTTCTGGCTTTGCTTAATTTGTGGTTGTTAATCGCTGCTTGAGCTTTGAGAAGCATAATTAGGACGCATAGTTGAGAATAAAACGTTACTTTGGCAATCCTCTAAGATTATGCATTTGTCAGACTTGCCAGGGTCTTGAGTCTGCTGAAAACACGCTCTACAGCCACCCGTTTCCGTAGGCTCTCTTGAACGTTTGAGGACTATGACTGCGAAATTCCATATCAACTCTCAAGATGCTCCTTACGCCCTTTTAACTGATTTCTTGGATATGGAATAACCTGCAATGCTTCATGAAGCCACTTGGAATGTGCATTACTTGCCTTACAATATGCCTTTTGAACAATCCAAGAGGGTTTCTCTGTAATGGTCCTCGAGAGACTAACGGATGAAGGTTTCGCTAAGGATTCTTTGGACAAAAGATAAATCCACTTTGCAGAATAGGTTTCTAGAGCACCGTATCCCTTCATTGCACACGCCAATAAGAGGTTTAGTTGCTCACCCCAATAAAAGGTATGTGACCCAACTAATTACAAATTTAGGAACAAGCATGCTCGCAAGTTCTTAAGCAATTAGCAACGCCACAATTCTATGAGACAAATATTCTTGCAATAATTCATTCTTAAGCAAAGGCTTCAATAATTGACAAGTAAGTTTTACCTTTGGATGAGAAACTGATATGTCGGATACTGAGAGGAGAGGTGTTGGAAAAATAGTCAATTCAGTAAAGCCAGATTGCTTCGCAGCAGTTTTAAACTCGCGAAGAGTTGTTCCGTTTACTCCAATGCCTCCGCCTAGTTTTTTCCAAGGCAACTTGGCGCTTGCGTTCTTGTACCAATATGCTTCTGGTCCTCTTGAATCAAGAATTTGGTCATAAGCTCGATTCAAGGTTTCCGCATCGAAAAACCATTGAATGCACGGTGTTTTCGTGACAAAATCTAAATGCGCTCCTCCAAATGGAAAATAATATGATGGAAAAACGGTGAATAATTTGCCTTTGGGCTTTAGTGTTCTTTTGCATTCGCGTAGGGTTTTAACCAATGATGCTACGTGTTCGAAGACATCTCTAGCGATGATAGCGTCAAAAGTATGACGCCTATAGGGAAGAGCTTCACTGACTCCTAATGTAAACTGATACCTTAGCTGATTTTTTCTACTTGCCGAAAACATGGAGGCCGCCTTTATGAAACGGCTATCTGTGTCTATTCCATGCATAGCTTGGACATTCCATCTTTCAGCAAACGAAACTGATTCGCCTCCGCACCAGCTCCCCAAATCCAGGACTGTCTTTCCTTGCAAAACTTTTTTCAGCGAAATGTTAGGATAGAAAAGGTCAATAGGTTTCCTTTGATCATTCCAGTAATGAGCTTGTGCCATTCCAAATAGTATCCTGTTCTTTTTTGCTTCGTCAGCATCTAAAAAGTTTCTATGGTTGAGTGCTTCAGACAGAAGCGATCCTTCACGTTTGCAACCCCTCACAGTGTATTCCGGGATTGAAGGAAAAAGCTTCATCGATATCTTGGCAAGTTTAACTTTGAAATCCATAAATCTCACATTAAGCAACCAGTAGTTCTATTTAATTTTCATTGGAACAAACCAGAGATGAGTAGCCGTTTAGCGCGCATTTATGTAAAGTCTATTATTTATTCTTTCCTGTTCCTCTATCTCCTTGCACACATAGTTATCCTGGCGCATTGGTTTGTCCCAAATTAGTATAAATGGTAATAACTCATATTTCTTGATTTAGAGACAAATTTGAGCTGTTTAACCTCTTACTTAATGATTCGCACTTTACCAACTAATTTGGCGCCTTAGAACATATGGGCTCAGACCCATCCGTGCTATGTTCTCAAGAATTAATCTATCACTTTATGACTAAGAAAGATGCCCTGCTAACCATTTTAAACTATTAAAGGGACAAGGCATAGCGTGTTTAGGAAACAAATCCAGTTTAACCTGAATCATTAGGATTTTTCCACTGTAGCTCGAATTCTTCGGAAAACATAATTGTAGAATAGTCGAAAATCACTCGCAAATTCCTGCACAGGCAAGATTCCACTGCGGTGCAACACTTGCATTATCTTTTCATCCGAGATTTTCCTCGTTCGTTGAACCTCTTGTCGCTTAACTATGATTGAGGGTAATTTTTTCAAGAAGGAAATACCCGCCATAAGCCCTAAAACTCCAGAGCGCCAAAAAGCCATGAATGGATAAAGTAAGGAAAACGGTAGCACTTGTTTTGTAAGTGTCCTTCCCTGAAGATCTTTCGCCCATAAATAGAACATATTTCTTATAGCATAAAACTGAAAAATTGGGGCAATATCTTTGCGGCGTCTAAGGTTTCCACCTTCATGGTAGACTATTCCCTTATAACTACAAATTACCTCATAACCGCTAAGCCATAGCCTGATCCCCAGATCTATATCATCGTATCCTATGAAAAGAGCAGCGTCAAACCCATTAACAAGATTCCATGCGTCTCGTCTAATCACGAAACCTGCACCTATAGGAAATAAAATACGACGATAAGAGGCAAGGCTTTCCTTTGGCATGTCCCACCAGCAGAAATCGTCGAATCCTACTCCAGCATTCCAAATCACATTTGGTTGCGTGCGGTACATGATCAAGCATTGAACTGCACCAATTTCTTTACGCGCCTCAAGAAGCAAACAGGGGTCTTGTAACCATTCTGTGTCAACCACAGAATCGGCA
>JBEKPG010000003.1:0-90754 GCA_049520955.1 Bathyarchaeia archaeon | reverse complement strand
TCTTCAGGAACGATTAGCCCAACAAGCACAACCGCATTCGCATCAGGAGTATGGACAGGTCAAGTAACGCTCTCTCAAGCAGGAACAGGCATTTCAATCTCAACCACTGGCAGCGGCAAATCCGGAACAAGCAACACACTTACTGTTAATCCGGTTGCTCTTGACCACTTCGTCTTTAATGCTATTAGCAGTCCACAAACCGCAGGTAAAGCTTTTAGCATAACGATAACGGCTAAAGCTTCAAACGCCAACACAGTTACAAGCTATACCGGAACAAACACTTTGAGTGTTTCCGCGGGAACTATTAGTCCAACTACCACTGGTGCATTCTCGAGTGGCGTTTGGACTGGTATGGTTACGGTGACTGGTGCGGGTTCAGGGGTTACTATTACGGCTACTGATGGTACTCATTCTGTGACGAGCAACTTGTTTACGATGAATCCAGGTGTTGTAACTCACTTGGTGGTTTCAACTGGGACTTCTCAGGTTGCTGATATTGCTTTCTCCCTCATGGTTACTGCGGAGGATGCTTATGGAAATACGGCTACGGGTTATGCGGGTACGGTTAAGATTACTTCAAGTGACAGCCAAGCGGTTTTGCCTGCAAATGCAGGTCTCACTAATGGTGTTGGCTCTTTCACAATTACTTTGGAAAGGACGGGTTCGCAATCGATTACAGCCATGGACACGGCGACTAGCTCGATCACTGGTTCCGAGACTGGCATAACGGTGACTCATTCTGCTATAGTCGCTAATGTTGTGATTTCTCCTGCGGGTTCATCTATTACGGCTGGATTATCGAAAACTTATTCGGCTACAGCTTCTGACGCGCATGGTAACAGTTGGGATGTAACTTCCTCAACAACTTGGAACATAAGCTATGGCGCGGGAGGTTCATGGAGCGGTAACGTTTACACTTCTGCTAGTGCTGGTTCCTGGACTGTTACGGGTACATATGCTTCTACGGCGTACACAGCTGGTTTGACGGTTAATCCGGCTGCTCTGGATCATTTTATCTTTAATACTATTGCCCCACAAACGTCTGGTAATGCTTTTAGCATAACAGTGACTGCCAAGGACACGTATAACAACACATTTACAAACTACACTGGTACGCCATCCTTGACATATTCTGCTGGACCAATTAATCCTATTGCTATAAACACTTTCATTAGCGGGGTAGGGACGACTTCGGTTACGGTGACCACCGCAGATTCAGGCGTTACTATTACAGCTACTGATGGCGCTCATACTGGAACGAGTAACTCGTTTGCAGTGAATCCCACTATTTCTGCTTCTGCTGGAGCTAATGGGGCTATCAGTCCGAATGGAAATGTTTCTGTCAACTATGGCAGCAGCCAAAGCTTTAACATAACAGCGAACACAGGCTACCAAATTGCCGATGTCGATGCGGATAACGTTTCTCTAGGTGCCGTTTCATCCTACACCTTCACCAGTGTCCAAGCTGCTCACACGATCACTGCCAACTTTGAGATTAACACCTTCAATATTACTGCATCTGCTGGAGCCGGCGGTTCAATCAGCCCAAATGGATCTATAAACATTAACTATGGCGACAACCAAACTTTCACCATAACAGCAAACACAGGTTACTACATAGTTGATGTCTCAGTGAATGGAAGTTCAGTTGGCGCAGTCAACTCCTACACCTTCACCAATGTTCAAGCTTCAAATACCCTCTCAGCAACGTTTGCACTAACTCCCACTCCAACTCCTACTCCAACGGCAACTCCCACTCCAACTCCGACGCCCTCACCCTCACCAACTGCCACTCCGACCCCTGTACTTACTGCAACACCTAAACCTACACCCACTCCAACAACAAGGCCATCACCTACGCCAACTCCGACAGCAACAACTGTGCCAGCAACGACGGATAGCGGCACAACAGTTGATCTTATCATCAGCGGAAACGTAACCAGCTCACAGTTATCCAACGCGACAATCACATCATACCAACCCGCCAAAACAACCACAGTGTCCTTTGCAATAACTGGGCCAATCGGAACATTAGGCCTTGGCAACATGACTATTCCAAAAACCGCCATATCCTACGGGACAAGCCCAGTTGTATACATAGACGGCCAGCAGGCTGCAGACCAGGGCTACACGCAAGACGCCAATAACTTCTATGTGTGGTTCATAAAGAGCTTCGATACAAATCTCGTAAATGGTGTTTCAGAAATGACAGTACAATTCTTATTACCTTCAACGTCGCCAGCAACAACATTTAGACCTTTGCTTGCCATCGGCATAACAGTTCCCGAAATCATTTTAGTCTACACAGTAATAGCCATTAGACGTTTAAGACGAAAACCTGACAACGCATAACAAACTCATTGACTCAAAATTCAACTTAGCATTTTATAGAGTACTCGAATCTAATCTGCAGTTTTTTCGGGTCATTTTAGCGCGAACGGTTTAGTTCCCCTATGAGTATATACGAAATCAAAGCAGCGTAATAGGGGATGGCTGTTTGCGGTAAACAACAAAAAAACGGAATCATCAGCACGGTTATGGTGATGAGTGAGTACGTATGTCCACGGTGCATCAGAAAGCTCAAAATCAGGTCAATGTCTGGGAGAACTGACGCTGCAAGCAGAAGCGGCAGGTTCACTTTGACTTTGGCAAGCTTAAACGAACTTTTTCCGTCAAGAATCCTAAGGCAAAGTGACTAATCGCAAACATTCAAGAGAATTCCTTTCGCTCGTAGATTCGAAAGGAACTTATTAAAGCCAACTTCCACAACAGCAATTGCACGAAATATCAAAAGAAAAAAGCGCGATATGAGGTAAACATAAAAGCGGCAGATGTTTTGGATTTGCTAACGGGTGAGTTAATTGACAAGCGTCAAAACAAGCAAATGGGAACCCGAGGCTAGAACAGAACCGGAGCCTAGAACAGAGCCAGAAGCCAGAAGCGAACCAGCCCCTAGAACGGAACCGGCCGCCAGAAGCGAAACAGCGCCCAGGACAGAACCAGTGAACAATAAGATAGAGACAATCAAGTGCCCTTCTTGCGGTTATCTTTTGGTATATTCCAAAGGAACTGAGAAGCAAATCATCAGATGCACAAAATGCGGAAACGTCTTATCAGTTAATAAACAACTGGTAAGATGACGTTTTGAAATAAATTAAACCTTAAAATTATCCCAAAACGCACAAACGCGCTCCTAAAAAGCATAAATAGAACGCGCAATGAAGCCGTTACTGTTTATTCCCAGTCACACATCTTAAAATAGAAGCTTTCAACTTAAGGGTAAGTGAAGTTTTGGAAAATGGGGTTACTTGATTTACTTTTCGTAGTTGCTGTAATACTTATCGTACTGTGGCTTCTTGGCTTTGTCATCTTCAACCTTGGCGCCATCATATGGCTACTGCTTGTCGTCGCCATCATCATAATAGTTGTCCGCCTAGCATCAGGGCGCAGAATATGACGTTAGCCAAAAGGCAACCTAAAATTCTGAAAGCAACATAAATGCCTTTCCCAATCTCGGCGCTTGGGCGTGCGTAGCTGTTCTTCGCCGTTGAGTTTCTTTAGCGCAATGACAGCATGATAAGGAGCACGCTGCTTTGTCCCGAAATTGGTCTAAACGGTTATAATTCTGCTCAATGTAGAATTCTGCTTCCACTGATGACTCTTAAATAACTTGAAGAAAATAGATAGTAGGTTGTATGAGGAAGAAGTAATGACCGCAGACTATCTTTTCATTGTCAGGCACGGAGAAACCGAAGCCAACGAAAGAGGAATCGAGGCAGGTCCATTGGATTACCCCTTAACTAAGAATGGTATTAAAGCGGCCTTATTCATCGCCAAGACCCTTTCGAAAATAAAGATAAACGCGATTTATAGCAGTCCAGTGTTTCGCGCCCAGGAAACCGCAAAAATTCTGGCGCGCCCTCACAAGTTGAAAGTAAAAACCCTTGAGGAACTGACCGAGGCGAAACTCAAACCCGAGCTCGTTGGCAAGAAGGGAAGACATCACATATTGACCACCCCTGAAGCCTTCACAGAGACGAACTATGATCTTCTGGAGCGAACGGGGAAGGCCATCGAAATCATTAAAAAGGAAGCGGAAGGAAACGTAATAGTAGTTTCCCACGGTGACGTCATAACAGCCATGATTGAAGGCGTGGTCGAAAGAAAAATCAGCACCGAAAAGTACTACGTTTTTGATCCCTACCCAGCCTCACTAAGCATTGTCGAAACCAAGAATAGGCCTCACCTTGTCCTTTACAATTATCACCGTAAAATGTTTGCGGATTACTAATTCTAGGTTCAATAATTCCAGAGAAAAGTCCTGCGCAAACACCTTCAAGCTGCCTCTTGCATCGGCCCAATTCTCTTACCGACAAGTCCAAATTTTACATTCGGCTCGACAACAGACAATACTTTCGTTTCGCTTTACTTTGCTTCTTCTTTATTTCTTCACCTGACAATGAAAGCAAACAGCCATAATATTGAAAAAGGGAAATTCATAAAAAAGATAATAAATCATTTAGAATACTTCAGAAACCATGTCTGTAAAATGACGGAAATAATTATATCTCTGATTTTGGTTAGAGTAAAGGGGTGACTTACTTTGGTGAGCGTCGATAAGCTTTCTGGGAAGTGCGTTTTTTGCGCAGGCGGTTTTAATCTTGGGGAAGTTAAAGGGGCAGAAATAGACACTACCACTTGGAAGGTTACACATTTACAGGTGAAGCTATCAAACCAAGCATCTGAGGACCTCGGATTCAAGAAAAGATTTAGAACCTTAACTGTATGCATGCCAGTTTCATTAGTTTCCGCAATTGGAGACGCAATAATTGTAAACAAGACCCTTAATGAATTAAGCAAAAACCCAGAAATTTCCGAGTGCCCAGAATGATTTTCCTTTTCAGGTAATTCTATTACCGCAGGTAATTCCTAAGCCTAAAAGGCGCCTTGCAAAAACATTTGAGTTACTTTAACAAACTCATATTATTTCAAATAGTTATCCCACACAGTAATTGTCGACTTTTTTCATAAAGTTACATCCAAACCACAAAACCAAAGCACTCTTAACGTGGCGAGAGTGCCCTTAGCATTTAACATCAGTCAAACCATCACCCTAAGCAGGCTACATCAAACTGCGAATGGATCATGACCATTTTTAATTCTCTTAGCTGATTTTGAAGAATAGATTTTAAGCACAATGAAGGCAGTTAAAAATAGTACCAAGATTCCTGCCGCCAAATATGGAAGATTGCTTAGGAATATATTATATGAACTCGGGTTGAGATAGGCGCCAAGCCCAACCCCAAACGCGATCAAGGATAACGAGAAAAAGAAGGAGATTTGAGAAACTCCAATGTTTGCTGACCTTAACCATTCGAATCTAACCAATTATACGCTGAAAACTCGTTAATATTATTTTTGTGCGGGCCGGCGACGACAGAGGGAAACACGCAGACCGAACGATGGCATACCTAAATTGTGTTCAGACGAAGAATCGTTTTTCAACATTCCGACTAGCCCAGTTGAACGTTCTCTTGTTTAGTCGTGGAATCGATTATTTTGGCCCATTAGACGTTTCAGGAGCATTGGACGTATTAGGATTATTATATCCGGTCGAAAACGGTGCTTGGAATTTGCCAATGTTTTCTCTGATGATGCCGTAGGCTTTTTCTGCTTCGGAGTTAGGTAAGTCGCCCAAGGCTAGTGGCTCTCCACCGAGCCTAAGCGTACATTTGATAGTTGACCGCAGTACTCCCTTTTCCAATACAGCGTTTGCTATGTCTCGGTAATTGTAATCGGTGTAATCTTTCTTCAAACCAAGTGCGTGAGGATGCCGAAGAATCATACGTTCATTTGTAAAGACCGCAGAGTCAATGTTAATCTTAGGATGGTAAATTTTTTGTTTAATATATAACTCAACCTTCTCGTTTGGACCAAGAATTTTTGCTATATCATCAGGAGCATCCATAACTTTCAACCAACTTGAAGCATTCTTTAACTAACCATTATGACCAGGAGAGGGGATAAATAGCTATGTGACTGTGAGGCTACATCGACAAGGCTGACTGCGAATTATTTCGTCACTTCTTTGACCATATTTCGCACAGCCTGCGGGATTTACTTGGTTTGTAAAATTTAAGCAAGTTGGACAAAATGTTTTTGCTGAAATATAATCTTCGTAGGAAACCGAAAAAGTGGTTTCTTTTTAATCCCCAAGATATGGGAATGCATAAAGTAGAAACGGGTTATTGATAGCTTTTATGCCTGTCACTTGTTTCTTTACTCACTCTGGTTTTTCCCAAACCACCGTTGTGTGCGCTTAACACGAATTGCAGCGTATTTTCCTTGAAAAATTCTCTAAATTGATTTCCACATTTAGTGCATTTATACAGCTTAACTCGGAATCGCCCAAAGTTCCATTCCTTATCAGGTTCTTTCAAATGGGCAGTACAATTCGGACATTTCGGCATAACTCTCAATCCATCAGGCTAAAACCAAAATGGCTATATAAAGCCATTTCAAGCGCTAATTCTAACGCTTATTTGCGTCTCACTCAAAGGCGATTCAAACCTGTGGCGAATTTAGAGCAAAAACCGTCTTATCCTCGATTAGGAGCAAGTTTAAATTGTCGTCTTTGTTTTTTTCCGCGAGACCTGCGTAGCCCTGTTTCCGTTTCGTTGAGCTTCGCAGTTTCCTTTTTGTTCTCGCCAGTATATCGCCTCACTTCTTTCGCGTGTGGTATTGGTTGCTTTATTTCTTGCTCATTAATCTTATTTTCTTTTTCATTCATTCTTTTTTCACCTCAACCTTGAAGTTTTCTTTTTTTGAACAAAATAGTTAGTGAAAATAATGGACTGTTTTAGTTGATGGCTGCTAAGGCGTTGGTTCTCTATCTTCACTGTAGTTTCTGTCTTCGTGGAGTTCCTCTTCAGCTTCGTCTTCGCTTTCTTCTTCAGCCTCGCTCGCTTCTTCGCCTTCTTGATTCGCCTTGTCTTCAGCCTCACCTTTTGGCGGATAAGCCTTATCTAACCAAACTTCAAACTCTATCTTGCTATCAGCGCTAGAAAAAGCCCACTCGCACAATCCACTAATGACCTTGCTAACATCAATTTCATGGTCGTCAGCTAAACCTTTCAAAAACTCTTCCCAATTTGCAGGCAAAGACACTGAAAAACTAGCCATTCAAAAACGATCTCCACTATCTTGTTACTGCCAAGTTGTATTTAAGCTTCAAAGTACTAAGAATTTAGGCTTTCGAATGAATGTTTCTACCTTTGCTCTTTTAACAACTGTAGCCGTTTGGCGACTTCTTTGGAAATTTTTCCTAAACCTGCCGCTAATTCTTCACGGTCGACCTCGTCTAAAGGGTACCATTTTCCTTCCTTATCGATGAACACAAGCTCCAACTTTCTATTAACCATTATTTCCACCCATTAACCAAATACTTATCTGTTAAGGAATCGCTTAAACTTTTCTTGCCCTTGCCGTCAATCGATAAACGCAAGTTGCTCGAGATTGTCCTTTTAAAAAGGGGCTTTCCAGCTAGATCGCCCATTATGACACCCCTCCGGTGGAGTGTGTTCGAGGCTAACTGGCTTGCCCTGCGCCTTTTACATAGGCATTCTTAAAATATAGTTATTAGGCTTGAGGAGGGGCGACTTCATTCTTTATTCTTTTTTGTCGATCCATGTTTTTACTGCGGATTGGACAGCTCGGGATAAGTCGCCTTTTTTGCCCCCGAATCTTTCTACTGTTTTTAATCTTAGCTGTTTTTCTAGCTCATCTGAGATGTCAACATTGATGCGGCCCATTTTATTCACTTGTTTTTGTTGTACGCTTTGCGCGTTATATATTTTGATAATAAGCGAATCGTCAATTTCCAAATTTCAGGTTTATGTTCGTCATTTTTTAGCTTTGATTCACTTATTCACATAGCATAGTAAGTGCATACACGCTTATAAGTGTATGTGTTTAAGTGTCAAGAATTTAGGTGGATAAGAGCATATTAGCGTCTATATTGCGTAGTTGTCACCTGTTTTACTTTCTTCCGTCACATAAAAAGTTAAGCAAAGCTTGCAAAAATCAAGTGTAACTTCGTCCCAAGTAGTCTCTTGGTTTGCGAGGCGTTTAGCGGTTTCTTTGGCTTCAGCTTGGATTCTGGGCAGGACATCGGTGAATTGTTCGGTGCCTTTGATTGCGCGTTTGGAGTTTATGTATTGGCTTATTGCCGCTTGGGTTGTTTTGAGTTTCTTTGCCGATTCTACCTGTGTTAAATGGTAAGTCTTAATGAGTTCTTTAGCGACAAGGGACCTGAATACTGGAAGAACGTATTTTCCTATGGTTTCACAACGAGCACTCATTTTGATTCAGCAAATATAACAGCATTATACCTTAATAAATCGAATGGAGTTGTTATTGAGAATTTGCTCGAGTTGTCCGTTGGAATTGAGGATTTACAGGCGGATTTGGTACAAGCTTTATGACCCCTGAATGCAGCTTTAAGCTTGAAGCGTGAATTTTTTGTTAGTTTTTCCTTTCTTATTCAACCATTCTACTCAATTTCACGAAGCAAAGCTTTTATAACACTGTTATATCATCGTTGTGACAAGTGAATTAAGAAATGGCAAAAATTGCAAATAATGTTTTAGAGACAATCGGCAACACACCATTAGTACGATTAAACAAACTAACAAAAGAAGCAAAAGCCACAGTTGTAGGCAAACTTGAAGCACGCAACCCCGGAGGAAGCGTCAAAGATCGAATTTGCTGGAGCATGATAGTTGAAGCAGAAAAACAGGGCTTAATCAAACCGAACACTGTGATTATTGAACCGACAAGCGGCAACACAGGCATCGGCTTAGCTATGGTAGCAGCCGTGAAAGGTTACAGACTTATCTTAACAATGCCAGAAACCATGAGCATCGAAAGACGCAACCTGCTCAAAGCATACGGCGCAGAGTTAGTTTTAACTCCTGGCCCAGAAGGCATGGGCGGAGCCATAAGAATAGCTGAAGAATTGGCCGCAAAAACCCCTAACTCGTTCGTACCCCAACAGTTCAAAAACCTAGCAAACCCCAAAATTCACAGGGAAACCACCGGGCCAGAAATCTGGAATGACACAGACGGAAAAGTGGACATCCTAATATCCGGTGTCGGCACAGGCGGAACAATAACTGGAGTGGCACAGTACATAAAACCACTTAAGCCCAATTTCAAAGCAATAGCCGTAGAACCAGCAGCCTCACCAGTCTTAAGCGGAGGCAAAAAGGGGCCACACAAGATCCAAGGTATCGGTGCAGGTTTCGTGCCTGAAGTTCTAAAGCGTGATTTGGTTGATGAAATCATACAGGTTAGAGATGAAGATGCCCTTCAAACAGCCAGACAATTAGCCAAGGAGGAAGGTTTACTTGTCGGCATATCATCGGGCGCAGCAGCTTTTGCAGCAATCGAAGTAGCTAAAAGAAAGGAAAATGAAGGCAAACTCATAGTAGTTATCCTTCCAGACACAGGCGAACGCTACCTTAGCACAGTACTGTTTCAAGAACCCGCTCCTACACCATCTCTCTAATCTTTTTTCTTTTTTGTTAGCTAAAAGCACATTAGTCCCATTTTATTGGCTGAATAGTCACAATTCATTTCGCAAATAGGGGGTAAAAGTATTTGGATGTTAACAAAATTCGAGAAGACTTCCCGATTCTAAAACGTAAGATAAACAACAACACTTTAGTTTACTTTGACAATGCGGCAACTTCACAAAAACCAGTACAAGTAATTAACGCTATAGTGGATTTTTACGAGAACCATAACGCAAACACCGGCCGAGGCGTTCATACGCTTTCTCAAGAAGCAACAGATATGCAGAAAGAAGCCCGCGAAAAAGTCGCACGTTTCATAAACTCAGCAGATAACAAGATTGTTTTTGTTAGGGGCACTACCGAAGCAATCAATTTAGTTGCCTACTCGCTGGGTCTGCATACACTAAAAAAAGGTGATGCAATCTTGATTTCAATGATGGAGCACCATAGCAACATTGTTCCCTGGGACATAATTTCGCGATTACGCGGTTTAGAAATCAATTACGTGAAGGTTAACGATGATGGGTCGCTGAATTATGAAGACTTTGAAAGTAAATTATCCAATAAAACTAAACTCGTTTCTTTAACTCATGTTTCAAACGTGACTGGCGCAATTAATGATATAAAAAAAGTAGTTCGAGCGGCACATGATCATGGCGCATTAATGTTTGTCGACGGAGCTCAATCTGTTCCTCACTTGCCCGTCGATGTTAAAGATTTAGATATTGATTTTTTAGCGTTTTCTGGTCATAAAATGCTTGGGCCAACAGGAATAGGCGTGCTTTATGGCAAAGCTGGGATTCTTGAGAAGATGGAGCCTTTCCAAGGCGGGGGAAGCATGATAAGCGACGTTTCATTCAACAAAGAACGAAGCCAATGTGACATAGCTTTTAATGGTTTGCCTGGGAAGTTTGAGGCGGGTACGCCTGATATTTCGGGTATTGTAGGTTTAGGCGCTGCTGTCAAGTATCTTGAGCAAATCGGGCTAAAGGAAGTCTTCGAGCATGAGAGACTTTTAACTAATTACGCAATTAAGAGAATGCATGAACTCAAGAACGTTGTTATCTACGGGCATGGTGATGAATCTTTAAGCAGTGGAATTATTCCATTCAACGTTAGAGGCATGTCATCTCACGATGTTGCACTCTTTCTTGATCACTACGGCATAGCCATAAGAAGCGGCTTTCATTGTGCTCAACCTCTGCATCAAATTTTCAAGTTGCAGTCTTCGGCACCTGCAAGTTTCTACATATACAATTCGCTTGAAGAGATTGATCGTTTCGTGGATGTTTTAAAACAAGTCGCTTAACTTTAGGTTATTACACTAAATCAATCAAGCCGCGACAATAAGCGAGGACTGTTAGCCAGTCTCAAGCCGAGGCAAAGTAACCCAATGCTGCAAGTGCCTTTAGGAATTAATCAACTAAAGCATTCTCAATAAATCAGCCTTGGTGATGATGCCTATCACGTGGCCTTTTTTCGCCACTAAAACTGCCTGATAAGTCTGCAACAGACTAGAAATCAAAGACAACGGCGCGTCTTCCCCAACCTGAGGAAAAGCTTCCTCCATTATGTCCTCAGTGGGCAAGTTGGAAATTTGAGCCAAATCCTTGCCAGCTAAAATCTGCTGCAGGATAGTTTTTTCCGAAACACTTCCCACTGACTGTTTACCATTGAACACTGGAATCTGAGAGTAACCATGCTCCTTCATAAGTTTGACAACTTTTAAGATTGGCTCATCTTTCTGAATCCCGATAATCTCGTTAGGTACGACTTTCCGCTCTTGGATTTTTGTTTTGGCTTCTAGTCGTTCTAGAATATCGAAGATTGTTTTTACTTTGGTGTAGGATGAATCGATGGTTCCTGCTTCTAGCTTGGCGATTAGGGATTGGCTGACGCCTGCCAGTTTGGCTAGTTCTAACTGCTTTAGCCCTAATTGTCTTCGTCGTTTGGCGATGTCTTCGAGTGTAGGAAACATGTTTCATGTAGGTGGTTTGATTGATTAATATTCTTTTTGGAATAATTCTTGCAAAAAGGCATATAACGGCGTTATCAGATGTTGATTAATAAGAATAAAACCAAAGGAGCATTAAAAATGACCAAAAAAAGATTAGACACAGCAGCCGTCCACGCAGGTCAAGAAACAGCTGACCCAACCACCGGATCAAGGGCTGTCCCGATCTACCAGACGACTTCCTACGTCTTCAAAAATACCGATCATGCAGCGAATCTCTTCGCTCTAAAAGAACTAGGAAATATATACACCCGATTAATGAACCCAACAACTGATATCTTCGAAAGACGCATAGCAGCCATAGAAGGCGGCACAGGCGCATTAGCAGTAGCCTCAGGACAAGCAGCTGAAACCTTAGCGCTATTAGCAATAACCCGCGTTGGGGACGAAATCGTCTCAGCAAACAACCTCTACGGCGGAACATACCAGCTTTTCCACTACACTTTCCCAAAACTAGGCAGAACCGTGAAGTTCGTTGATTCCCAAAAACCAGAAGAATTCAAAAAAGCCATAACCTCTAAAACCCTAGCAATCTACGCTGAAACAATAGGCAACCCTAAACTTGATGTCCCCGACTTTGAAGCCCTTGCTAAAATTGCACATGAGGCAGGCATACCTCTCGTCGTTGACAACACCGTTGGCGTAGGCTTAGTTAGACCAATAGAGCATGGCGCAGACATAATTGTCAATTCTGCCACAAAATACATTGGCGGACATGGAACAAGCATCGGCGGCGTAATCGTAGACTCCGGCAACTTCAAATGGAACAACGGTAAATTCCCCGAATTCACTGAACCTGACCCAAGTTATCATGGCGTCAAATTTTGGGATGCATTCGGAAACTTCCCGGGATTAGGAAACGTTGCTTTCATATTCAAAGTACGTGTCCAACTTCTAAGAGATCTGGGTCCTGCCTTAAGCCCATTTAACTCATTCCTGTTCCTTCAAGGCCTAGAAACGCTACCGCTTAGACAACGCAAACACTCTGAAAATGCCTTAAAAGTAGCGCAGTTTCTCAAGCAGCATCCGCTTGTAAGTTGGGTCGTCTACCCCGGCTTACCTGATAATCCAAATCACAAGATCGCGGCAAAGTACCTGAACGGTAACTACGGTGGTCTCATCGGTTTCGGAATCAAAGGCGGCAAAGATTCTGGGCGCAAACTAATCGAGTCAGTGAAGCTTCTATCACACCTAGTAAACATTGGTGACACAAAGAGTCTCATTGTTCACCCAGCTTCGACAACTCATCAGCAGCTAACCAAGGAAGAGCAAGCAGCAACAGGCGTTACAGAGGACTACATCAGACTATCTGTAGGAATTGAAGATGTTGAGGATATCATTGAAGATTTGGACCAAGCATTGAAAGTATCGGCGAAACCTTAAATCTATAGCAGCGTTATAGCCGCTTACCCCTCATTTTTTGGAGGAACAAAAGTTCGCAACAGTTAACAGTAAATTGGAAAATTCAGAAAATGAAGCATTCACCTTTGGGTATCCGCCAGCGGAGCTAATTTTGGAGTCAGGCGAGAAACTTGGTCCGATAACGCTTGCATACGAAACTTACGGCAAACTCAACGCGGAAAAATCAAATGTGATTCTGGTGCTTCATGCACTCAGCGGGGACGCCCATGCCGCTGGAGCCAACGGCTGGTGGGAAAGCTTAATTGGTCCAGGCAAAGGCTTAGACACAAACAAGTATTTTCTAATCTGCTCCAACATAATCGGCGGCTGCCAAGGTTCCACTGGTCCCTCCTCCATCAATCCGAAAACGGGCAAACCCTACGGCACCGACTTTCCACTAGTAACTATTGGCGACATGGTGAACGCTCAAGTTTGCCTAATTGACCATTTAGGCATAGAGAAACTTCTCTCGGTCATTGGCGGTTCAATGGGCGGCATGCAAGTTCTCCAGTGGATGGTCTCGCACCCAAAAAGAATACGGTCTGCTATACCAATTGCCACGACATTGAAGCATACGCCTCAGCAGATAGCCTTCAACGAGGTTGGCCGCCAAGCAATCATGGCTGATCCCAACTGGAAGAAAGGACATTATTATGGCTCAAAGGTTCCAGCGAAAGGCTTAGCCGTAGCACGAATGATTGGGCACATAACCTACATGAGTGATTCTTCAATGGCTGAAAAGTTTGGAAGACGCCTCAAAGAGGACAAGGAGCCTTTCAAGTTCGGCGCAGAATTTGAGGTTGAGGGTTACTTGCATTATCGAGGCGATAACTTTGTTAAACGCTTTGATGCCAACTCATACCTCTACATTACAAAAGCCATAGACTACTTTAACATCCTCAACGGAAAAAAACTTGCCGATGTCTTTAGAGGGTTAAAGGCAAAAGTGCTCGTTCTCGCCTTCAAATCAGACTGGCTCTATCCAGCTTATCAGTCCCAAGAAATCGTGAAAGCCTGCAAACTGGCAGGAGTCGACGCTACCTACTGCGAAATAAACTCAACTTACGGTCACGACGCGTTCCTTCTCGAAACCGGACAAGAAACCCAGTTAATCAAACATTTCCTCAACACAGCTTCAAATGGACATAACGGCGGTGCACAATGAAGCAGTCACCCCTAAAAGCAGAGCACAGAATCATCCTAAACTGGATTAGCAAGGACGCTTCCGTGCTAGACCTTGGATGCGGCGATGGAGAGCTTCTATCTCTGCTCATAAACGAGAAACAGGTGCATGTACAGGGAATAGAGCTGAGCGAAACCGCTATCCAACGCTGTGTCGCTTTGGGCTTAAGCGTCTTTCAACAAGACATAGACACTGGGCTATCTGAATACTCGGACAACTCATTCGATTACGTTATACTAAATCAGACCCTTCAGCAGGTAAAAAAGCCAGACTTTGCCCTGAAAGAGGCTTTAAGAGTGGGAAAAAAGGTTATCGTCAGCTTTCCCAATTTCGTGCAAGCCTCAGCCAGATTCCAAATATTCTTCAAAGGAAGAGTCCCAGTAACTAAAGCCCTGCCTTACGAGTGGTATGACACACCAAACCTGCATTTCTTAGGCATTGCCGACTTCAAAGATTACTGCAAAAAAAGAAACATTCAAATTGAAAAATCAGCCTTTATTAGAAAAAATAGCCGAATCAAGCTGTTTCCAAACTTGTTCGCGGAAATTGGATTGTTTGTATGTTCTCATTAAAGTGCAAAACTATAGGCCAGTTCCTGTATTAATTTAAGGCTACAAAGTAGACGATGAGAAATCAATAAAGTTCTTAGAGAAAAAGACACTATAGATCAAAGTAGAAAAAAATTAGAAAAATCTTCTAATTTGGATTTTTTGTCGCGCCAAGAAAGCTGTCAGAGCTGTGATTGCAAGCGCCATAAACATCAACGCTAATGCTGAAGGAAACTCTGGAACTGTTGTTGATACTACAACGTTTCCCCACATGCCGAGGTTTATGTGTTCTGGTACGGTGCACACATAGTAGAAGTTGCCTGTTTGGTCAGGAGTAAAAGTGACTGATCCAGAACTTCCAGCGGGTATGAAGCTGGTTGTGTCAATGCCTGCATTGAACAAGGGCGAGCTGCTTATTGCTTTGGATGACACGATTTCGAAGGAGTGGGGCATGTTGCCCACAACATTTACTGTGATTGTATACGTTGTACCTTCTTGTAGAGTTAATGTTGGACCTGGTGAAACAATATTGCTTGCGCTATAGCCGTAACCATATGTACCCGAGCCAGATGTCACTGAACCTGCATACAAGGTTATTGAAGTTCCTGAACTCTGAGCTTTGGTTGTTGTTACCGCAAAAGTTGATAACAAACCGACAACAATTACGAAGGTAAGCACTAAGAAAATTCGATTCTTCATAATCATCCTCTTAACTCATTTTATCTTCGATTGCATTAAAAAGATTTGTGGTTGTGTATAAACAACAACATCACTACCTATTTGGAGAGATGCTCTTAATGCAAAAGTGTCTTCGATGGTTTTGTTAACATATCTGTGAAGTAGCCAGAAAATAATACACTTATCATTGTTTAGGCCAAATTGATCTGGGAACAAAAATATTAGCGATACTTGCAATCGGTATGATATTTGGCTTAAGGATTTAGATGAACATTATTTTATCGATTATCAGCCCTACCATTAAACACGTTAAATACGGCATTGAAAATAAGAACACTTTGAATCCCTGCTTCTCAGAGGCTGAAACTAGTAGTCCCCGATTTTGAAACAAAAACGTGCTTCCTGCAGCTAAGGCAACAATCAAATAAATAATGCCTGTCAGATGCAACAACGGAAATACAAACGAAAAAGCAATAGTTATAAGATTAAACAAGAAAACGACTTGTGCAGCTTTAATTAAGCCCACCCTAACAGGCAGCATAGGGACCCCAGCGCTTTTGTATTCCTTCATTTTCTTAATGGCCAGCCCCCAGATATGCCCCGGGGTCCAAGCAAAAGCCAACATTGCAATAAGCAAAGGCATTAAACTCAGCGTATTTACCGCGGCTGTCCAGCCAGAAAGGCCCGCAAAACAGCCAGCGAAACCTCCTATAACAACGTTCCATGGACTAGTGCGCTTGAGCCAAACAGTATATATGAATAGATAAAAGGCTACTCCGAGACTGATAATTAAAGCAGTCAATAGGTTAAAGAAGAAGTAAGATAAGGCGAAACTTGCGGTAATCATTAGAGTGCCTAACACTGTTGCCTCATTGGGAGATACATGTCCTTCTGGAATTGCCCTTTTTGAAGTACGCAACATCAACCTATCAATGTCTCGATCATAAACGCTGTTTAGGACGCCGCAGCCACCTGCCGCCAAATAACCTATAACACAGAACAAGGCGAGTCTAAACCAGTTGATCACTGGAAACGCCGCTAGAACGAAACAGGCAATACCGACCAGTAAGTTAAGTAGTGTAACCTTGGGTTTTGTAAGCTCTAAGTATTTATCAATTTTAACTTTCATACTGCCATCAATTCGCTTAATTTTTTATCCCGAGGTTATAACGACCGAACCGTACATTCCTAGTTCAACATGGCCTGGAACAGGACATATGTAATAATACGATGAGCCAGCGTTGTTAGGTGTAAAAACTACTGTTCCCTGCTGCCCTGGCTGAAGCGGATTACTGCCTGAGCCTATTTCAGCATTGAATAACACTTTAGCTTTTGTTGCAAGTGCATCAGTTATTGCAAAAGCATGAGGCATACTTCCAACGTTTACGACTGTTATGTTTACGACATCGGACGTTGTGAATCTAAGTGTCGGTCCAGGCGAGGTCAAATTGTTCGGGGAAGTACCAAAACCGTAAAGGCTGCTGTTAGGTATTTCCCCTTCATAGAGCAGGATACTTACGGTTGGCGTTTTGCCTGAAACGCTTGAGATAGGAGTCAATGGAGCTTGGATGTTAAAGACTAGCACAACCATTACTGAAAAGTAAAAGATTGCTGCGAGCGCTATAACCGCAATAAGAGGCAAATATGATTTACGCGTTGTTTTTACATCCCCATAATTATAGTCACTCCAGCTGCAACTGCAAGAAAAATAGTGCCTACAATGGCAGCTAAGGGTAGGGCAGCAAGTCTGATTCCTTCGTAACGCAGATGTTGATAGTACAGCGATATGGCAATGGCTTTTGCTGAGGCAATCATCAATATGATGGTTAAAATCAACGATGTTTCTCCAGATAGTGATCGAACTACAACTTCCATTACAGTTGCGAATACAAGTCCAAGCCAGATTCCGATATAGAGTTTAATTCCAGGCATTCTTTTTTCTCCTAAATTAAATAGAAGAGTGGGAAAAGGAACATCCAAACGATGTCGACGAAGTGCCAGTACAAGCCGACGTTCTCGACTGCACCGTGCTTCGTGCTCGTGAACCCTCCGCTATAAGTCCTAAACATAAGGTACCCAACCATCACTAAGCCCACTGCAACGTGTGCAGCGTGAAGACCAGTCAACACGTAGTAGGAGGAGGCGGGCAAGCCACTGCTTATTGTAAAGCCGCTGCGGATTAGGGCAGGCCATTCAATTCCAAGTTTGATGCCAAGGAAAGCAAAGCCTAAGGCAAAGGTGCTTAACAAACAGATTTTTAATCCCGCGACATTGCTTTTCCTAATTGAGTAAAGGGCTAAAATCATTGTCAAACTACTCGTAAGTAGTATAATCGTGTTGGTCATTCCGAGTAACACATTATGCGTTTGCGAAGCAACTGGCCATGCACCGCTGCTTACCCGGACGTAAACATAAGCGATGATAAGCGACCCGAAAATCAATATCTCCGATGAAAGAAAAACCCACACTCCCAGTTTTTCCTTACTTACTGATTCAAGCGGAAACTTTTCTTCAGCTACTTCTTTGCGGTCAGCGTACTTTTCTGCAGCGCCATCTTTGAACAACTTGAACAGCCCTGCTGCTATGATAATTAGCCCGACTATCACAAAAGGAACATAAATTGCAATTCCCAGCAGTAACACAGCGACTCCCACCGCAATTATCAGCGGCATGAAAGTCGATTTGCTTTCTTGAGCATCTGCTTCTTCATCGTTCATGATATATCTCTCCGCTCAAGTATCTTTGAGTTCCCAGGTATGTCCAAGGAGTCAGCATTTGTGCCAGTTACGTTGGATACATTCATCGACTTAGGATCTGAGGCTGATCCGCAATAGTCGCCTGTCCATTCCATCTCTTTTGCTCCCCAAGGGTTTAGTTCACAGCGTTCATTCTTTCTGTAGCTTAAAATAAGATTTAATAGGGTCAATAGAATGGCTGGTCCGAAAACAAAAGCGCCAACGGTTGCATCAAAATTCAAAGAAGCCCATCCAGTGCTTGCTGCATAGGTGGATATTCTTCTGGGCATATCCAAAAGGAAGAAATATGGAAAATACAAAACGTTGAATCCGATGAAAGAAATCGCAAAAGTGATCACGGCGAATTTTTCGTTGTACTTTCGGCCAGTCATTTTGGGCCACCAGTAATAGAGCCCTGCAATAAGCGCGAACAGTGTGGTTCCAGCCATGACATAGTGAAAGTGCCCTACTATCCAGTATGTCCCATTGAAAGCGTAGTCTAAAACTGGAAAGGCTTGCAAGACACCAGTGACACCGCCGAGAGTCACTGTAAATATTGCAGCTAAACAATACAGCATCGGGGCCGACAGCTTTATGTTGCCTTTTCGAAGTGTTAACACTAAACCAAGGACTAACCCTTCGAAAGGTACGGAAATTGCTAATGTTGTAACAGAGAAAACTTGCAAAGCATCGTAGTTTACTCCCGTTGTGAACATGTGGTGCATCCAGACGCCTAAGCTTAGAAAGGTCACTGCAGCAAACTCTATGATGAAAATCTTTTTCGCAAATAGCGGCCTCTTAGCAAATGTAATAAAAACTTCGGCGATAATGCCTATAGCAGGAAACACAACGATGTAAACCTCTGGATGCCCGAAAAACCAGAAAAGCTCCTCCCACAAAATGCTGCCGCCCTGTGCAGAACTGAAGAAAACGGTTCCAAGAACCCTGTCAGTTGTCAGAAGCAGCAATCCCACCGCTAGTGGAGGAAACGCGAAGAAAGCCAGCGCCATAGTCATCAGAATAGACCAAGTGAAGACCGGTAGACGCGTCCAAGTTACGCCTTTAGCACGGTTTTTTACAATAGTTGTGATAAAGTTAATTGCGGACATCGTACCCGCAACAGCAAATAATGCCATTGCCAACACAGCAAGCGTTTCCCCTGATTGAGGAGAAAACTGCAAAGTGTTTAGAGGCGCGTAGAGAGTCCATCCTGTATTTGCTGAGCCACCTGGAAGAAATACTGTTCCAACAAGAAGTACACCGCTGAAAAAATACATCCAGAAGCTGGTTGCGTTTAAACGAGGAAACGCCAAGTCCTTAGCGCCTATCTGTAACGGTACAATGAAGTTTGCTATTCCAAAGCCAAGAGCTGAAAGAACCCAGAGTATCATTAGAAGCCCGTGTAGAGTTACGATTTGCTCGTAAACGCCGGGGGTCAAGAATGTTTCGTTTGGTGTGGCAAGCTGTGTTCTCATAAGCATACCAAGCGAACCTGCCAAAATTAGGAAAAAAATTGCTGTTACAATGTAAAGTACGCCTACCCGCTTATGGTGAGTAGTAGTTAACCATTCTTTGATGGAGAATTCGCCGTACACCCGTTTAGCCCCCTGGCTTTGCTGCGTTTGTAACTGTCTGGTTGCCGAGCCAGTTGTCAAAAGCGGTTGGACTCAAAACTACGAGTGCTGCATGCATGTATGTATGTCCAACCCCACAGAGCTCATAGCAACGGATAGTGTAGTTTAACTGGCTGTTTCCATCTAATGATGGAGTGGTTATTCCAATAACATTGTATCTGCCAGGTATGGCTTCGATTTTTACTCTAAAGTCCATTAGCCCAAAACCATGCATGACGTCGCTGCTTGTAACGTTAAAAATTATGCTTTTATTAGCAGGAACATAGCATGTTCCCGCTAAGCTTACTCCGTTGGGGTAAGCAAAGCTGAAATCCCACTGATAAGCTGTGACTTTTATAACTAGACTCTCTGAGACAGGCGGCGGAAACCGCGCATTGGGAGTAAGTCGGTATGAAGCTATGGTTAAACTGAGCAGAATTATAATGGAGATTGAAGCGAAGACCACGGTTTCTCTAGCCCGACTTCTAGATAAGCCTATTTCTGGAAGAAACTTGGGTTGTCCTTTTCTCTCGCGGTTTTTTATCACAAAGTAAATCATTGCGCCCATAACAATCGCTACCGCCGCTACTGCTATGTAGGCGGCTAGATCGAAGAGATGGTTCCACTCTATAGTCGAAATAGGAAGCGGTGTTGACATACTAAAAATCCTTTTTAGATCGAAAATTTTAACAGTTTAAAATTTAGGTGAAATTCTGTTTTAAATATATGTGATTGATGTAACACAATCACAAACAAGCGCTTCTTCCCTTAACATCCAAACGAAGGTACCAATTTTAGAGTTTATGCTAACTTGGAAATAGACTTCTTAATTTGTTGTTTCATAAACAATTATTGAAGCAATCACTTTCCATGATTATAATAGCCCAGAAGTTTCCGAATCGGTGTTCGCATCTCCTTTTGGGCATACTCTAGTTCTTGGTTTTGTGACTACAACCGTACAGTCACAAAGAAGTATATCGGAATAGAGGTATATCGGAATAATTGTCCAGTTCTTGAGGGAAACAAAACATGAGCATGAACATCAGCATCCCGCCACTTCTTCAACAAGAATCTCTAACGCTGGTATTTGTAGCCCTTGGGCTAGGAATCATTGGGATGGCCTTCGGAAAAGTTAAGAATAAAGATTCTCTTCAACTGCATCGGTGGATCATGACGGGAGCAGTTGGATTGAACTTGATCGCGATATTTGTGGTAATGTTTCCGTCACTTTTCATCTACTACATTAATCCGAGCGTAAATACATCTTCACCCTTCTCGATACTGCAGATCATTCACGGTATAATCGGGTTTCCAGCGCTCACAATGGCGCTGATTTTTGCATTCAATGATTTACCAAAAAATGCTAAGAAATGGATGGTTGCAACCGCTATTTTATGGTTACTTAGCATCGCATTAGGCGCAATCGTATATTTCACCATGCCAAGCTAAACGTAGCCATAACTGGTTTACTGAGATTAGCACTTGGGATTAACATACTTTTAACGGCCACAACGTCTAACACGCAAGTCCGCAAATGTTGGCCTTGTTCTTTAAGCTCTCAAAACTAAGTGGTTTTTTCAAAAACTGCGACAAATTCCCAATTTCAAGAATATAGCGTTATCTTATTGATCGTTTGCATCCAGGGCAAAAGACCGTGCTTTGCTCAATCGGGGAGTTGCAGTGCCTGCACACAGAATTTGAAATATGCATCAGCCCTGCAGGTGTTGTTCCATAAGTTTCTGATTCTTTTCTTCCTTTGCGAGATCTGTCGATTCTTCCCGCAAAGAACGTTGCTGTTTCAAAGACAAAAACGAAAGGTGCCAACATGATTAGGCCTGTAATTGGAGTTGGGTCAGGTCCAAAAATCCAAAATATCAGCAAGATTGCTACGTAAGTGATAATCTTGTTTCTGCCCCTCAAAAATTTCATTGGAAAAACTCCTATATGAACGAGCAGTACAATGAAGACTGGAATAGTGTAGAAAATACCGCAAATTATGAACAGGGTAAAAATCCAGTTATAAAAATCTTTAATGAAAAATAATGGCGTTGTTCCGCTCTGCATCGTGAAGTAAATCAATATTCTAAATGAAATGGGAATAATTAAGAAAAATGCCATTGTTGCTCCTAAAGCTAACGTTCCAATAAATGATCCCAAGTAGTATCCGAGAACTTTCTTTTCATTAGCATATAAGGCGGGTTTGACGAATGCAATAACTTCATAGAATATTACCGGAGAAGCCAAGAGCAATCCAATTATAACTGACAGGTAGGCCATAACGAACACTGTGTCTGCCATTCCTCCAGCAATCAGAGTTGCCTGGACAGGGAGAAAGTCAGCCTTTATCCTAAGCATGATTAGTGATAGAAACGGCTGGTAAGCACCGAAAGGGTTTGTCACGCCAGAAATGCTAGTTGGCAACCAGCCGATGGAGATTGTAATTATAAGAGTGACGAGCACTACCTTGAATCGGCGTACCAACTCATCGATATGCTGCCAGAAACTTAAAGCCCATTTTTTAGGTGACGCAGATTCAGAGCTCATAATTATTCAGACCTTTCACCAAGGTAACGGGTGAAAACCTGTTGCCGCTGGCAACTCTTTCAAATGGTAAACATGCGATGTTTGTCGAAAGGAAAATGAAACAAGGCCCAATGGCATATTCACTCCTAATCGTTTGAGTTTTAACTCTCCTTTCGTTTGAAAAACAGGCAAGTAAGCCCTTTACGAGGCGCTTAACAACTTAACTTTCACAGATATTTCTTCGGATATTTGCTCTCTAGTTTTGCCATCGGTTGGTATTCCCAGTCGCTGCGCAGTCTCAAGCAACATCTCATCTTTAGTCTTTATTTTTGGTGCAGGTTTAGATGCAAGGACAGTACTGTTGGTGGTAGTTGTTGATTCTGGAGTTGCAGCTGCATCCATGAATTCCTTCTGTGCTTTACTAAATTCACCTTTGGCTCTGCCTAATGCTCTGGCAAACTCTGGAATCTTTGCTGGACCCCACATTATAATCACAATGGCAACAGCACCAATAATAATCAATTCCCATCCATCTAGCATTTTAAGAAAATCTCCTTCCCAATTTTATTCTAACTGAACGTCTATAATTTGAGTATAAATATTTTTGTTGGTGTGAGCAAACAATCACAATTAGTTGCCGAGTTACATTTTCTTTCTTCTTTTTTTTTAGTTTTCATGGAGTTTATCTTGTACACATAAAGTTTCTTCTAATAAAATCTTAAATACTAATAGTCTTGCACAGTTCCTTTCAGATTAATCTCAACTTTATCTAAGTAAAGTCTCGGTAGGAAAAATCAAACCTAATCGTAACAAAACGACAGATTTTAAGAGTGGCACACAAATAAAATACTTAGAAAATATCTACTGAAATGGTGGTATGGATGACTTGTTCTGAAGAACTGGCAAAGTTCGTGGTTTCTTCTTCCTTTGAAGATCTGTCAGGAAAAGCTGTGAATCAGCTAAAAATCAGGCTTCTTGACGCGTTAGGCTGCGCCATCGGCGCCTTATCAGGTCAACCATTACGGGCAGTGCGAAAACTTGAGAGCGAATTCGGCGGCTCACCATTTTGTACTTTAATAGGCAATGGAAAAAGCTCCCCGGATAGAGCAGCGTTCTACAACGGTGCTTTAGTTAGATATTTGGATTTTAACGATAGTTTTCTTGCAAAAGGCGAGACATGTCACCCAAGCGACAATATTGCCTCGGTCCTCGCCGCTTCAGAATATGCTGATGCGTCTGGTAGGGAATTTTTAGTTTCTCTGTCGTTAGCTTATCAAGTTCAATGCCGACTAAGCGAGGTTGCACCCGTTAGAGATAGAGGTTTTGACCATGTGACTCAAGGAGCATATGCCGTAGCTGCCGGTGTGTCCAAAGCTCTCGGACTTAACGCCGTTAAAACTGCGAACGCTCTTGCCATCAGCGGCGCATCGCTTAACGCCCTTCGAGTCACTCGCACTGGCAAACTCTCCAATTGGAAGGGGCTGGCATATCCATTCATGTCTTCTTGTGCGCTACACGCGGTTTTTTTAGCCCGAGAGGGAATAACGGGTCCACTTGAAGTTTTCGAAGGCAACAAAGGTTTTATGGATTCCGTGGCTGGTCGCTTCAAGATTGACTTGAGCAAGGAAAACCTTGAGGTAGTGAACCGAACGATACTAAAAAAGTACAATGCAGAGATGCATTCACAATCAGCTATAGAATGCATGCTAGCTATAAGGAACGCGGATAGAGTTAAAGCTGAAAACGTAGTTTCAATCGACGTGCACATTTTCGATGTTGCTTACAAGATAATTGGCGGAGGAGAAGAGGGAGAAAAGAAGCTAATTCGAACAAAAGAGGAAGCAGACCATAGTCTTCCATACATTTTGTCAGCAGCCCTCTTAGACGGCACTGTGGGTCCAGAACAATATTTGCCCCAAAGAATAATTCAGAGTGACATACAAACTCTTCTGAAAAAGGTGCAAGTTTATCCATCAAAAGAATTCAGTAGCAGATTTCCGGATGCTATGCCCTGCGAAATAACCATTCACTTAAAAAATGGAAAGATAATAACCAGAAGAGTTGACGATTATGAAGGATTTTTAACTCGACCAATGAACTTTGTGCAGGCGACTGAAAAGTTTACAACTCTAACTTCCAAGTTTATTGATCAAGATCGAAAGAAGAGAATTATAGAAGCAGTTACTCAGCTTGAAGACATAAAAATACGTCAAATGATGGAACTGCTGAATTTCAATTTCAGCTAATCCTTCAACAGAAGAACGACTTGTCTATCAAGGATAATGTAACTGCTTCCCTTTCCAGATCTCTGGATCTCCCCACAATCTAGTTTTCCACGCTGTGAACTCAACAATTTGTGAGTGATCTATGAACAAGTTTACGTTCCTTCCAAAGTTTTTCAGGTACCACTTAAACACTGGAGGATCCGACGCTTCAAACATGAGATTTTTAGTGCCGAATCTATCGATGAGTTTTTTTATGACGTCAGTTTTCCACTCATCAACGGGCAGGTCCTCAGTTAACCCCTCAGACTCAATCATTATCATCTCTGCACCAGCTTTCAAATGAGCCGCCACTTCTTCAGAAAAATCGTCAAAGCTCCTCAGTTTCATGCCAGCCTCGTATCCGGCAATATGTGTCCCTGCACCTGCGCCGATCATCATTGTAACTTCAGGTTTAGGTTTCATACCTAACTTTTGTACCTGCTTAACAATCTTAATTTTGTCTTCCAGAGAGATAGAAGCAAGACCACTTGACACTTCAACAACATCAAAGCCCAGCTTCTTACACTCATGTAAATACTGATCCACAGCCTCTCCGCCCTGAACAATCACTCTCTCCACAAACCCGCCTGTGGACACGTAGAGCTTGTGATCGTGGCAGGTCTGAATTATTTGCTTCACTTTTGCGCTTGGGAGCAGCCTCATGGAGCCACCCGCAAATTTGTATCCGTCAACGTAAAAGGCCCAGTCATCAAGTAAATCCTTCAAATACCCATAACTGACTGATGTATAGTAAGGTCCTCTAAACTCTATAACGCCGACCTCTCTTGGTTTTTCCGGCAGCATATCGATTTTCACAAATTCAAAAGCTAAATTGTCAGAAGTCATACTAGAATCAAACCCGATTTTTTATTTATACATTACGCTGGAACTGATTCTTATGCGATAATTGATCTAAAATTTGATTTTGAGGCCTTTTGGCGTTTCGCTTTTTTGGCTTTGAGTATTCGTTGAGCCACCGCCATGCTTAGCCCGCAAAAGTTTTTTAGAAACAATCACCTTGAAACTATTGAGAACTTCCTAACTAGTTCTCAAAGTAGTTTTGTCTGGATGATGTAAACTTGAAATTCATCTGCGCATTTTGTGAAACCTTTACCTTTGATGAGGAAAAAGGCGACCTAGGAGCAGAACTGCCTCCGACAATCAAAATAGAACAAATACCCGGGCAGTGGCGATGCCCTGTTTGTGGACATTGGAGCGGCAACCTCAAAGAAATCAGCGATGAAGAGTACACGGAAAAAAGAATAAAATACGAAAAAAACTATCCTCCAACAGAGGAAAATCCCATAAAAGACATAATTTACTACCGTGACATTGCCAGAAAACAACTCGCGCGAGTCTGCGCCGTAAACAAAGTCTGTGACGGAGACCCTGACAGGCTCTGCCAAGGCATGAAATTCGGAAAACCCATCGGTTTCGGAGGCACAGGGCAAGGCAAAACTTGGAGCGCAAACTTTGAAGCTCTTTCACAATACAAGCTGAAAATGCGTGTTATCAAAGAACATTGCGAACCAAAATTTGAAACTACTTTTCTCGGAAACAAAATCGTGATGCCAGTGTTGGCTACAAGCATCAGCGGGACGCTCATAAGCATGAATAACGCGTTAAGTGAAGAAGAATTCCAGCGGGGGATGATAGAGGGCGCTAAGCAGGCAGGCACAATAGGTTTAAGCGGCAACACTGTTGATGCGCCTGACCATCCTGGAATAGACGTTATAGGCAGAAACGGTGGCTGGGGCATTCCTGTTTTCAAACCGCAATCACAAGAAAGACTTCTGAACCTGTTCAAGAGGTGTGAGGAAGCTAATGTCTTGGCTATCGGTGTTGACCTGGATGGGTATGGTTCCACTAACTGGGCGTTGAGAGGCAAACCGCTATATCGGAAAAGCGAGCGTGAACTCAAAGAGCTTGTGGATTCCACGGACAAACCTGTAATCTACAAGGGCATCATGAACGTTGACGACGCAGGAAAGGCTGTTGATTCCGGTGCTAAAGCAATGGATGTCAGCAATCATGCTGGTAGAGTAATGGACTGCGGGCAAGGCGTAGCAGAAGTGCTCCCAGAAATAGCCGATGCATACAAAGGAAAAATAACGATTATGGCTGATGGCGCGGTGCGCACGGGCTTTGATGTGCTTAAGCTGCTGGCTTTAGGCACGGATGTTGCATTAATTGGCAGGCCACTAGCATGGATGAGCCTTGCAGGCGGACCTGAAGCCGTAGCAAAGTACCTCGATTACGTTAAGAAAGATTTGCGGATGGCTATGATTATGACAAGCTGTGACACGCTTCAAGAAATCAACCGAAAAATTCTAGTCACGAACAGACAGGTGGAAAACAAAACATGATCCATCAATATGATGCGATAATAGTTGGCGCTGGCATCGCGGGGTTAACAGCCGCCCTCAAAGCCTCAGAAACCTGCAACGTGGCTGTAATCAGCAAAGTGTACGCTTCTCGTTCACATAGTGGTTCAGCACAAGGCGGCATGGCGGCGGCACTGGGTAACGAGGAGGAGGATCACTGGGAATGGCATATGTTCGACACCGTAAAAGGAAGCGACTACCTAGCAGATCAGGACATGGTTGAAATTCTCACCCGGGAAGCTCCCCAAAGAGTCGTTGAGTTGGAGCATCTGGGGGTACCTTTTAGCCGCAACAACGAAGGCAAAATCGAGCAGCGCCGCTTCGGTGGACATACAAGAAATTTTGGTGAGGCACCCGTTCGACGAGCATGTTACGCCTCAGATAGAACAGGTCGCGTAATTATGGACACGCTTTACGATCACTGCTTGGTACGAGGTGTAAAAATCTTCGACGAAGTCTTCGTTACATCACTTATAACTTCTGAGAATAAATGCTGCGGCGTGGCAGGATACAAGTTGTCAACAGGTGAACCAGAGGTTTTTCATTCAAAAGCTGTATTGCTGGCCACTGGCGGCTGCGGCAGAATCTTCAAAACAACCTCGATGTCTTTTGCAGCTACAGGCGACGGTTTTGCTTTGGCGTTCAATGCAGGCATTCCGCTTGAAGACATGGAGTTTGTTCAGTTCCACCCCACAGGTATTCATGGTTTAGGCATTTTGGTCAGCGAAGCAGCAAGGGCCGAAGGTGGGATTCTTCGAAACGGGATACGTGAACGGTTTATGGAACGTTACGCACCGACGTTAAAGGACCTCGCGCCTAGAGACATTATTTCCAGAGCTATCTTAACTGAGGTTTCTGAGGGCAGAGGCGTGGAAGGATCAGACTACGTTTATCTGGATTTGACACACCTTGGCAAAGAACAGCTGCAACAGAAGCTTTCGGAAGTCACCTCGTTCGTGATGACATATCTTGGCATCGATGCAAGCATATCACCAATTCCCGTAGCACCCACATGCCACTACATGATGGGCGGCATCCCAACCGATGAAAAAGGACGAGTACTGGCAGACGGAAAATCAAAAATTTTAGCTGGATTATATGCGGCAGGCGAATGTGCCTGCGTAAGTGTTCACGGAGCAAACAGACTTGGCACTAATTCACTGGTAGATTTAGTGGTTTTCGGCAAACGCGCAGGAGCAGACATCGTAGAGTACGTTGACAAGAATCCATTGGCTCCTCTACCTGCAGATGCTGAGTTGACTGTTTCATCAAAAATTGACAAGCTGCTTGGAATTGCAGGAAAAGAACGCGCTTCCTCAGTTCGCGAGGACATGCAGAAGACAATGACGCAATTGAGCAGCGTCTTCCGCGACAAAAAAGGCTTGGAGCAGGCAATCCAACGAATTCGCGAACTTCAAGGTAAAATGGCTAGCATGGAGCTAATGTACAAAGGAAAACGTTTCAACTATGAGCTAGAGGAAGCATTAGAGTTGGAGAATATGATGAAGCTTGCGGAAGTCATTACTTACTCAGCTTTGCAACGCGAAGAAAGCCGAGGAGCGCACTATCGTAACGATTTCCCCAAGCGCAATGATGAAGCTTGGCTTAAGCACACACTAGTTTTCAACATGCCAAGCGAACTTCGGGTGCAGTACAAACCAGCTGTTGTTACACGGTTTGAACCTAAAGCAAGGATGTATTAACATGAAAGTGAAGTTGAAAATCTTCCGTTTCGACCCTCAAAACGACAAAGAGCCTCACTACGATGGATTCACTGTGGATGCCAAACCAACGGATAGGCTGCTAGATTGTCTCAACAAAGTCCGTTGGGAACAAGACGGCAGCATCGCGTATCGCATGAGTTGTGCTCACGGTATCTGTGGCTCTGATGGCATGACGATTAATGGAGTTTCAGCATTATCTTGCCAGAAACTAGTAAGAGATTACGATACCGACAAGGAAATCCTAATTGAACCGCTAAGCGTTTTTCAAGTCGTAAAAGATCTTGTGGTGGACATGGAACCGTTTTTTGAGAGAGAAAAATTAGTGCATCCACCTGGCGGCATCAACCTTGCTAACGCGGAAGAGGGCAAAGAACACTTGCAAACCGTTGATCAACGCCTACAATTTGATGACGACATAAAATGCATAATGTGCGCCTGTTGCATTTCCGCCTGCCCAGTTAATCAGAAAGAAGATCCACAATATGTTGGGCCAGCAGCAGTTGTCCGAGCGCACAGGTACATTTTCGATAGCCGCGTAAGAGACATGTTAGAGCGCCTCAAGATTATGGCTAAGTCACATGGCGCGTGGAGTTGCAAAAGCTATTACAAATGCACTCAGGTTTGCCCCAAAGAAATCCAAGTAACAAAGCATATCCTTGAAGTTAAACGTAAAATCATTGAAGAACTGCAATCAAAAAAGTAGCGTTTCAGCTGCTTTCTTGTATTTGGAAACTGCGATTAGTTGTAACTAACGTCTGCTTGTTCTCGGTAGCCCGCTTTGACCTTGGAACATATTTGCAGCCTACGAGTCCGCAATAATTGCCTCGGTACTCCGAAGTTGGACGATAAAGTTCAGGTTTGATAGGTGGCTCAGGAAACTTTTCTTCAATTATATGCGCGGTCCACCCTGGAATCCTTGCTATCGCGAAAACAGGGGTGAACAAATCATCAGGAATACCCATCATGTGGTAGACGGAGGCGCTGTATAGGTCAACGTTCGCGTAAATTTCGCTGCCCTTGCGTTTCCGATACTCGCGTTGCGTGACATCCTCAATCTCTTTAGTGATAAGATACCATTTTGGGTCGCCTGTGTTCCTTGCAAGCTTCTCAGAGATATGTCTCAGCAAATCCGCTCGGGGATCTAAGGCTTTGTAAACTGCGTGCCCCATGCCCATAACCCTTTCATGGCGGTCAAACTTTGATTTAACCCAAGCCTCAACGTTCGCTGGGTCGCCGATTTCCACAAGATTGCGCATGGTTTGTATATTGGCGCCTCCATGCAACTCGCCAGAGAGGGATCCAACTGCAGCGCTCACCGCAGCATACATATGTGCCCGCGTTGAAGCGACGACTCTGGCCGCAAAAGTAGAGGCATTAAATGAGTGCTCAGCATGCAAAACCAAACATGTATCAAAATCTTTAGCGGTTTCTTCGTCAGGCACCTGCCCCATGAGCATGTAAAGGAAATTGGAAGCTCGATTTAGCTTCGGGTCAGGCTCGATTGGAGAAAGGTTTTTCCGAATTCTATCCCAAGCCGCCACAACAGTGGGTAATGCAGCTATAAGCCGCGTGGCACGTCTCAGGTTAGCTTCTTTCGAGTCATCCTGCCTTTCAAGGTCAAAACCCGCTAACAAAGACACGGTTGCTTGCAAAATATCCATAGGAGAAGCAGTATTTGGAAGCTTCTTTAAAACATCAATAACATTGGCAGGAAGCATTCTTTCGGCTACGAGCGTCTTGGAAAATTCTTCAAGCTGAACAGTCGTGGGTAAAAGGCCGTACAAAAGCAAATAGGCCACTTCTTCTCCTGTAGCATAAGCAGCTAAATCGTGGATGTCATAGCCCCGGTAAGAAAGCTCTCCTTTAACGCCGTCAATAAGCGAGATGGCTGTGTCAGCTACAAAAACTCCGCGCAATCCAATATCTTTTGTTGTAGATGCAGTCGCCATAAGTTTCAATCAACTCTTTCTAGTTTGAATAAGATGGACTTTTGCAAACTGAAAAACAAAAGGGCATAGCAGCCGCGTTTCAGACAATTAGAATTAAAGAGTTGCATTTAAAACACCATTCGGTATTTGATAGAGGGGCAATAAAAAAGTTTGTTGTTGTGACTAAGCGACCACAGTCACACAAGCAGCTAAAAGACAAATATAAAGCAAACCTAATTTCACTATTCATCTTAGGTAACGTAGAAACCAATCTGCCGCTAATTTAGCCACATCTTCAAGTTTGCCCGGTTCCTCAAAAAGATGAGTTGCACCCGGGATAATTACTAGTTTTTTTTCTGCAGACATTTGCTCCATCGCCTGCCTATTTAACTTAATGACCTCAGTATCCAAACCACCCACAAGCAAAAGTGTCGGCGCCTTCACTCTTGAAAGATAATTACCTGCAAGGTCAGGACGCCCTCCGCGAGAAACCACAGCTGCAATATCATTTGGAAGTTTTGCAGCCGCAATTAAAGCTGCTCCAGCCCCAGTGCTTGCTCCAAAGTAGCCGAACGAGCAGTGTTTTGTTTGAGAGTCTTTCTTAAGCCATTCGGTTGCACCTATGAGGCGCTGAGCAAGTAAGTTGATGTTGAACCTATACTCTAATGTTATCGTGTCTTCTTGATCCTCTTCGTTGGTGAGTAGGTCGAATAGTAACGTTCCAATTGATTGCGCGTTGAAGATTTTTGCGACATATTGGTTTCTAGGGCTGAATCTGCTGCTACCGCTTCCATGGGCAAATAACACGACACCTCGAGCGTTGGAAGGAACGGTTAAGTTACCTTCGACGATTACGCTGCCAACTGGAATTCTAACTGCGGTTTCAGAAATCATGGCTTCACCTTCTCCGCTGGTTTCTCACGTGTTTTCTGTTTGTTTTGTTTGAGCAGTTGGATTACTTCTTCGTCCGTAGTTTGGCTAAAATCTTTGTAGAATTGTCCTATGGCTTGAAAATATTCAGGAGTGAAAAGGCATACGACGCGGTCTGCTTGTTTTTCTAACTCTTTAAGGGTTGAAGGTGGACCAACAGGAACGGCGACGGTAACGGTTTTTGCGCCCCTGTTTTTAACTGACGCCAAGGCTGCTTTCATGGTTGAGCCCGTAGCTATCCCATCATCCACAATAATAACATCACAACCTTGCAAATTGGGGTAAGGATCGTTTTGCCTGTAAAATTTTAGCCTGCGCTCGATTTCACGCTTTTGCTCCTCGCTCTCTTCTACAATGTAATCTCGGGGTACTCCCAAGTACTTGACTAGGTCGTTGTCAAGGATTATAGTTCCATCCTCAGTCATAGCTCCAATAGCCAACTCAGGATTGTCAGGCGCACCAATTTTACGAGGAATAATAACATCCAAGGGAATATTGAGTGTTTTAGCGATTTCAAACCCTACCACAACGCCGCCACGCGGAATCGCTAAAACGATCGCGTTTTTGCCGGCAAAATTCACCAGGGCTGAGGCTAAGCGCTTACCAGCATCAATTCTATCAGCAAAATAAGCCATTTTTTATTCCTCAGAATCTACTAATTGGATAATAAGATTGAAATATAAAAAGAGGTTGATACCTCATGAAGTTCCCAAAAAGATTACATGGTTTAATCTATTGATTTTTTGCTAGTTGCAGGTTTTCTTTGTCGAAGCTGAATTCGCCGAATCTTTGTGTATAGTAAAGTCTTAGGTATTCGCCTGCAAACTTTGTTTGAAATGGAAGATCTTGCGATGAAACACTTTTCTTCTGTTTTAATCGCTCTTCGATGGCTGCTTCTGCCGTTGGATAGTTAAGCAGGAATTCTTTCCGCTCTTTATCGACCGCTAATTTCTGTACTGCCTCGTCGACGTAAGACAGGTAAATGGGCAAGTTTTCCATTATTTGGTTAGCCTTGTAGTTTTGGGGAGTTGAGAGGGTTTCAGTTGCTTTCTTTAGGCGTTCACGCAAGTTGTTGTTTTCCTCCCAATAATAATCTTTTGTTGGAAGCAAACGCTCAATTGCGTCTTCCTCATATGTTAAATCAGTATACAATATAGAAAGAATGTCCTTGGAGATGCCGAGGAAAGATTGAAGGCCATCCATCAACGCGATAATGTCAATAATGTTTAGCGGGTCTTTATCAGCCTTCTTTTCTAATGTTAATCTGATTGCCTCAGCTTTTTTTGCGTACTCCAACACTTTCTGGGTGTCTTCACCGAAAATCAGAGGCAAAACATCGCTTTTACCGCTCAAACTTGCAATTGGCGTTAAGGAGTTTTTAAGATACTTCACTGAATCTAAGATGTCAGCGCCATACTGTCTCCTCCAATTATTCAAAGCACTGTACAATGCTTCAAGGGCAATCCACGCTGACTCTTTTTCCTCAAGCCTTTGCAAGGTTAACTCCGTCGCTTTGTTCTTCTCTGGAAGGCTCGGATCGTACAAATATCTAATAATCCCGTAAAGGGGTTCGGTAACTTGAATAACATCTTGAGCAACAATTCTTCCTCCTTCTAAGATTTGCTTAATAGCTTGTATCCTAGCATCAAGCGGCATCCCTTTTTCAAAATCAGAGCTTACCGTTGATTTTACGTCAAAGCCAATGTCTTTGAGCTTTCCGATGCAATTAGAAAATTCACAGTTGGCAAAAACTTGAAATTCGTAAAGTATAGTGTCGAGCTCTGACTCTAAACCGTCAATGTCCCTTCCGAACTTTTTTAACTCCTCAAATTTCCTGTTTAAATCTTGCGTTTTGTAAAATCCCAACTCGGATTTGCGCAAAGTATCTTCAAGCGAATCTTTGATAACTAACATTTTTCCTTCAGGAGAACTTACGTCGACAGAAACATTCTCTTTGACGATTTTCAATTCATCCTCCAAAATTTGCAACTTACTCATAAGTGCTTTAGTTTTTTCGGTAACCTCCGGAGATGTTGTCGCTTGTACAGGAGTATAATTGATGAAGGCTACTGGAAGCGTAAACAAAAGCGTTGCCAAAGACCCTAACACTACTGTTCCAGCATCAATATCAGCGGTGAAAGCCAACGCACCTTGAAGCCCACCTACAATAATAAAGAATAAAGCTGCGGAAGCTGTGGCAATTAAACATGGCATAAGCTTACCAAGATACGACTCGTCATCTTTTTTCAAGAACGTCGTTGATAAGAAAATAAGTGCCAGAGCAAGCCCTACAACAATTGCGATTAAAAGAAAAATCCCTGGTAAAGAATCAAGATACTGATGCAAAGCATCCCTAATGCTTCGCCCTGTAGGAACAGCGTTGGAAGTAACCTGACTAGTTATAGCGTTAACAACTATAGATGAATCATACAAGCGGAATTGACCCATTGAAGAGCTAAGCTGTTGAAAAATAGAGTTTAATGGAACAAAAAGAGGAGGACTTGATCCAGGTGCAACCCACCAATCACTCCTGGCAATGGTTGAGATATGACTGAAATATTGAACTACTTGAAAAGGCGCTGAGATCAAAGCATAGTAAACTACTGTAAGAACAACACTTTTCTTGAAAAACACAGCTGAAACCAAAATTAAGGGGATAGCCAAAAAATATGTTGAAGTAAAGAACAAAAGCATAACCGCTAGGATACCTAAATCTATGGCAAGAGCATCCTTGTAGCGATAAAAAATTAGGGGTAACAGGACAAATACAACCATCAAAACAATAATAAAGTATTCGCGGGCAGCCATGCTGCCAATATTAGAAATAAAATTCAAATCAGCCAAGTGGTAGATCATGCCAAAACCGATAAGCCCGGTTCCAATAGGCATTCCAAGCCTTGGGCTTCTATAAGTGACAAATGCCACTAGAACAGCTAATAGAATTGGCAAGGGTTGGGAAAGAAGGGATACTACAGATAGCCCAATGGCCATTGTAACAAACGTTACTAGAGGAGTGATTATCTTAAGTGCTGCTGGCTCAGCAACACGCTTTTTTTCCTTTTTTTGTTTGCTTTTTTGCTTGCTCTTTTGCTTGCTTTCATCATTTTCCGAGGGAATACTAGGTAACTCGGGTGATTTTTGCTTGCTTTCATCATTTTCCGAGGGAATACTAGGTAACTCGGGTGACTCATTCAAACGGTATACCTAAAACCTTATTTTAACTAACTCTTCTTAAAGGTTATGTAGGTACCTCTCATGACAGATGAAAAAAGCTCTTTTGAAGTAATGGAAAGCATTAGGAAACATATTGAAAGCTTAAAACCATTGCTTCCCAAGCAAGCCTTGGTTTGTATTGGCGAATATCCCATTAAGATATTTTTGAAAGAACCATTTGTTAACCAATCTGACCAAATGTTGCCGATTCTCCTTGGAAAATCAAGCGATGACATCTTCACGTGGATTCCGCAAGGATTTGAACCGTACCTTGTTTTAGGCTTCGAAGATTCAAATATTGATACCCATTTCTGGTATAATGTATTACCATACGTTTCACAAGACGAAACGCTAATTATAGCTTTGAAGAAAAAGCCTATTGAAAAACTGCATAGCGCAATAATGTTAGCATCAACATGGGATGGAATCGGCAGCGCTACTCTACCGACCCTGACATCAAAATTCAAAGCCTTAAACATAAATTCACTATGCGTTGCAATATTGCCTTCAAAAATACAGCTTGCAGATGAATACTTTAACACGCTTGCATCTTTAGGAATGTGCGCATCCAGTGAAGCCGCAGCAGTCGTGCTCTTAGACCGAGACTTACTTGAAAACTATAAAGGAGTCGACAGAAACGGCTCCCTTATAAATGGAAACACGCTTGCCAAGTACCTGGTAAACCTTTTGACAGCTAAAGATACGCTTCTCCAAGAAATATCAGAGTTATCTAGAACGTTCAATGCCAAAATGTATTCAGTTCTTTTAGCGACAGGTGCCAGCGTCAAGATTTACGGTTCCTTAGAAAACATGTTAAACGCAATTTTGCTTAAGCCCCTGTTAACGTTTGATTTATCAAGTGCTTCAATACTTTACGTTCTTCTCCGCATACCTACAAGCCTAAAAGAAAAGCTTCCGAGGGGAAAAATCGAGTTGGCAATAACAAGTTGGTTTAAGGAAAAAGCTGACCTCAAATCCATATACGTAACCGAACCTGTCTACGTTGAAGATACAAATGACCGTATAGACTTAATCTTGTTGGTAGGCGGTTTTGACACCACCAAAATGGTTGCTGATTTGGATAAGAAAGTAAAGAGCATGAAAAATCGCGCCGTAAAAAAAGGTTTTATAAAAGATGAAGACTGGCAGGCGATCATGAAAAATTTAGAAGAACCGAAGGAGCAGTAGCTCCTTCTTAAATTTACTTTTTCTTTTCATTCCTAATACTGTTGTCGCTGTTGCTCTCGTTGTTTATTTCCTTAATGATTTGGGTGGATGAGACTCCTTGCTCGAGCAGGTAAGACCTTGACAGGTGTCGTTCGAAATCACTAGATTTGTTGTAGAGTAGTTGCATTTCGTCGTAGGCTTCCATGTCTTCGGGTTTTCCTCTGCCGCCTAGAACCAGTATTCTTGTTTCCCATGGATCTCGGGATTCAATTACTCGAACGGTAATTGTTCTTGATACTTCGCTGGTGACGTAGCCTGCTAATGCGACGTAAACTTCTTGTGACATTTCTTCTGTCCAAAGGTTTGAAGGTGCTTGTACGGTAACCCAGAGGTAATCTGTTTTGTAGACTGGTTTGTAGCCCATGACGCTTGGCGTTTTGAAAATTCTGATTACACTTTTTATGTAGTCCTTATAGTGGTCCATGTCAAGTATGTCTTTGAATATTACTTCTTTTGAGAGGCTTTCTTCCTGTTCAGTGAGTATCTTGAAGATTATCTTTAGTTGTTCGCTCTCTGTTAAATCGGCTGACTTTACGAAATATTTCTTAGGCGCGACTATATCTGCAATCTTTTCTTTGTATTCTTTGTGTAAATCTACGATTTTAGTGAGTCGCTTTCGGTATTCAGACGTAAGTTCAAATCGTTTTGCTAAGGTTTCGTAAAGTCTAATTGTGCTGTCGACTTTGTTCAGGTTATCATACGCGTAAGATTCTTCTTCCCCTATTCTTGTTAGGTCCCGTTCAATCTCCAGAAGCTGTTCTCTGGCATAACGTTTTGTGTTAAGAGGTTTTCTTAGCTGTGTCTCTAATCTTGACCTGTCAAATTCTTTTCTTTGTTTTGTCTCTTGTACTCTCATGACTTCGTTTTCGAAATAGCCTCTTTTTTGCATGCGGTTTGACATAATTCCGTTAATGTATGTTACGTGCTCATCGATCATTCTTGATTCATCTTGTGGCGTTCTAAGAATCATCTGAACCAAGAGGTAGATTGTTGCCAGTTCTGATTGAATATCTCGTAGGTCTTCTAGTTCATTTTGGCTTTCTGGGAGTCCTTCATAGTACCATATTAAGGCGTCAGTTAGGTATCTTGTTTCGTCATAGAACTTCAGGATGTTGAGGGCATTTTCAGCAAGCTCTGCTAGATTTACCATATCCTCCAAAATCTTCTTTTGTCTTAATGTGAAGACTTGAGAGCTAGGGATTAACTGTTTGAGTCGATCTATGATGATTGCCTTTTTTTCAGAGAATTCTAGATGTGTTTTTGATAAGTTGGTAAGTAAGGTTTCTATATTATCTAGTTTTCTTGAGCCTTCTCTGCGTAACGTCAGGTTTATTATGGCGTCTTCGATTGGCCCTGTTCTTCCCATTGACTTTATGGTTGAAAGGAACTTCATGATTTCGCTTAGCCAGTTTTTAATCTGTATTTCGACGGCTTCAACATGTAATTTTAAGTCATCTTCAAGGCGTGGATTGCTGTTAATGGTTGTAGTAAGTTTTTCCTCGAACTGCTCTTCGTTAAAAGTGCCTGTTTTTACAAGATAATTCCTGAAAAGGTCTCTTGTCACTCCATAATCCACATTTATGATGTTGCCGATCTCATAGAGCACATCTAGTTTTTCTTTTCTATTCTCTTGTAGAAGTTCAAGTCCCTCGAAATTCAACTTATAAGCTGAGATGTATTCTTCAACAGGGTAAACTACTTTTACCATCCCTAATGTGTGCGCTGAATTGTTGGTGAGTCCGACTTCTGTGCCTATTCCACCTAGAAGGTCTGCCAAGTCAAAGTCCATTAAGACATAAAGCATGTCTACAACCATGTCGTCGAGTTCTTTTCTTGCATTGACAATGTTGCCTACTTTTGAGAAAGCTGGTAATAGCGGTAAGTAGATTAATGCATTCAGAGGATTTCTGTAGTAGTCACCGTAGGATTGAATGACAAAGTCATTGTAATCCTTATTTAACAACAGTGAAAGTTCATTCATTGACACGAATGCGGAGCATCCTTTTGCCGGCGGATCATCTCCACCACAAGGAGTTATAACAAAGGCTATAATCGGTACACCAGAGCCTAAAACTTTTCGCAAGTGCCTAGCGAAATCAAAGAATATCCCGCTCCCGGTGCCACCGCCTAATCCATAAACCAAAACTACAGTGGGCGTAATTATTGACGAAAGAGCTTGCTCTTTGAATGAGTTTATGCAACTTTTGACTATTCCAAGTTGGTAATAGTTTAAGGCGTAGATTGCTTTTGCTAAAGCTCTTCTTCTGCCTGCTCCACCAGCCATTGGTGGAATAGCCATTGTTGATTGCAGCCACGGAGAGAAGTTTTCAAGTTTTGCTCCTTCGCCGATGAGGTATTCATTGTATTTTTGGTTTATAAAATCAAACATTGCTTCGGCTGTTGGGAATTTTATTGACTGCGCGATCAGGCGCATTCTTTCGCTTGGGATCCCTGCCTTTACCATTGACTTCTGTATTTGGTTGTTGGTTTCTTGTAAGTCTCTGATTTCAGGGTCAGCGATGTCGATTGCTAAAAGAGAAAGCCTGGTAAGGTCGTTCTCCATCAGCTCCCTGGTTTTTTTTGCTTTTAAGAAAGCTTCTACAATGTTAGTTCCGGCTGAACCGAGGCCGATCAGTTGTACGCTGTTTTGGTAGATTCTCATTGTATTACATCCCGACTAATCTTTTCAGTTTTTCCTTAACTGACTCCAAATTTGACGACATTGTTCTGTCAATCTTTGAAGCTCTCATCGTTAGACCTTCTAGGTCTTTGATTTCGTCTTCAACTACAAGTTGCATATAGCTTATTCTTCCTCTTATTCTGATGAACAAAAATGCGAATACAGCTGCTACGATTGCCAAGACAACGGCTACGGGGATAAAGAGCGCTTGCGAAGAGGCTGATGGAGGCGCGCTAACGTTTAAACCGTTTAGCATGCTGATTGCGCCATCGGTGAACCCTTGAGTGTTCAAAGTTTCAGAAGCGTTAATGACGTTTGTATAGATGGAAATGAATCCTGGGTCGACACCAGAACTTTGAAAGCTTTTGAGTGAAGATTCTCTCTGGCCGAGGAGGTTTAGGTAATTAGCAATATTGCCGTTTATGATATTTGGGTTAATCTCATCTAAGGTGCTTCCGCTTGGGTCGGTGAGCTGAACCAGCACTAGTGGTGTTGGAATATTCAACGTCACTCCATTAGGCGCCTGTTGCTCTACAATACCTGTCGGGGTTAAACCGTAACAGGAAATAACAAGAGTCCCTTGAGATTCGGGGAACGATATACTTGGAGAGTTAGGGTTAAAGGTTCCAAGATCATAGCTCGTTGACCCCTGCTGCCAGAACATGTTACTCTGCAAAGCTGAATGCTGCATGTTGGTAGTTAAAGTCAACTGTGAAGATGGATTGCTTATTCCGACGTTGATTGTTACAGTTATCTCTAGTTCTTCACCTTCAAATATTTGGCCCGAACCGCTTGTTGTGCCAGTTGCGAAGTCCGTGGTTTGAATATTTAGTCCTGTACTTGCGTCTTTAATGGTGTACTGTGTTATCCATTGACCGGTTCCAATAGTTTGAGCTCTAATTGTTGAAATTGAAGTGGCACAAATGAATGTTAATATTAAAAGGAGACTTAAGGCTAGAGTTTTCTTGTTCAATTTTACCCCTCATGACTCTTTTTATGGTATTTCTCATACAACAGGATGCATATAACACTTGTGCTAATCCCTTTTTAACAAAATTTGGCGCAAAAATCAGTGCTGGCTTACCAAATTAATAATCGGTTATTGTATTAAGTGGAAAATTAGCTGCTTATGGCAAAACATAAGAGCGATTCCAAAGCATAACGTTTGCAACTGAGTGGCAAAACATGGAGATCATAAACGTTCGCTTACCCGACAAAGTTGTTTCAGATATAGATAAAATAGCTCAACAGCATAGTCTCAGCCGATCAGAGATTATACGCCAAGCGTTAACTATCTATTTGCATCTTGTGGAAAATGTCGGCTCAATGCTGCGTCCCATAGTTTTCCAAGTAAAGCCTGCCCAAATAACTTATACTCGAAGAGGAGATGTTTCAATCCTGAAAGTTCCCACAGGCCACGCTATAGTTGTAGGGTCTACCTCGTCTGGAGCGGTTGGTCCGAAATTAATGGATAAAGTCAAAGTTGATGGGTTTGTGTTGGGTAGGTTTCTAGCAAGGGTTGCTTTAATGGATGTGATAGCGACAGGCGCGTTTCCTCTTCTTTTGTCAGTGACGTTAGGTGTAGAGAAGGAGCCCACAGGTAGCGAGATATTAGAAGGCATTCGACGAGAAGCCAGAAGCATAGGTCTTGACCCAAATCAAGTACTTATGGAAAACACGGAAGACAACTTTGAAACAATACAAACAGGCGCTGGCTTAACCGTAGTTGGTTTTGCAAACGAAGATGAACTAAGGCTTGGAAAAACAAGCCCTGGCGATTTAATAGTTGCCATTGGAAAGCCTAAGGTCGGTGACGAAGTGATTTCGGCCGAAGCGAAAGGAGAAATAGCTGACCTCAAAAATGTAAGTCAAATTTCTCAGAAAAAATATGTTCATGACATCGCAGCTGTCGGCACTTTCGGAATTGCGGATGAGGCTAGAATGATGGCATATAGTGTCGGTAGACAATTGAAACTTGCTGATGTGAAAGGACTGGATTTAAACAAGTCTGCAGGACCCGCGACAGTAATTCTGGTCACTGTAAGCAAAGAAAACCTTGAGGACTTAACATCTTTGATTAGTAAACCAATCAATGTGGTAGGCGAAATACTTTAGAAACAATTAATGCTTTTTTTGTGCGCTCCTGAGCAAGTGACCGTTTCGGTCGATTTCTCCACTTCGTATTCGTGTGGTGGAAATGGGATTGCTGTTTTCTGCTGGAACCATACTTATTGTAATAATTTTCAAAGGTGAAAGTGCAGCTTCAATGCGGATTTTGTTTATTTTATCAGCTATTGATTCTGTTTCTTTACTAACGACCAAAGCGTCTAAACCCTTGCCAGATAGGGTAAGACCATAAGGGTCTTTTAACGGAACGATTTCCGCTCTATCGGCCAAATTGTTTTTTTCTAAGAAAGCTTCCAATTCTTTTAGCCTTTCAGCATAAGTTGCAGTTTTGTGAGGTTTACCCATTTTTGACACAAACTCGTCGGAGGACAAGCCTATTACAACACTTTCGCCAATTTCAAACGCTTTTATTAACAGGGCTTTGTGTCCTCTATGAAGCTTATCAAATGTTCCGCCGACTGCGACTTTCTCATATTTTTTCATGCCCTACCAGCCTAGCGCCTTGAAAATCGATTTTGCTCACTATTACTTTTTCAGAGGGTAAAACCTGCTTAAAAGCTTCTGCCACTTCTTCCACGTTTTCTTGAAGTACCACTGCATGCACGGCTTCGCCAATCATGTTTTGCGCTGCCCCGATTGCACCAGCCTCTTTTGCTAACTTGACTAGTAGTCGGGTGTTGTCGGTTGCGAGTCCTGCCCTCTCAGAAAAGTCCCAGCAGCGGTCTAAAAAATTCTGCAGCGTGGGCTTGGCGAGAATTGCTTTTAACGTTTTTTTCCCATAGCGATTGATTAATTGTTTCCTTTTAGGGTCCGCGAGTACTGTTTTTGGGATGTTTGATTCGAAAAACCCTGCCACAACCGTGTAGTCGGGGGCTAATGGTATGCGGTCGATTTGACATATGCCCGGCGCCCCTGGTTCCACAACTAGTACGCAACCGCCAGTGAACGTTAGTGAGCTTACTGTGCCTAATCCTGTTTGGCATTGGATCTCTGCGACATGTGCGATTTTGCCTATTTGGTTGTAAGTTAGTGGTAAATCTAGTGCTGCCTTAAGCGCTAACCCTGTTGTTAATGCGCCGCCTGCGCTTGTTCCAAACCCTCTTCCGATAGGAACTTCAATTTCATGTTCAACTGTAACATCGTATTTTGCGTTCTTTTTCCTCAGAAGAATTTCGATTACTTTTCTCGTTGTTTTTGCTTCTGAAGCGGGCTTGGAGTTAATGAAAACTTTGCTACTGCTTTTTTCTGATTCTCTAATGGCTACTTTGGTCAGGACGCCTTTTTGAAGGCCAAATCCTCCGCCTCTGGCACCCATTTTTTCCAAATCAATAATCGGCTTATTGCCTTCGGTGTCGTAGATTTCAAAGAAGCTTGAAATTGCTGCTGGAGCAAAAGCCTTCGCGATTTTTAGAGACAATTATTTCGCCCTTTCGATTTCTTTTTGGCGTTGTCTAATAAATGGGAATGCGGCTTGACACGCCTTTACAACTGGAGGCGAGATTAAAAGCACAAAGGGTATTTCCGTTACGAACGTCCAAACAAAAACAATCGACGCCAAAGACCCTGTTAACGGCGCTGTAAAGTATCCATGCGGAGAATAGAGCAGTTGGCTGTACACCCAAACTCCAAAAGCTATTATCAAAGCGCCCACTGCCATTCCAGTAATTGAGCCTACCCCAAAGCTTCTGAATTCTTTCCAGTATTTTGCGATAGCTGCAAACAGAATCAGGGATACCGCCATGACGACGCTGAAAAGGATAACGGTGGTTTCGGTTGACAATCCAGTGTAACTCGCGGATACGCTTTTAAGAAATACTGTCGGTAGCAAAAGGCCTGCAAGAATAACGCCGATGCCGATGATTAAGCTGAGCAAAGTTTTCTTTCGGTCAAGCTTTTTGTGTGCGAAGTAGCCTATTAGGAAAAACGCCGCGAAGTTTGCAGGAACTCCCACGGTGAAACTCAGCAGGGGCTGCCCAATGACTACGGTATCACGGATGAATATTCCGATTGCAGCTCCAGTGCCGCCTTCCCAAGGTCCAAACAAAACAGCGAAAATAGCAGGCACAAAGGCCGCAGGCCAAAAAGCAACCCCGCCAAAACTTAAACCGAAACTTGTAATGTAACCAATAACCGCATACAACGCGGCGCATAAGGCAATAATTGCAACGTCAAAGGCTCTCAACTGCGGCATTCCAGTTTTGCTCCATTTTTCAGGTTATAACCCTGTTGAAACAGGGGGTCCATAAATAAAACTTCCCTATGAACTGTATAAACACGTTTAAACAAAGTCAACCGGCTCCTGCTCAGCCACAATCAAACTTTTACGTTGTTTGGGTTTGTTGAGTCTTTTTCTTGCGTTCTCTGTACAACGCTATGGTTATGAGAAATAGCACTATAACGATAACTATTACCGCCATGACCCAGTCAACTGCACTGAAAAGCGTGCGCTCAGTCGGCGCAACATTCATAGTAACAGATGTAGCGTTCGAAGTTGCTTGCTCCCCAAAATTATCCGTCACATGAAGCTCAAAATTCCAAGTTCCATTGGTTGTAAAATCCGTAGTTGCAAAAGAATAATTAGATGAAATCGCACCGCTAATCGACGAATAAGAACTGGCGCCGGGAGCCTCAGCGAGCCACTGATACATGTAAGGAGGAGTGCCTGTCGTCACCGCAGACGAAGTCAAACTGATAGTCCGACCCTGGTCCGTCGTGACAGGAGTCGCCGTTATCGTCGGAGCAACAAGCGCATTAGGCGTGCTTATCACCGAGACAGTACCGCTCGAAGTGATGTTTGGATTTGTGACAAATGCATACTCGCCGTTGGGCGTTATAGCCACACCAAAGGGATTGTTTACACTGGTTGCCGTCACCGCGTATGTAGCAGTGTTTATCACGGCGACCGAACCGCTGCTAATTGAACTGGGACCAAGTGTTACATAACCGTATGCGCCGTCGGGTGTTATAGCCACATCGTAAGGATACCATCCAACGGTTATTGTTGCCGTCACCGCGTTTGTAGCTGTGCTTATCACCGAGACCGAACTATTACCGCAATTTGTTACATAGGCGTATGCGCCATTGGGCGTTATAGCCACACCATAAGGATTTCTTCCAACGGTTACTGTTGCCGTCACCGTATTCGTAGCCGTACTTATAACCGAAACCGAACCGCGCGCATAACAATTTGTAACATAGGCGTATGCGCCGTTGGGCGTCACAGCAACACTCTTAGGATTGCTTCCAACGGGTATTGTCGCCGTCACCGCATCCTGGGCTCGAACCGGCTGAGGCAGTAACGTAAAAGCACACAAGAAAAAGACGACAAGAAGAACACAGCCAACTCTCAAAGTCTTTGTTGCCCCATGCTTCATTCTTTCAACTCGCCTATCAAACCCTTCGTTGATGTAAGCGAAATACTCACAGCGAACATCCGCCTGCACGCATTTGCAAGAGGAATTAAAATTAAGCTGGAAACAAAAATCATGCACGCCACCGCTGCTACCACACGAAGCCTGTTCATGCGAGTAAGGCACCATCTAGCCCTTAGCGTTAAGGAGCTATTAAAGGTCTTTTGCTGTCAGTTCTGAATAATTGCCAAAATGCGCTATAGCACCCGATAATGCGCTTATATGGTGAATTTGAGTTTTCACGAGTAAATGTTGTAGGTCAAGTGTCTAAAACGGGAACGCATGTATTCAAGCTAAGCCTAAAACTTCACCCTATTTGCCTAATTAGGAATGATAGAAGTTGTTGAAAAAACTGAAATAAACTTGGCTAATCTATTTTTTGTGTCTTTTGATTCTTTCTTGTCGCTGGGTTTTCTTGCGCCAGTCTTTCTTTCGCTGTGTCTGCATGGAGAATCTTTCTTGGCGGGGCATGTCTAGTTTTCTGTAGTGTGATATGTTTAGGTAGAATGTTTCGTAGTCGATTTTGGTGGATTTTAGGTCTTCAAGGTTCTGGTTTAGTTCCCGTTTGCCCTGTGCGTCAGTTACGGCGTCGAAGGTGTCAGAGTAAACAAGGTAGGCGGCGTGGAACTGGAAGTGATTCGGGTCGTCGATTAAAAGTTTCTCGATTTGCGGTTGAGGTACTGATTGGTTACTGTTGTTTGGTTCAGATGGTTCTTGAGTCATGTTTATCCAGCTTTAGATGTAAACCAATGTTGTTTTTCCCTCTTTTATAGGTGTGCCCGTAAAAACAAGTTTTATTTAATGATTGGCTAAGTAAAGTTTGCATGGGAGTGAAAAATATGTTGAAAAATGAGGAGACGGCATTCAATTTGATGTTGGTTTTTTTTGTCTAAATAGGTTAGGGAAGCAGAGGGCTACTTTATTGCTAGCGAAAACAGGTGTTAAAAAAACAAGGGAAATGGATGCAATATTTATCGGAAAATTAAATTTGAGCTTTATTGGAGGTGCTGCCTTATTTTTTCAGCATCCCCATTTAGCAATTCGGCAGCTCTGGCGTCATGCTCATGGAGAAGTTGGCCTGAGGGTTTCATTGGAATAACATGGACATGAATGTGGAAAACGACTTGTCCAGCGTCTTCTCCGTTGTTCTGCACTATCCTGATGCCTTCAATGCCTGTTGCATCTTTGACGGCTTGCGCTATCTTCTTGACTTTCTTGAACAAGTAAGCTGCTTCGTCCTCTGGAATCTCGTAAATGTTCTGGTAATGTTTTTTAGGAGCTATAAGCGTGTGCCCAACGTTAACGGGTCGATTACTCAAAAAAGCTACAACTTTCTCATCTTCGTAGATTATGCTTGCGGGTGCTTCTTTACGGATTATTTGGCAGAAAATGCATTCAGACATAAGATTCACACCTTTTCCGCGGTTAAAGGGTAGGTATAGCTTTAATAGAATTTCTATTGTCAATAGTACTCTATGGAGACTTTAATAGATGACATAGGCAGTTTCCCGTTGCCATTTGGAGTTGGAAGAGAAAGCTTTAGCAAGGTGTATCAGCTTGCAAGAGAAGACATTCTCCAAGGCAAGGACATAACGAAGGATAATTTTTTACAAAGCAATTTCAGCCAAATAGTGATTGACTCATTTAAGAAAAAAGTTGCTTCCGGCTTAGATGTTGTAAACTTTCCTCAACAGTACGATGGGATGAAGCAAGTTGGCGATGTAATCCACTTAGCCATGGCGAACGGCTCCTTTGTTGTTGATCAGGACAAAGCGATTTTGCCCGAAGTGCACTTAATAAATCAACAGGCCAAAGTCCTTAGCGAAGAATTCGGCAAAAAAATCCAGTTGCGCGTTTCAGTTTTTGGTCCTTTGGAGCAGTATTTGCATGAAGTTGGAAAAACAGCTTACGCTGATGTGCTTGACGGTTTTGCCGAGACCATTAGGCGTTTTGCAAAAAACTCCATCCTAAATAATAAGTATATTGAGACAAAAGTTGTTTCGATTGATGAGCCAAGCTTCGGCTTCAACAACATCCTAGCTACACCTGACTTGATTTGCGAGGTGCTTGAGAAAGCATTCGATTTCCAAGGAGCCACACGACAGATTCACTTGCATTCAGCTTCAGGAGTGCATGATTTGCTCAGCGTCAAGAACCTTGACGTCTTGTCGTTCGAATACGCCGCTTCGCCGAGCAACATCGAAGCTGTCCCCAAACGTTTGCTAGAGAATTCCGATAAGCAAATCAGAGTAGGCGTTTCCAGAACAGATATTGACAGTATATTGGCTGAACTCTATGAGAAAGGCATCGCTAAACCTTCAGCTGAGCAATTGATTGAGCCAGAAGAAACTATAAAGAAAAGATACAATGTTGCAAAAGAAAAATATGGCGACCGAATGACTTTTACGGGTCCAGACTGCGGCTTAGGCAGCTGGCCTAGCCAAGAAGCAGCTCAATTTTTGCTCGAGCAAACTGTAAAAGCAGTAAGAGCAGCTTCATCTGGAATAGTATAAATGCTTCCTTACTTCCCGATTGAAAAGACAAAAGAAATCATCGTTTTCATTCAAATTCAATAAAATCTTAACATAGTTCGAATACGATAAAAAAGGAAAAGAAAGAAAAGAAGTTAACTTACTCTGGCTGCTCAGGTTGCGGCTGCTGTGGCAACTCCACTTTTGGCATAGGGCGCTTCTTTGCCGCTTGCGCTTGTTGCGCCGTGGTTAGGTCTTTGAAGCCGTATGTGCCGACTGGAGGCCAACCTGCTTCAGGCATGACTGCTGGCACTAACATGATTGTGTTTGTTTGTGATTGCTGGCCTAACTCGTAGAGTATGTTCATCCATCTGAGTCTTAGCCCTTCTGGGCTTGCCTCGTATGCTTTTGCTGCTTCAATCATTTTTTGCGAAGCTTCGAACTCGGCCGTGGCTAAAGTTACTCTTGCCATACGTTCCCGTTCAGCCTGGGCTTGGCGGCTCATTGCGTCTTGCAAGTTACTGGGTATTATGACGTCTCGGACTTCAACGGCTGTGGCTTTGATTCCCCATGCCTCTGTTTTTTCGTCGATTATTTCTCTCAGGTGAGCGCCGACTTTTTCGCGTTCAGCAAGCAGCTCGTTTAAGCTAACTTTGCCGATGACTTCCCGAAGGGTTGTTTGCGAAGCTAATTGAGTAGCTTGGTAGTAATTTTCAACTTGCAAAACCGCCTTTTCCAAATCTACAGGTTTCATGTATAATACTGAATCGACGTTTACTGGAACGTTGTCTCTTGTTAAGGTTGATTCTGTGCGGAATTGTATAGTGTCTAGTCTTGTGGAGATTTTTAGTGGTGCTCTGTCAATTAATGGAATAAGATAGATTATTCCAGGACCTTTCAAACCTACATATCGCCCTAAGCGTAGTACAGGCATTCTTTCCCATTCTCTTAGCACTCGAATACCGCTTAACAGGAAAAGGGCAACAACAATTGCTATAAATCCAATGGCAGGAGCTAAAACGTTTACTGACAATTCAATTCACACCTTCAATAAGTATTCTACACTCTGGAGAGTTAAGCTTTTTGCTCGACTGGTTTTACTACTAGATACACGCCTTCCATGCTTACAACTTCCACCGCTTGGCCGGCAGTTATTGTAGCATCTTTGGCGGTAGCTTCCCAAAACTCGCCCATAACGCGGACTTCACCTTTAGGCTTAAGGTCACTTGTTGCAATACCTCTGGCACCGATTAAGGCTTCTTTGCCTGTTTTTACCCGCCTGAACTGAGCCTTGAACCCAGCATAAAATATCAACGCTAGAATCAATGCTACGACAAAGAGGGTTGCTGCAAGGGAACCTTCAACAAAGAGTGCTATCCCATAATACGTTGTTCCTGAAACAGCTGCATACAAAAGAAATATCCCAATAGCTACTAAAACCCCAATGATGAAGCCAAGCGAAGCATTCATACAAACCACTCTATAGATAGTTGATAGTTAGAATCTGCTTATAAAATAATTCATAGGAGCGTATTTAGCAGGTGACTCTTAGCCAAGAATTAATTATGTTTAGACTTTGTGCCGTCTTATAACTGTGATGTGAGTGAAAGCACCTAAAGGTCCTTATCCCTATTTTTTAAAAAGCTGTTTCAAGTAGCTTTTTTAATTTAGGGTTTGAATCTTCGGCAGGTTTAGTACACAGAAGTACACCAAAGTACGATGAAATATCAAGCAATCATAAGGAAGTACGCGGAAGCATATCGAGGCCCTGAAATAGCCGCAAAAGGTTATGGGATTTCTTGAATCTGCAAGGATTCACATGTAGTTACAAACAGCGAAAAATTGAATGCTAAATACTATAATTCACGGCACTAAAGAAATGAAAAAAAGGGCTTCTTCCATCTAATCAAAAACAGATGGAAAAGGAGCCGTTGAAGCAACAGCGCTTGCATTGCTGAGTTGTGGCATCGGGTAAGGTGAACGTCGAAGTGGCGGTGGATGCATTGGTGTTGGTGGTTCAAGCTCTAATGGAATGCGATTTATCAGTCTTCTTCGCCTCCATGAATGGCTGGGGTAACTGTGACTTCAATTAGGTTTTCCCGTCGGATTATGGTTAGCTTGGTTTCTTTGTCTATAACGTCTTCTGAGAGTAGCCTTGGTAAGTCGTAGAAGTCAGTGATGGGTTTGTCGTTGAATTTTACCAGTACGTCCCCCATGGCTAAGCCTGCTTTGCGTGCTGGTGAACCTGGTTCAACGCTGAAAATCATTACTCCGCTTTCCTGTTCTAAGCCTGTTTGCTCAGCGATTTCTTCTGGAATAGCCACTGTATTAGCGATTATGCCAAGGTAACCCTTCTGAGTTACTCTTCCAGTCATAAGCCTGTCAGCGACCGCTTTTACCTTGTTTATTGGGATAGCGATGCCTCTTTGCCAAACGTAGGCTGCGTTTATACCTATGATTCTCCCCTCCACATCGACAAGTGGACCGCCGCTGAATCCTGGATTAAGCTGCGCGTCAGTGGCGATTACGTTTTCCATTTGTGTGCCACGCCAGCCTCTAAGAGTGCTGTTCACATTAGTTACAATGCCAGTGGTGGCGGTTGGCTGTTTTCTATTAAACGGGTTAGCAAGTGCCAAAACGTATTGGCCTACGCTTAGTTTTTCTGAATCGCCTAGTTCTATCGGTGTGAATTCGCCTTTCTCTGCTTTTATTAAGGCTATGTCATTGTAAGGGTCGGATCCAACGATTTTTGCGTTGAAGGTTTTTTCTCCTTGGCCTATTTTGACTGTGTTGCCTCCTGCAGTAACATGGTTGCAGGTGACGATGTAGCCATCTTTGGTTAAGACTACGCCTGTGCCGTGTGACATTTGTGTTTTCACGCTAACTACTGACTGCGAAATTTTCTTGATTAGCATACTTGTTGCTTCTGAGAGCGATTTCAAAACTTCTAATGGATTAGAAAGTTGACTCATTTTGTTTTTCACCATAATGTACTATTGCAAAATAGTATTTGTTGACTAAGGAACAGCCATAGTCAGTCACGAATTCTGTGGGAGCGCTCAACGATAGAGGCTTGTTTTCTTGAACAACATGTAATATCTAGTATTTTCAGCCTAAGCTAGGTGTGGGGTGCAATTTGGGCAAGAAAACTGTCATCTAAAGAGAGAGGGATAAGTCGATTTTTGGTTAGAAAGTTTACCCTTAAGGGTGGAGCAACAAAGGAGTAATTTGATAAGTAACGAATTAATGGTGGTTACCATTTTAAAATCAAGCAGGATCTCAATTTGTTAGGCGTCAGACATGAAAAAACCTAAGTACCTAACCGCCCGTGTCTTTCGATGCCTAAAAAATCAAAAAAAGCATGCTTTTTTCATGGCACAAAAACCTTTAGAAACCACACAAACGCTAGCATATTTGTGGAACAATGGAGAAAGTCTGGGTCGAACTGAAAAAAATTGAAGCCCAAGCAGAGAAAATTCGCAGCGAAGCCCAAGATGAAGCAAAAAAAATGCTAGCTCTCGCACAACAGGAAGCTGAGAAGCTGATTACCAATGGCAAAGCTTACGCAGAAGAGGAGGCTCAACAGCTTTATGCGAGCACGATTCAGGAAGCAAACAGTAAACGTGAAGAACAGCTAAGAGCAAATCAAGAAGATAGAGCGAATCTGATGGTCAATGCGGAAAAAAAGATGGAACAAGCAGTCGCTATAGTTGTGAAAAAAGTACTTGGAGAAACTAGATCTTGAACCAGACTACACTTTATTCTCCTGTTTTAGCGAAAATCGGAGCCGAAAGAGGAAGCAAAAATCTTTCAGATCTTACAGCTCAACTTCGTGATACCAGTTACCAAGAACAACTCGTTAAAATATCGTTACCTCTTACAAGCCGCAAACTCGAAAGATCATTCCGCGAGAACCTCATTTCAACATATTTAAAGATAATAAAAAACTCACCCAAAAATGCGTCAAAATATCTTCAGTTGTATCTTTTAAGGTTCGAAGTGGAAAATATAAAGGCGCTCATAAAAGCAACCAACGCGAAGCTGAGCCCTGAGGAGAAGCTAAACAAAATCTACCTTTCCCCAGAAGATTATCTCAAAAACCGCTCAGTAATGGAGGAAACTGCCAAAGCTTCAACAATCAAGCAAATAACGAAAACATTAAAAAAGACAGACTACGTCACAACCCTGAACATGGGACTCCAAAGCTACGAGGAAGACGGCTCAACTACATGTCTTGACGTGTTAATTGATAAGACATTTTACGAAAAACTCCACGACACCTATGAGAGTCTCCCTCAAAAAGAAAATCACACGCACATTTCTATTCAAGCACAGAAAATGACAGCTTTACATTGCTAACGCTTCTAAGAGGAAAAAACATAAATTATGATGCCAACTGGCTAAGACTTGCAGTGCCGTCTAACAATTTTTTCCTTGACAAGGAAATAGTTGAGGCTATCGTAACGGCGCCTAATTTTGAGTCAGCCTTAAAAGCTGTCTTTGAAAGTCACTACGCAGAATTCTTTGCTAAAGCGCAAAGCCCAGAAGAAATAATAGCTAACGCTGAAAAAAGCTTCAAAAAATCAATCTTACATCATGCTAAATCAAGCAGAATACCTGAAAACTTCAACATTGGCGCACCTCTTGCTTTCATGATTCAGAAAGAAGCGGAAGTACACAACCTAACTGCGTTAAGCACTGGCGTGGAAGCAGAAATTAAACCTGAGGACATACAGCACCAACTCTTGCCTTAGCGTGTTCAGGACTCTTCTAAAATTCTCGCGACTGTTTATTTATTTGGGATTTGGTTTCTCTTTTGGCGCTTTAAGCGGTATAGTTTCCATTGTGTAGTTGCATGAGTAGCATTTTGCGTCATGAACACAAACCGCGTCTCCGCAGTTTGGGCATGTGTACTTTTCTGCTTGGCTTTTGAGAAATTCATCCATGCCTTTTGCTTTTAGAAGTTTTAGGTTTTCAACCATACTCATGCCGTAACGTTCGCGGTACCTCGTGTCTAAGTGGTCGAGGTTTTTGCAGGGAATCTCTTCGCATTCATGGCAGGATTGGATTTGGTGCTTGAAGAGTTTTTTGCAGTTCCGTTTGATGTAACAGTTTTTGGCTCTGGGAATGCAACCTGCGCAGTAAGTTATTTTGCCTCTTATCCGAGGTAGCCCATGCGTGTAAGCTATGTATCCTCTGCATAGGGCACAGTTCATTCCACAGGGCGCAACAAGTTCAGGGGTAAATTTGCTATTGTTCATCGAGTGTTTATTGTGGTTAAATGTTTAATTGTTTTGCGCTGTTTATTGAAGATAGCAAGTTACTTTAATTTGAGGGATAGTTCTTAATTACCTCGTCCTCTAAATCCTCTGGCTTGAGGGTAAAACAAAAATGGTTAAGATGGATTTCGGTGGCGTCAAAGAGGACGTCATTACTCGTAGAGAGTTCACAGTGGCGCAAGCCCAAAAAATCCTAAAAAACGAAGTTGTCGTCTCACTTGGCTACGGCATCCAAGGCCAAGCGCAATCACTAAACATGCGGGACAACGGAGTAAAAGTAATCATAGGACAAGAAAACACAGGCATCTTCAAAAAAGAATGGGATAAGGCAGTTGCAGACGGCTGGAAACCAGGCGAAAACCTCTTCCCCATGGAAGAAGCAGCCAAAAAAGGCACAATCAAAATGTTCCTACTCACCGATGCTGGACAAAAAATGGTATGGCCAAAAATCAAAGAAACTCTCAAGCCAGGAGACGCAATCTACTTTAGCCACGGCTTTAGCATCGTTTACAAAGAACAAACAGGCGTCATCCCACCAAAAGACGTAGACGTAATCCTTGTTGCACCAAAAGGCTCAGGAACAAGCGTACGCAGAAACTTTGTTGACGGAACCGGCATAAACTGCAGCTTCGCAGTTCACCAAGACGCAACTGGTAAAGCACAGGACCGTGTGAAAGCCATGGGCATCGCAATCGGTGCAGGTTATCTGTTCCCAACAACCTTTGAAAAAGAAGTTTATAGCGACCTAACAGGCGAACGAGGCGTCTTAATGGGCGCATTGGCAGGAATAATGGAAGCACAATACAACACCCTGCGCGAGCATGGACACAGTCCAAGTGAAGCATTCAACGAAACCGTCGAAGAACTCACACAGAGCCTAATACGCTTAGTAGATGAGAACGGCATGGATTGGATGTATTGCAACTGCAGCGAAACCGCACGAATCGGCGCCCTACGCTGGAGACCTCGTTTCCGCGAAGCCACACAACCAGTGTTTGATTCACTCTACGAGCTTGTTGCTGCAGGCGAAGAAACACGCATTGTACTGGAAAAAAGCAAAGCACCAGACTACAGACAGAAACTGTCTGATGAGCTACAAGCGATGGGTAACAGCGAGATGTGGCGTGCAGGCGCAACCGTGCGTTCGCTTCGCCCCGGAAAACAGAAGAAGCAAGAATAAGCGTCTCTACCTATTTCTCCAATTTTTTGTCTCACGCGGTATAGCAGAAGTTGCTATTGCTTCATTAGGCTTTATGGGCAGAGCTAGGAGCGGAATTCAAGCTTTTGTAGTATTTCTCGGTAAACTGTCAAAGCTGTTTTTTCATCTGTAACTCCTTTTATCAACATTCGCCCACCGTTGAATAAGCTAATTTCATAATTCTTGTAATTGAACATAAGAGCCAAACGCGACTTCAAACGCACTTGAAAATGTTTGTTTACTGCGGGGTAAACTTCATCAAGTTTTAGCTGGAGCGGTTTTTCAGGATTAATGTTAGCCGTATCTCTTCCGCAAAGCCAAACTAACCTTTCACCGCCAGCAACCCCAGCTAAATCGCCGTGGCAGACTGGACAGCGGGTACTTTTTGAGATGTCTATGCTAGTGAAGTCCATGTCGCTGAAGTCGCAGATCAACAGTTTACCCTTCAAAGTTGAACCTATTCCTGCTAAGAGTTTTATGGTTTCCATGGTTTGGAGAGCTCCGATTATTCCCGTTGTTGCTCCAAGAACTCCTCGAGTGTTGCACGTTAGTAAATCAGTGTCGGAAAGATTAGGCATCAAGCATTCCAAGCAGCCAGTTTCAGGAGGAGCAAAAACCGAGAGATTGCCTTCAATTCCTATGGCTGCCCCGAAAACGTATGGAATCCGCATTTTCGCGCAAGCACGATTAACAAGGTAACGAGTCACCATGTTATCTAAACCGTCAACAACACAGTCCACATTCTGCAAAAGACGTTCAACGTTGCTTGCGTTCACATTTTCAGGAATTGCCTCAGCAATTATAAGTGGGTTAAGTTTTTCTAGTTTTTTTGCGGCAACTTCAGTTTTGGGATAGTGCAAGTCGTCTGTGTTGTAGAGGATTTGCCTATGAAGGTTATGGGTTTCTACGGTGTCTTGGTCGATTAAGCGTATGTACCCAACGCCAGCCAACGCAAGGTAGAGTGAAGAAACAGTCCCTAATCCCCCAGCGCCGACAACTGCAACTTTAGATTTCGCAAGTTTCTGTTGACCTTTTTCTCCAAGCTCTTTTAGTATTGTTTGGCGACTGTAGAATTCTTTAGCGAACGCTCCCTTTTTTGCAGGATCCACCTCAACCACTCCTCAGAGTGAAGTGTCATTATTCTATCTTATATTTTGCCTTTTGTTCAACAAAGAATCAGGTATTGCGATTAAGATATCGTATTTGTGTAACCTGACATTGTTTTTTTAAGTTCATCTGGTTTCGTCGTTATGCAGCATTGGTTGGGTATCACTTTGTTTTTGAGTCATTTTTTCTGTTGTTTACTAATGAGCTGTAACGAAATATGGTGTTGCTTGGGAAAAAGTTTATAGGCTAAGCTACTACCAAAGGTAGTAGCCAACGAGAATAAGATATGGAAACAGAAACCTCAACCGAACAACCAAAGCCACCCGGCCGCCTCCACAACAACGGAACAAACCAAACCGATACAATAATTCTCCTTTCTATCGGTTGTACAACCATTAGGTATGTAACCGCTTAACCCCCTTCTCCTGTGGAGGCGGCGAAGAGCCTTGTGAGGGCAAACAAACACCCACTTCAACACGCCAAATAAGCATGAATAAAATTGCATCATACGCTATGATGGAAGCTTTTGGATTAATGACTATATTTCTTGGAATTTGCCTTTTATCTGGAACTGCTTTTCATATATTTCTTTGACTTTGTCGATGGTATCAGCTTCTTGTGGGGTTTTGTCATCTCTGATACGGGTAATCCTTGCAAATCTCAATGCCATCTGGCTTTTGTATTTGGAGCTTCTTTGAATCTCGTTGTAAGCGACTTCAACAACGATTTTTGGAATAACCACTACGTGATTCCCATCTTCTCCAACTGCGTCAGCCTTTAGCTGATTGGTCATTTTTATGATTTCGGCATCGGTTAAGCCTTTGGAAGTTTTACCCACACTGAAAAATTCACACGTTTGCGGGTCTCTCGCTGAAAGATAGTAATCGGAAAGCCAACCTTTCCTTCTTCCATAGCCGTATTCAGCAGCGGTGATAACTAAGTCCAAAGGTTCGAGGACTGTTTTTATTTTTAGCCATTTTTTTCCTCTACGTCCTGGTGTGTAGGGACTGTTAAGCTTTTTTGCCATTAATCCTTCATGTCCGGCGGTTATGGCTTCTTTTAGAAAACTTTCCGCTTCCTCGATTTTTTCAGTGACGATTTGTTTGGATAAAGATATTTCTCTGACATTCTGTGCTAAGATTTGCCTGCGCTGCAAATAGGGCAACGGGATTAGGCTTTCACCGTTAAGGTAGAGAACGTCGAATAAATAAAGCGTTAGAGGAATTCTCTTTGCCATAATGGTGACGCCGCGTGTCCGTTTGAAGCGGCGCATTAAATGTTGAAATGCAATCGGGTAGCCAGCGCTGTCTAGTGCAACAACTTCTCCTTCAACAATGGCCGACTGTGCTTTAATATTATTTTTTACGGCTTCAACAATTTCTGGGAGACTCTCTGTTACGTTAGTTAGTCTTCTGCTGAAAATTTCTACGGCGCCGTTTTCAATGTGAATTTGGACTCTTGCGCCGTCGTACTTATATTCAAAAGCGCTCTTGCATCTTTGGTCTGTCAATGCTTCATTTACTGTTTGTGCAGTTTGCGCAAGCATGAGCTTGACTGGCCTAAAAACCCTAAAGCCAGTTTTTTCTAAGCCATCTGCACCTTGGGTTTTGAGCATTGCCGCTACTTCCCCTATGTCACCCAGCACCATGCTGGCATGCTGCACCTCCTGCAATGGAACATTGAAAGCGCTGGCTACAGCTTGCTCCATTAAACCTTCGTGGAGTCCCGTGCGCATTTCGCCCGTGAAGATTTTGACTAGGTATTTGGCTTCAATGGGAGTAGCTTGGCTAAATAGAGCGATTATTAGCCGTTCTTTCTTGGTTCGGGAACCTGCGCCTGACGTTTGAGCGATGGCTTCAAGTGCTCGCCTGACTTCGGTTATAGTTAGAGACCGTTCCGTTAACTGTGTTTGCTTTTTCGCTTTAGCTTGCTCAAGCATTGATTTAGTAGCTGAACCGATGTCACCTGTGCGTGTCATCGCTTGGCGGAAAAGGTACCAGTCAAATTGGCTTATGCACTCTAAAACAGAGATCAGAGTTGACCAGGAAACATCCAAAGATTTCTGGCTAAACTTTGGGAATGCTCTGCCAACCATCATGTTTGTGGCAGATTCAATTTCTTCAGAATTAAGGGTTTGCAGGTAATTTGCAGTTAAATCTATGATTTCGAGTCGTTTCTTTGTAGATTCCACTTTTTCAAGCAGTTCTGAGAGCAAAGCAAAAGATGCAGGTTTGACATTCACTTAAAATTCTACCGTTAAAGGTTAACGGTTGGATTTTATTATGGATTTCTAGGAAGACGAACCGCAACTCCAAAAATGTTATATCCGAAATGCAACAAGCATGCCTCATGCGATGGAGAACGAGTCTGTTTAGCGGCAGGACAATGAATAATGACCATAACGGAGGGGCAAATCGTTACAGTGACTTGGGGTTAACTCTCTTTTTGATAGGTTTAACGTTAGCGGGATTCCTATTTTTTCTCATACAAATAATGAATTCCTACCCTTTCTGGGATTACATTAATGGTTACAGGCTTAACTTGGGCTTCTTCACGGGCATCTTCGGGGACATATCGTATCTGCCAGCGCCCTTTCAATTCTTCAAGTTTACCCAAGTCTTCGATTTCAGCTTGGCATTGGCGTTTGTCGGTCTTTTCATCTGGGAACTCTCAAGCCCAGGAAAAGTTAACAAAAAAACAGTTGCGTCTGCGTTAGGCTTCACCTTGCTGGTTACAGGAGTAATATGTGCAGTTATCGTTTACCTCCAGATTGACGTTCTAACGGGAAGAAATCTTCCATGGGGGTCATATGCCTGGGGTTCTGAAAGAGTTGCATATAACACGCAGTTTCTCGGAAGCGAATACAACTGTACCTTCCTCAATTACACGCAACTGCTGTACATTTCGGTCATAATTGCCTTAGCAGGCTTCATCATTTGGAACCTTCAAAAAAAGCCGGAACTTAAAGCGCCACGTTCCTTGCTGATTGGCACCTTATTCATAATCTCATTTGCACTTTTAGTTTCGGGAATTCTCCTTATGTTTCCAGCACAGAAGTTCACTTCCCCCGACCCAAACATGTCTGCGACACCATATGCCGTGCAAGGAGTCATGCTTGTTTGGACTGGGGCTGCTTTTCTGATGTCAAGCATAGTTGGTTTATGCCTAAAGCTAAAACAGATAATCGACCATGGAAGAAACTCTTTCAGCATGAGACGCAAAAGAAAAGTAGGTAAAATGGGGATTGAACTAGAAGCCTGAAGCTTCGAGTTTTTCTTTAACTTCTTTAATTTTTTTAGTAAGCTCCTCAACTTTTTCTTGGTTTCCCAAAGCTTTGTAGCAGTCTCTCGCATAATCCAGTGCGCTGACGCCGTACCTGTCAAATCCCTTGCTAAACGAGATGTCCGCAGACTTCATGAAAAACTCTGCTCCCTTCTCATTATCCTTCAAAGAAAAAGCGCATTCGCCAGCCTTATAATACATTTCTGCTGAGCCAAAATAATTCTGCCCCTTGTAGTAAAGTTCAGCTGTTCTGACGAAAATATCTCTTGCCTCAGCGTACTTGCCGTTTTCCATCAGCGCACCAGCTTCTTTATGCATTTTAATCGGGTCTTCTCTTACACTCATGCATTATCACTCTATGGTCAATAATTTGTGGTGAACTCCCATTTAGATTTTCCTCTCCCAAACTGCTTGCCTCAGAAGAACAGAGCTAATCGGTGAATAGGCATAACATAAAAGGCTCTTTCAATATGCAGTAAATAGGAATAAAACTTGATACTAAGATGCATTCATTGCGCAACAGAGTTTCAAGTGTACCCACTGCGAAGTAAATGCGAAAAATGCGGCGGAACACTTGAATTAATAGTTGACTTGCCAGAAGCTGCAAAATTAAGCCTTTCTGGACCTTTAGGTTTTTGGCGGTACAGGCAGATTCTTCCGCCCGTTAAGCACATGGTCAGTTTGGGAGAGGGCGCAACCCCTCTGCATAAGGCTGATAGACTTGCCAAAACCCTCGGGTTAAAGGACCTTTATTTGAAGGATGAAACCCGCAACCCCACAAGCTCTTACAGGGATCGGGCGGCCGCTTTCTTGACGTCAAACGCCATTGACCAAGGTTTTGAGTCGATAGTTTGTGCAAGTAACGGGAACATGGGCGCTTCGTTGGCCGCTTACAGCGCAAAGGCAGGATTGATTTGCCATGTCTTGGTTCCCAAAGTTGTCGATGTTGGAAAACTAGCTCAGATGATTGCTTACGACGCTGTCATTGAGGAATCAGGGGACATTGTCGATGATTCGATACGAAAAGCGGTTGGCTTAGCTAAGGAAACAGGCTGGTACCAAGCGACTGCCGAGCTTAATCCGCTGGTGGTTGAAGCCCAAAAGACTATTTCGTTTGAAATTAATGAACAATTTGCGGTTCCTGACTGGGTTATTGTTCCGATGGGAAGCGGCGGCACCATCTATTCCCTTTGGAAGGGCTTTAAGGAATTAAAGCAACTAGGTCTGACAAACTCGTTACCACGGATGGCTGGAGTTCAAACTGAATGGTGTGCTCCAATTGTCAGCAAAATTAATGCAGAACCGTTTTCGAAAACTTGCGGCCCGACAACACGTGCATTAGCTATTCTCGTTGGCGAACCATTACAAAGCGACTTAGCAATCAAAGCGATTCAGGAGTCAAACGGCTTGGCTTTAGCCGTTTCAGATGAGGAGATTTTAGCATCAGAGCTCTTAGTCGCCAAACTGGAAGGGGTCTTCGCTGAACCCGCTAGCTCAGCCGCCGTTGCCGCATTACAGAAATTCAAGACTGAAGAAATCTCAGGCGATTGTAGCGTGGTGTGTCTTATCACTGGAAGTGGGCTTAAAGCAACCGATGTTTTGCAGGCGCTTACGAAAAAACAGAAAGCAGCAGGCTTGGGGCTTGCAGTAAGTACAAAACAGAAAATTCTTAAAATCCTTGTGGAGAAGGATTCATATGGATATGATTTGTGGAAGCAGTTGGGGAAGATAATGACTCGCGCTGCGGTGTATCAGCATCTCAATGAGTTATCGGATAAAGGGTTGGTGGTTGGCTATGAGGAGAATGGCAAGAAATTCTTCCGTATTACCGAGCGGGGTAGGAAGGTTTTGGCCGCATTTGACGAGATTCAGTTGCTTACTTGAGGGTTAGTAACGTTTATTACATAGTATAGCTGCAACTATACTATAGTTACACCTATTCTAAGGCGACGAAAATGCAAGGCAACATTAACAAAAGAACAGCCACACTGATAATTGCACAAGCAGGAATCATGGCAGCCCTAGTGGAAGTCGCAACCTTCCTTGTACAAATTCCCATTCCAGCCACAAAAGGATATCTAAACTTCGGCGACATTATGATCTTCGTCACCGCCTTCACTTTCGGTCCAATCGTCGGCGGATTCGCAGGCGGGGTTGGCTCCGCAATAAGCGATGTGTCCAGCGGATATGGCTATTTTGCACCTTTCACACTTATCATAAAAGGCGCTGAAGGAATAATCGCGGGCTTAATATCAAATAGGCTAAGCCGAAAAAGAGACATCACCGCAGTGTTCATAGCAGGCGCCGAAATGGTAACGGGGTATTTCTTAGCTGAATTCTTCGGATTGTCAGAACACTGGGCAGCACTGGGCGAAGTGCCCTTCAACATACTGCAGATAGCTGTAGGAGGAATTGTAGGAATCCCGATAGCTATTATACTTCGCAAACGACTTCCAGAAGCTTGGAGAGGCTATAGGACAAAACAAATTGTATCACCAACTTAAAAGCTAGATTTGATAGAGGTTAAGATCATGCGACTGCCTCCTGGAAAAATCCCCATAGAAATTCTAAAGGAAGTAGTATTCAAAAACCTGGGAGTGAGCCGTATTGAGGTCATTTTAGGCCCGGCGGCGGGAGTAGATGGCGCAGTGCTGGATGTTGGAAACAAGAACGCTATCGTTTCCATGGATCCAATAACTGGTACGGTTGAACGTATCGGATGGGAAGCAATTAACATAAACGCTAACGACGTTGCAACCTTCGGAGTTGAACCAGCCTTTTTCTTCTCTTGCTTACTTTTGCCAGAAAACGCTGACAGCAAAATCGTTGAAACTATAACCACACAAATCCATGATGCCGCAAAAGAACTCGGTATAGCCATTGTGGGAGGACACTGCGAATCAACGCCTGGACTGGCTAATCCTATTGTTGTTGGCTGCATCATGGGCTTGACTGAAAAAGGCAAGTATGTTACTGCCGCAAGCGCCAAAACAGGTGACAAGCTAATCTTGACAAAAAGCGCTGGGATTGAGGGCACTGCAATTTTAGCTTCAGACCGTGAAGAGCAATTGAAAAAAGTTTTTACTTCGACCTTACTTGAGAGCGCCAAAACTTTCTACAAACAAATAAGCGTAGTAAAAGACGCATTAATCGCTTACAAGACAGGCGGAGTCCATGCTATGCACGACCCAACGGAGGGCGGAATACTAAACGGCATCCACGAAATGGCAGATGCTGCAGGCTTAGGTGTGCGCGTTTTTGAGGAAAAAATAACGGTTGAACCAGAAACTGCCAAAATCTGTAGGTATTATGAAATTGATCCTTTGCAACTGATTAGTTCGGGTGCATTGCTTATTGCTGCAGAGCCAGAATCCGTAAACAAAATAATTGATGCCTTAAGCCTAGAGCATATTTACGCCGATGTAATAGGCGAATTCAACCCAAACTCCAACAAGCGAATACTTATGCATAAAGATGATACAGCGGAGATGTTACCAATATCAGTCTCGGACCATTTATGGATTGCTTTAACGCGTTAAACTCACTTCTCTACCTACTTTGTTTGAAACAAAATAGAAAAAAGATTTAATGTTGCCTTGGCCCGAAAAGATCTTGGAAGTCTGGGTTGGCTTTGCCGTATTTTTCTTGAATTGATCTGTTTATACGAAGCCAATCATCATATGCCAACGCCCATGCGGGGCTGGTTGCAACCCGTTTTGTAACGTAGTCTTTGATTGATCCTATTCTTTTGATTGTTTTCCTGTGCCAATCAACATCGATTAATCCTCCCCGACGCAGATACTGCAGGCTCTGATCTACTCGGTCTGAATCAATGGGGTAGTTTAAACTTCTCGACAGATCTTCAATCAGAGAATCAAAAGAAATCTCGTTCTCTTCCCGCAAGCATATCACGGCAGCTACATCCTGCACTAACCGTGCGCTCTTGCTGAGGTAGAAGGTTTTTCTTTTCGGAACCAAGGTTTGCTCAATTCTGAACGCATGTCGTTTGTAGAACCATTTCTTTACTGCTTCAGCCAGAAACAGGTAGGTAACGATCATCAGTAACAGCGCAGCGTAGAACAGGGGTGGGGGAGGTACAAAATTGAACAGCTTCCCTACTGGTGTGTAGGGTATTATAAGGGCTGCGGCAACTATTGAGAGACTACTAGTTACCAAGTATTTGCCAGGTTTGCTTTTCCAGAAAGGAGATTGCCTTGTCCTAATGACAAATACTACTAATGTTTGAGTGCAAAGTGATTCTACGAACCATGCAGTTTGGAATTGGGATGTCTGAAAACCTGATGCCTTAGGCAGACCCGACGCTAACGCAGTTATCGGTATACCAAAACCGAAGGCCATAATGAAGAACGTGGCGTAATCAAAGATTGAACTAATCGGGCCTTCCACTATCATGAAGTTTCTGATGAAAGAAATATCCCATCTCTTGGGGCGTTCAATGTATTCTTCGTCAACATTGTCTGTAGCTATTGTAGTTTGAGAGAGAGTGTACAGAAGATTGTTTAACAAAATCTGAATGGCCAGCATTGGCAGGAAGGGCAAAAATAATGCTGCGCCCGCAACGCTGAACATGTTGCCGAAGTTTGAACTAATGCCCATCATGACGTATTTCATGGTGTTACCGAAAGTTTTTCTTCCCTCAATTACACCTTCAGCTAGTACTGTCAAGTCGTTTTCTAGAAGTATAATGTCAGCAGACTCTTTCGCCACATCTACTGCGTTGTTAACAGAAATGCCAACGTCAGATGTTTTGAGGGATGGAGCATCGTTGATGCCATCGCCCATGAAGCCAACAACGTGGCCGTTGCTTTTCAACAAATTAATTACTCGATCTTTCTGTACTGGAGTTACGCGGGCGAATACGTTGGCTTCTTCCACGACTCGAGCCAATGCATCATCGTTCATTTGGATCATGTCGTTTCCGAGAACAACCCCTTTAATCTCGAAGCCAAGTTGTTCACAAACTTTTCTGGTAACTAGCTCGTTGTCGCCTGTTAAGATCTTTAGTTCTATCCCTTCTTTGGCTAGGAGTTGAAGTGACTCTTTTGTTGTTTCTTTTGGAGGGTCAAGAAAGGCCACGAAGCCAAGAAATATCATGTCGTTTTCGTCATTAACTGAGTAAACGGCTTTGTCTTCTCTGAGTTTTTTGTATGCTACGCCCAAGGCTCTTAAGCCTTCAGCGCTCAGGTCAAAGAATTTTTGCTCAATCTTTTTTCGTAGTTCTTCACTAACATCCTGTATAATACCGCCTATTTCGCAGTAGTTTGAGATTTTTAGTATATCTTCTGGAGCACCTTTTGCTATGAAGAATCTTTCTCTTCCCTGTTCAACCACTACAGAAACGCGTCTTCGGACAAAATCAAATGGAACTTCATCAATTTTTTGGAAACCCTCGACTTTAATCTCCTTGTGGGATAGGATTGCATCGTCAAGAGGACTTTTCAACCCAGTTTCATAATAACTGTTTAAATAAGAATACGTAAACACTTTATCATCGTCGTTACCTTCCGAATCGACATGCAACACAAGCGAAATGCGATTTTCCGTTAAAGTTCCTGTTTTATCTGTACATAAAACGTTCATGCTACCGAAGTTTTCAATTGAAGGCAGGTGCTTCACTACCACGCCTTTCTTCGACATGTTTACAGCTCCCTTGGAAAGATTCATTGTAATAATCATTGGCAGAAGCTCAGGGGTTAACCCTACCGCCAAGGCAGCTGAGAATAAAAGCGACTGAATTAATCCTCTATGAAACAGGGCAAGAACAATAAAGACGAAGATGACCAAAACGAACGTAACCTGCATGATGAGGTAACTGAACCCTTTTACGCCCCGCTCAAATTCTGTTTCAGGGGGCTTTGCAACAAGTTTTTTAGCAATTTTTCCGTATTCCGTGGAGCCGCCAGTTCTCGCAACAACTGCCGTTGCGCTGCCGCTTACAACTGAAGTACCCATGAACAGATAATTGTTCCATTCGGTAATCGAACTGGAAGCCACGTTTATGGACTCCAACTTATTGGCAGTCTTTTCAACAGGGAACGATTCACCCGTTAGGCTGCTTTGATTTATGAAAAGATCCTTACCGCTGATTATTCGTGAATCTGCAGGGATGATATCTCCAGCTGAGAGGTAGACTATGTCGCCCGGAACAATTTGAGAAAGTTTAAGTTCTGTCTTAATTTTATCACGAAGCACAGTGGCCGTCGTACTGACTTTTTCTTTAAGAAGTTCAGCAGCATTTTCCGCTTTGGATTCTTGGTAATGATCAATAACAACGCTGATTAACACGATAACAACTATTATGCTAAAATCCCCGACATCGCCAGTAGCGCCAGCGAACGCAGCGGCAAATAAAAGTATGATTATCAATGGGCTCTTAAAGTGAAGCAGAAAACTGACTATACCAGAACGTTTCCTCTTTCGTGCTAATTCATTAGTACCATAAACATTTAGATTCTGCTCCGCTTCTTGGGAACTTAGACCCTGAGGTGAAGTTCCAAGTCTAAATAATAATTCGTCTGTTGGCAGCGTCAGAACTTCTTCTGCACTTACGGGCGGCTGCGCTAAAGGCACGTTTTCTTTTATGGTGAATATTTCTGGATTGCTTTGAGCCTCATTGGCCACGTTTTTCTCCGCCGTTGCTCACTCAACGAAGAGTGAAATCATTTTAGCAATATCAGAAACATCATTCTTAAAAACCGTTGCTCGAGAAAGGCAACCAAAGACGAAATGTCCACAAAACGATGCTTGTGAGAATTATTAGACACTAAAATGCACCTCAAAGAATTACGGTGCTTGGCTTCGGACATTGTTTTTATAGTTCCAATTTTAATACTGTAAACACCAACTAAGCAGCTAGTGACATTTGTTTGACGACAGACCTTAAAAAAGCAACCTCTATTATGAGACGCTCACTTGTTCCAGGTAAGCCTCATCATGCTCAATGGTTGGTCACAAGAAAATGTAACTACCGCTGCGCAGGTTGCAACGTATGGAAAGAACAAGACCAGAGAGAGCTTGCAACGGCTGACATAAAGAAAGGATTAGATATTCTAAGAAATCTCGGCATAGTTGAGCTTGTAATATCAGGCGGCGATCCCCTGCTTAGGGATGACATAGGCGAGATAATTGATTATGCCTCAAAACTCTTCGTAACAACCGTCTATGATAACGGAAGCATGGCCACCCTAAAAACCGATGCCCTGCAAAACGTGGATTTCGTAGCAATTTCAATAGATAGCTTAAACGAAGCAAAAAACGACGAAATAAAGAATGTGCACGGCGCTTGGAAAAGAGCAATGGAAAGCGTCGAGAAGCTTCACAAGAAAGGAATCAACGTAAGCGTTACGCCCACAATTTCACAAAAAAATCTATACGAAATAATTGACATAACCAACTATTTTACAAAAAAAGGAATCCCCGTCTGGTACGCCCTCTACTCATATGACGTTTCAGCGGATGAAAAACAACTATTTAGAATTGGCAAAGAAAACAACGATTTCGTAATAGAAGACAAGCAAGCCATGGTCAACCTATGCAATTCCCTAATCGAAATGAAAAAGAAAAATAAGAAAATCCTAATGACCAATAAACTTCTAAAAGCCTTACGAAGCGTCTATGCGGAAGATAAGCGAACATGGAAATGCCAAGCACTACGAAATTTCTTAGTAGTTGACCATTTAGGTAGAGTTGCTGGGTGTCACAATCACAATTTTGCAGGTTCAGTATTTGATCTGCCTAAGACTTGGAAAAGTCAAGAATTTAAAAAACTCCGCGAGTCTTACCACGAATGTACACAGTGTAACTATCTTTGTTACATGTTCTATTCTCTTCAGGGAAGCCCATTTGGCTATTTATCGTTGGCTCTGGAACAGTGGAAAAACGCAGGGTTGGTATTCAAAAAGGTTGAAAACTAGCTTCCAATTTCCGTTCCGTTTACTTATTTGTACTCGGGAACAGAAATAACCACGTTCACAATTACTCTGCAGAGAACATCAAAAACTTCTTCAGCATTCAAATTATCAGTATCTAAAACCAAGTCAAACGGTGAAAAATCTTCGCCTAAAACGAAACCGTAAAGCTTTTTGTAAATTGCTTTTGTCCTAGCTTCTTTTTCTTCTAACACTTTGAATGCTTCATTAACTGTTATTTTATCGCGTTCGGCAACTCTTGCAGCCCTCTTCTCAATCGAAGCCATCAACCAAATCTTAAAACCCTCTTTAAGCAGCCATGGCATGGTCCAACTATCTAAGAGAACATTTCCTTGATGAGCATACTTAAGCAGCTTAGCATCTACTGCCTTGTCAAATTTAGGGTCATCAGTTCTTTCCTTGAGAAAATTTAAGCCCTCTGGACTTTCCCACCAGCCCTGACTTGACACATTATAGCCTTCTGCTTTTGCCAGTTCTTTAAGCGCGTCGCCACCTGAATAAATTTTGAGATTATATTTTTCTGCAAGCTTTTTTGACAACGTGCTTTTTCCTGTTCCAGCCATTCCTGAGATGCAGATTACTATTTTCTTGTCAGCAAAGCATGGTTTTGCGTCTTTAGCCATTTAGCACCACCGGGTTTTTCTGCGTCAAGTTTCAATGGGCATTATACCAATTAAGCGGGATGCAAGCAGACCTAAGAAGAACGAGCCAATCGGATACCAGTAGAGAACGGGGATAGCGCCGAAACCTGGAACGTAAGCCATCGAGGTAACTCCAAAGGTGGGTGTTAAGACAAAGAACCAAATAATAATATAAACGAAAGAGAATCCGAACTGAACCATCTGCGGCTTGAGCATTTTTGCCTGCATGTTTTTTATTTGTGATTCTTTCTTTTTGAGTTTTTCAACTTGTTTTTTGTCGTTAGCTCGCATGGCAGCCATAGTTTCTGACCGATATTCGTTCATTTCTTTCTGCATGACACGGTATTGTTCCCAGCCAACAAAATAATTGATTAGACCTCTGTTTATTGCGGTGTTGACGAATGCAATAACAGCTGCGATTAGAAAAATCAAGCTTGCCGCCAAAACTGAATCGATTACAATCGGATAACTAACATCTAACGTAAACTCTGGAGAATTAAGTCCGCTTGAACTTGTGTTTTCATTAACGCCGATGATCCATTTGTAATTGCCGGATATTTTAGGATTTGTCGCGTCAAAAGTGAATGTGATGCTTTGCTGCGGGCTTAATCCTTCAGCAGAGCCATAGAGAATAATATCATTATTATCTTTGGTTATTGTCCAGTCTTGCGAAGGTGGTTGTTGACTTATAGCTACGTTTCCGACATTACTGTATCCCGATGGTATTGTAATGTTTGCACCTCCAAGATTGACTTCACCCACGTTAGTTACGGTGAACGTATATGATGTAGCTTGGTCAACACCAGAATTCTTAGCTGAAATGGACGCTTGACAGCTAAGGTTTCCAGCAGCTTGCACCGATCCCGTAAATACGCTCAGAGCTGAAAATGTTACCAGCATAACGAGAAGGATAATAACTATTTTATTGAGTACTTTCATATGTCATTCTCCTTCTATTGCTCCTTAATAATCACCGCAGTTTCCTCTTGGAACTGTTATGCGTATCTTGTTTCCTTGTTAATAACCGTTTTTGCTTTTTGACCCAAATTATTTAAGAAAACAAACTTTTTCAAATAACCTCACCTCAATACGGTATACTCTCAAGGTAGAACTGATAAGAAACAGATTTGCCAACAATCAAATTAACTCAAAAAAGAGGAAGAGTTTAGAGCAAACCTGCTTGGGCCTATTCTCCGAGGATTCTTCTGAAAGCAGGATACATCTCAGCTGCTCTTTCTTTCATTAACAACTCATAATACTGGTAAATAATACCCACCGATAGCAATATGCCGGTGCCCGTACCGAAAGCGCCAAAGAAATCTGCAGTCGCAGCTACCAAACCAACCATGATTCCGCCGAGAACCGTGACTACCGGAATATAACGCTTAAGAACAGCTTCTATGGGTCTTCCAGATCTGCGGTAACCAGGAATCTGCATGCCTGAATCCATAAGTTGCCGCGCAACTTTTGAGGGACCTAAACCGCCAACCTCAAGCCATATCAGGGAGAAGACGGCGCAGAAAGCCACAAGAATACCCATGTAAGCAAAGGCCCTTAATGGATTAAGCGCAACTTGCTGAATATTAGCTGGCGCAGTCGTTAGCCAAGTTATTCCGCCTACGGGTTGTATACTAGTTGTGGCACTAGAACCAGTGCCTGAAGTTGTTACGTTAAAATCTCCTATTATTCGGAAGAAAAGATTCGTTCCGGGATGAGGACGACCCTGCGTGCTCCATAGTAATTCTGAGAAGAAGTAAACGTTTGCAAACAACGCTGATGCAAATATGACTGGAAGGTTTGAAACGTACAGTAATTTAATTGGATATTTACTTCTGAATCCTTTGTATCCGGCATAACTCATTGGGAGCTCGATTCTAATTCCCTGCAAATAAATAACGACCAAAAAGACGCCGATAGTAGCAAAGAAACCAAGCAAAGATGGATATACTCCAGAAAGAGTCCCTAAAGCCCAGGAAAAAAAAGTTAGCTGATGATTCAAGTAAGCCGAAAGAGAACCTACAAATAAGCCAGTGGTCGGCGAAAACGTGTCCCAAAGAACACTCTGAGCAACACCAGCCATGATAAACAAGCTAATTCCGCTGCCTAGTCCCCAGCCCTTCTGAACTAGCTCATCCATTAACATAACCACTACTCCAGCGCTTATTAGTTCCAGAAAAATAACTAACGTAGCAGTTCCAGTAATCGAACCGAACATGCCACTTATAATGTAAGCAGCAGCTTGAATGCCAGTTAGAACAATCGTAAACACTTTGCTTGCAGAAGTGAATAATCCTCTATCCTCGGGATTTGACATGTCGCATTCAATAATAGAGGAACCAGCAAGCAACTGCAAAATCAAACCAGCGGTGACAATAGGCCCAATACCCAACTGCATCAACGTTCCATTATTGGAAGCAAAAATAACTCTCAATGAACTAAACGAGCTTTGGGCTGAGGTTGAGACCCCGTAAAGCGGGATTTGAGCCATTACAAGGTAAATAATTAAGACAAGTCCAGTCCAGAAGATTTTCTCGTTAAAACTTACCTTTCTCTCAGGCTTTTTTATTTCAGGTAAAACTCTTCCTATTGGTTTGAAGAGACCGAGGAATCTTCCGGGCATTTAGCAGCTTTACTCTCCGTTAACTTGGGAGCCTACGATTTCTCCGCCTGCTTTTTTGATTTTTTCAGCTGCAGATTTTGAATAAGATACCACTTGTACTGATAGAGGCTTGGTAACTTTCCCTGTTCCTAAAAGTTTTGTGTAGCCTAATGCTGTCAGGTTGATTTTAGGGTTTTCCTGCTGGCTTGTTTGCATTATTTCTTCTAGTTTCTTGAGGTTAATTGCGTTTTCGTGGCGATGAACACTTTGGGGTGAGGTGAAGCCATTTTTTCCAAAATAATCAGGTTCTTTTGTTACGACATAACTCCATAAGTGTTTGTGTCGTCCAACTTTTCTGCGCCCTTTGGAACCTGAGTCTCGGTGTTGACCTATCCGTCCGTAGCCTACTGTTCTTGAACCCCTAAATTTTCTTATTTTTCTTAATTTATGCGGCATTTTGGTCAGCTTCTTTATTTATTGCTGTTTCAGCTTTTTTAAGTTTGATTTCCAGTACACCATTCTTGAATTTGGTGTACATAACGTCTGGAATCACTACCTTCGGAAGATTTAAACTTTTATAGTATCTGCGATCTTTCGATTTTGCCGAGAGGATAATTTTTTGATTCTTTACATGAATTTTGAGGGTTTCTTTATTGAAGCCCGCGATTTCCGCCACTATCGTTATATAATTATTTTCTTGGAATATATCGATTAACGGTTTGGGTTCTTGTGAATTGCGTTCAGCAAAGCTTTTAGATGGTCGAAAGCTTGAGTGAGCAGATATTGATTTTAGATAGTAAGGGTGTGAAGGTTGAATTATACGTTGCTTCTTGCTTTTTGCCGGTAGGTAGTTAAAGTCTAGCCATTTACGGTTTCTTGTACTTCTCCGCCATTTTGCGCTCGTGTCGTTCCCCCTCCAATTAACTAACGGATTTCTCCGTTCCCACTATAAAACGTATCGCACACAAACAGTTAGAAAACACGCATTAGTCCCGAAGCAGTTTAACTACGAAAATGATGATGCGTACCTATTTTTCAGCCAGGAACCTCCCTAAAATTCGAATCCGCCACCAATCAAATAGAAAAAATTGATGAGCCCCGAATTCACGCATCAAAATTAGCGAGTTAGCGAACCAAAGCTTTAACAATTAACGCTAAATTGGGCGCTACAGATAGTTATTCGCTCTGGTTAGATCTTTGACTTTAAGATTCATGTTGGAAATCTAAGCTTATTAAAAATCATGTTTAAACGCAGATTAAATCATGCGTTTTACTAGCTCGTTGATTGCTTCTCCGCGGTAGCCTGCTTCGCCGCCTGCCTTGAAGCCTTTTTTGGTTTTGCCCTTGTAGCCTTTGCTTGGCGGATGAAACTTGAATAGTGGCTGGACATCTGGTAGTTTCTGGAATTGAACTTTGCAGGTTACTATTGCTTCTGCAAGGTCATCGATGGATTTGTATCCTGCTTTCTGGATGTATTCCTCTGTGAGTTTCTTGTCGCCCGCTAGCCTTGCGCGTTTCTGAAGCATCATGATAACTGTTTCTTTTGAGGGTTCGCCGTAAGTGATGTAACTGTTTATGCGTTGCAGCATGCCTTTGTATGATGGTCGGCTATCTATGAGAACCGCATGGTTAGTATGTGATAAATGCAGGAAGTCAAGTGTTTCTCTTGTTTCCCTCTGGGCACTAACAGTACCGCGAACTTTAACGACGACAAGGCATTTGCAATCTTGAGTTTTCTGCGCCATCTTACTTCACCCAGTCTACTTGAGTAATCAAATTGTAGGTCTTTCTTAAACCGTCAAAGATCGCGTACGCGTAAGAGGGTACTGTACGTGTTGAACCATAACTTCTCATCCACAAATCTTTCACTCCTGCTAAGCCAAATATGACTTTGGCTACTTCGCTTGAAACTAAGCCTAAGCCTCTGGGTCCCGAAACAATTACCACTCGGACACCACCGCATTTTCCTTCAACCTGAAACGGAACTGAATGTGGTTTCCCGCAACCGCACTCCCAACTTCCGCAGCCTCGTTTTACCGGAATAATGTTTAAGCGAGCATTCACAGCCGCCTTCTCAATGGCATTTCGGACTTGACTGGCTTTCCCTGAGCCTAAACCAATGTAGCCGTCTCTGTTTCCAACGGCAACTATAGCTTTGAAACGGGATTTTTCGCCAGCGTCAGTTTGTTTCTGCACCAGATTAACGTTTATGACTTCTTCTTGAAGATCAGGAATCAACGAGTCGACGATTTGAGCTTCAGAAATTTTTATGCCGCTTAGGAAGACGTCTTCAATTGTTGTTATTTTGCCTTCCTGAATCATCTTGCCCAAACGAGTTTTGGGAACCCATGTTTCTAAGTTAGTTTGTCTTTCTCTTTGCATTTGACCTGAACGACTCATGCTTTCTTTCCACCTTTCTTACTTGCCTTTTCTTTTGGTGCCGCTGGTTCTTTTTCTGCAGTCTTTAGCTTTGCTACTGCTTTCTTAGCAGGCACCTTTTTTTCCTCGACGGGAGCTTCTTCCTTTGCAGGTGCCTTTTTCTCTTCAGTTGTTCCTTTAGCAACCTTAAATGATGCGGTGATTTCTGCCTTCACTTTATTGAAGTGCTCAGAGATTTTTTCAGGCACAACACCCTGTGCAGTGTACTTTGAGAATTTGGCGGAGTACTCTTCTGACCCAGCACCTAAACTTTTAGCATACTTGACTATGTGTTCGCCTTTCATACGTTCCTTAACAATCTTCTCTTCGCTGTGAGGAACCTCAACACCAGCATCCAAAACCCCATTCAATATAGCGAAAATCTTTGAACCCTTGGTGGGAGAAACCAAGCCAATATCTAAGATTGCTTGTTCAACGCCTTTAGCTTTCGCCTTTAAACCGCAAAGCAAACCTGTAAGATATGCTGCGGGGATATTGCCAGTTGGAGCCTTCCAACCGTAATTCTTAATTAGCTCACGGCTGTTGGCTGAAGCTAAAATCTCGTCTCCATGCGATTTAGCAACCGTAATTTGTACTGTAACATTCTTCAATGATGCTCGAGTAACAAGACGAGGCTTTCCAGAAGTAACCAAAGCCTTCCGCGCTTGATAATCGGTTTTTCCTTCCCTTCTGCGTCTTAATTTCACGCGGTAATTGCCGCTTTTTGCCATCTTAGCGTTTCCTCCATAAATCGTTAGCTTTTAAGTTGCGCTCCAGTTCAGCTATAGACTGGAATCTTCCGCTACCAGCCATTCTGTAGTATTGGCTGTATGTGGCTTCAGTTATTATTCTGCTTGCCTTCAACTCGCGAAGCTTGCGCCTCAGAGACCTGATCTTTTTCATCCAAGCATCTTTCTTAGTAACCTTCGCGTAGCCAGCGCCAGTAATGCTTCCGGGACCGCTGCGCCTGCCCTTAAGTTTTTTCTCTCGAATAATCTTTGCTCTGGATCTGCTTACGCCTTTCTCAGGCAGAGAATCTATGATCTTCTCGTGAATCAGCTTTCTTACTTCTTCACGCGTAATTGCGCCTTCAACATCATCCATCCGTTCAGGATCAATCCACACACGATTTTGCCCAATCTTTAAGATTTGAGCCGCTAATCGTCTCTGACTGGTTAGATTTGTCATTGTTCTTCTTCTTTCTCCTTAGGTTTAGGTTTGGTTTTCTTAGACGCCTTTTCTTTCTTTGGCTTCGCCTCTTCTTTCTCTTCTGCCGCTTCTTCCTCTTTCCCGGCTTCTTCTGTTTGCTCTTGCTCGTTTTCCTCTCCTTCAGCGACTTCTTCCTCTTGTTTCTTTTCGGTTTCTGGAGAAGCTTTGAAATTTAAAACTTTAATGTTAAGTTTCTTGGTTTCGGCAACAATTAGGCCGCGTTTTCTTTTCCCAACTGTATGCGCTATACGTGCGGCCTGAGTAGTGGGGTCAATAGTGGATAGGTCTTGTACATTGTAAACTAAAACTTCCCTGTATCCTGATGGATGCAAACCCCGAGCGATTTTTGGTCCCTTATACCCAACGCTTGCGCCTGGTGGCCAACCCTTGATTTTTCGTCTGATCTTATTATCTAATCCTCTGGGTCTTCGCCAACTTAAGCTGAAACGGTCATACTTCCAGCTTTCAGCTCTTACAAATTTTGGTTTCTTGTTTCTGGCACGTGCTCTAGCTTTAAGTTCTTTTTGTGATAATGATGGTTTCTTTTCAGTCTTTTCGGTCATTAGGCAACTCCCTCGTTTCTTTCATAAACGTATATGCCGTCAAGGAAGACACGTGGGTCTTTGCGCCTTACTCTTGTTGCCTGTTCAATGTTAGCGGCGGTTTGGCTTACATCTTCCAGGTTTATGCCTTCAACAATGATGTCTTCGGGTTCAATTTTCACTTTGACATCGCCGATTATTTTTATTCTGCGTGCCCTGCGTTCACCGGTAAAGTTTTCAATCAAAATAAATTTGTCTTGAATCTTTACTGAAATTGGGAAGTGCGAGAAGACGATCTTTAGTTTGTATGAGTAGCCTTTTGTTACTCCAGTAATCATGTTTTGAATGTGTGAGGTTATTGTTCCTACCAGAGCGGCTTCTTTTTTGCGTGGCCACTTAGCCCACACACGGATTTTTTTGCCTTCGCCTTCTATGGCAATTGTAACAAATGAAAAATCGCGTGTTAAGGATCCATTTGCGCCTTTAACGTAGACTTTTTTGCCTTCGAGGCTGACATCTACGTTATCAGGAACCTGAATAGTTTTTGATATTTCTGGAAGCCGCATAAACTACACCCTTAATATACGAAGGCTAGCAACCTTCCTCCAATGTTCTTTTCTTCTGCGTCCTTATGGGCTATTACGCCTTTTGAGGTGGAAACAACCATTATCCCTAAGTCTCTAGAGGGCAAGTACTTCTTTTCCCAGACTTCAAATTCACCCGCTTTAGCTGGGTAGCGTGGCTTAATTGGCCCACACTTGTTTATTCTGCCCAATAATTGAACCTTGAATTTTCCAGAGCGACCATCGTCGATAAACTCGAATTCGCCTATGTAACCATTAAGCTGCATTATACGCAGAACTCGCCCCAAAAGTTTAGAGGCAGGACTAATTATGCATTCCCGCTTGTTTCGCATTTCATTGTTTACGATGGTGATCAAACCATTTGTTAAAGTATCCATCTCTTTAGCTCCTACTCATATTTTTTGAACCCAAGTTTTGGGGCTGCCTCTCTGAAACAGTGCCTACATAAATATAAATTGTACCTTCGAATAACTGGACCATAAGAGCCGCATCTGACGCATGGCCGTGAACCTTTGCCGTATTTTCGTACTTTCTTCAATTGTTGTTTTCCCATACATTCAACCTCTGTCTAAACGATTTCGACTCCTAATGTTTCTTTGACGAAGATAATTGATTCCTCAGGTGTTAACATGTGCTTACTTCCAATAGCTTGCTTTTCTTTGCGTCGAATTTTCACTCGTTGCCCTGGACGATTAACAGAAACACAAATGTCCATTCCAAAGATGCCTATTTCAGGGTCATATTTTACGCCTGGAATTTCGATATGCTCTTTAAGACCGAAAGCAAAGTTACCATGCTCATCAAATGAAGACTGCAAAATCTTGTTATCCACGACGGGCAACACTTTCTTTAAGAAGTCAATTGCCTTTTGTTTTCGCAGTGTTACGACGACGGCGATTGATTCTCCTTCACGTATGCCGAAGTCACGGATTGTTTTCTTAGCTTTTTTCTTTACTGGCGTCTGACCTGTTATTTCTTTGAGCACCTTGTTTGCTTTTTCAAGCGGCTCGCCTGATTTTCCAACGTTGAGGTTTACCACGACTTTTTCAATTCGCGGCTTGAGCATTGGATGCTCTTCCCAACTCTTAACTAGGGCTTCTTCTTCAGACAACTGCAGACGCCTCCGTTGCGCCTATTAGCGGTTCAGCTTCACCTATTGAAAAGACAAAGTCTAAAATTGTTTGATAACGTACACCTTGAGCATCTTCTATGACTACTAGGGCTTGCCTTCGTTTTTTAGCCTCAGTCTTTTCTATTTCAACTATTTTGCCTTGTTTACCAACGTTTTTTCCGCCAGTAATAATTGCCAAGTTTCCTTCTTTGGTTTTCAAGCTTAGAACTACTTGTTTTTCTGGATAAGCGATTTTTAGAACATCAAAAGTTTCGTATGTCACTTCTACTGGTTTTTTCGGGTCAGCAACCTTTATGATCATGTTTGAGCCGTCATGAAGAGCGATTTGCATACCATTTTTAACAGTTGCCTTGTCTTCAACACGGACTATTTTGAAGTTTGCATCTTCCTTGCTTATTGGATTTAGAACCAGCCCTTTCTTGGACGGCATTATACGATAATACTTATTTGCATCAGGCATAGAGATTACATCCATTAAGCCAACTGGAAAATCATCTTTTTTTCTGACTTTCCCGTCAACCAGTACTTTGCCTTGAGCAAGTATCAATTTGCCTTCTTTCCTTGTTTGCGCAACACCAAGAATATCTCGAAGAACTAGCGTTAATGGCAGGCAGCTCTGGAGCGAGTGGGAACCAGATGAGGGCTTCACTACCCAGGGCAGTTCTTTTCGGTGAATTGGCCAGAACCTTGGAGCTGGCTTACGTTTGAGCCTTGCTGTTTTTCCTTTCTTACCCAAAATTATTGTCCTCCTTCAGTTTCTTTAAAGACTTTACGTTTAGCACGCGGCTTTGGCGCCGTTTTTTTGGCTGCCGCCTCTTTTGCAGGTGCTTCTTTTGATGCAGCTGTTTTCTTTGCTGCTTTTCTCGGCTTTGCTGCTTTTTTAGCAGGCGCCTTTTCTTCTTCTATCGGAGCTTCTTTCTTGGCAGGTTCCTTCTTCTTTGGAGCTGCTTTTTTAGCGGTAGGTTTCTTGGCTGATGCTTTCTTTGCTGTTGGAGCTTTTTCCACTGCTTTCTCTGCTACTTTCTCAGGAACTTGTTCTGCCGGCGCCTCTTCTTTTGCAGGTTCAGGTGCTGTTGGCTTTTCTTCAGTTGGCGGTAATTCTACGAGTTTTTCTTCTCCTATCTCTTCAACCTTTTCTTGCGGCTGCTCTGGAACCTTTTCAACTTTCTTTGATGGTTTGGCTTTTTCTTTTCCCTTTTTCTCAGGCTTTTCTATTTCCTTCTTTCTGTCGAGAATGTCTTTTCGCCATTTATCATCAAGATTGAGGTTTCTTATTTGAACTTTAGATGGATGCACAGGAAGGAAAATGTTTGTGCCATCAACCTTTTCACGTGTAAATCCTTCAATGTAGATTCTATATGCTTTCGTGTCAACGCGTGAAACTTTGCCTTCAAAGCCTTTGTTGTCTCCACGTTGAATGCGAACCGTGTCGCCTTTTCTTACTGGGAGAGTTTTTGCACCTCTTGAAGCAGCAAGCTCGTTTGATAGGGGAGCTGCCATCAGCTTGTGGCGCAGGTGAGCAGGTGCGTTAAAAAGTTTTTTTCGTTGTTTGCCGGGATTTTTTACTCGTTTAGTATCTTGCATCATCTTGCACCTACACAATTATGCTTGAGGCACTTGCTATTCTTGGCCATCTTTCGGCTGCCTCTCTAGCTACTGGACCTCTTATTTCTGAACCTTTCATTTCTCCGTCAGGAGTAATGATTACTGCCGCGTTATCCTCAAATTGAACCCAAACACCATCGACCCGTCTGAAAGTTTTTCTCTGACGAACAATTACTGCTTGAAAAATCTTTTTCCTCATATCAGGCGAACCTTGCCTAACAGAAACCGTTACCTTGTCGCCTACAGTGGCAGATGGGTACCGTCGCAGTCGACCTTTATAACCCATGGCTTGAATTAGGCGCAGTACTCGTGCACCCGTGTTATCAGCACACTTTAATTCTGAACCTGATAAAAGACCACGGCTAATTTTTTGTCCGTGTGAAAGCATTCCTTTTGCAACGAGTGCTCTTTGTTTTGCCTTTGCCGCCATTCTACTTCTCCTCGCTTAATTTTTCAACCACGACAAAGGAAACGGTTTTGCTGACTGGTCTGCACTCGGCGATTCTTACTCTGTCGCCTTCTTTAACATCAATGCAAGGGGGGTTATGGGATGCAATGTGACCGTGTCTTCGTTCGTAGCGTTGGAATTTTGAGGAAAACTGCAAGAATTTTCTGTCAACTATAACGGTTTTATCCATTTTAGCCGTTTGGACTATGCCGTCGAGCACACGCCCTCTTATTGCGAGAGTTCCATGGAATGGACAGTTTCGGTCATCGCATGTTTTTTTAGGTTGTTTAAAAGATAATGACATTACCATAACCTCTTAATGGTTTTTTTAAGTCGATCCTCAGATCTTCCAACTAAAAGTTTACCCTCAATCTCCACGACTGTTCCATCATCAAACCTAAAGTTGAAGACGGCTAATTCCTTAATTACACTCTTCGCTTGCCCTTCTCTTAGGAAAGTGAAAGTGTTTTTTGTTTCACCAACTGTTTTGCCGCTTAAGCCAACGTAGGATTCATGAGGACTTCTGACGACTTTGCCTTCAGCGCCAATAAACTCATAACGAATAACATCGGGGGTTACTTTCATTGGGAAGTCTCCTTAGTTTCTTTTTCAGCCTTAGCCTTCTTTGCCGGTTTCTCTGCTTTCTTCTTTTGTTTCTTCTCAGGTTCCCCGGCGACTTTCCTAATTCCCAATTTTTTTTCGTTTTCGACTGTTAATATTTGAGCGATTGTTTTTCGCAGTTCTCTTACTCTTGTTGGGTTTTCAACTGCTCCGCCTGCGTTAATCATGGTTCGAATGCGGGCTAGCTCTGCGCGTAGAGTAACAAGTTTCTTTGCTCTATCTTCAGAAGACATGTCGACGATTTCTTTTATTCGCATTGTAGGCATTTACTTTTTTGCCTCCTCTTTCGGTAGGTCTGCGATTTCTTTTGCCTGCACTTTTGGTTCTGGCGCTGCCTGAGGCTCTTCTTTGGGTTGAGGCGGCGCTTGGGTAGGAACAGGGGTTTTTTCTTCTATTTTTTCTTCCTCGATAACTGCCTCGAGAATTTTAATTCTGTCAGGGAAAACTGCGTCCGGCGGCATGATTTTTACTCTTACGCCGATAATGCCTGGTTTTAATTGGACATGAGCTTCAGCTTTCTTCATAGCCACCAAAGCTGGTTCTCCGCACCGCGGGAAATATCCTGCTCTGAACTTTTCAAAACGTGCTCGTTCGGTGGTAAGTTTTCCACTTATAACTATTTCAGCCCCAAGTGCGCCTGCTTCCATAACCTGATTTAACGCCCAAAAACCTGCGCGTCTAAAGTGAACGCCTCGCTGAAGCGCTGAGGCAACTCGTGACGCGACTACGTAAGCGTTGAATTCTGGAACTTCGATTTCTGAAACTGAAATTTGAGGATTGGCAACTTTGAAGCTTTGTTCTAGGGCTGAGGCGAGTTCTTTTATTGTTTCTCCGCCTCTGCCGATGACTAAGCCTGGACGCATGGCGTAAATTACAACATGTGTTCCAAGGGGGGTTTTGGATATGTTTACTCCGCCGTATCCGGCTCTGTCGAGTTTTTTTTGTAAAAATTCGTCTATTTCTGTTTTTTTGATGGCTTCTGTAATAAAACGTTTGACTATGCTCATTTATTGTTCTCCTTGGGTGGGTTTCTCGTCTAGAACTATTTCGACGTGTGTTGTAGTGTCAAATTTTGGTGAAGCTCTGCCGTGCGCCCTTGGCATGTTACGCTTTATCTTCATGCCTTGATAGGCTGCTGCGTGAATTATGCGCAACCTGTCTACGTCTAAACCTTTATTTTCGGCGTTTGACTGGGCTGATTCTAAAACGTTGAGGATTTGCTCTGAAGCTTTAATCGGGTATCTTCCACAAAAGCTGTTCACGAGGCCATGTCGATGGGGCAGTTTCTTGTTGTACCTCGTGTAGGGAACAGCTTTCTTTTTGGTTTGGACATCCCGCAAATACTGTTTCGCAGTGTTTAGCATCATGCCTTTGATTGCTTTGCAGACTTCTCTTGCTGCTTTATGGGATACTTTGAGTTCTCTGCCGCTTGCTTTCGCTGTTTTTTCTGGATCAAGCAATTCGTTGATTATAGAGTATCCCCATTTTGGCATTTTTACATCTCCGATGCGCAAACAAACACGTAAAAGCAATTTATATGGCTTTCCGTATCACAACTAAGATTTTAGTCTAAGCAGACTAGTTGCGTTCCTGGCGAAGGAACAATTCGAACGCGTGAGGTGTACAGGTTTGGGATAGCATTTACGCTTTTATAGTTTTTCCAAAAAACCCAAATTATTAGTCGCTTGAAACCTTGGAAAGGCAGGTTTTCAATTAGGTTAGTTGTATTTTTTTAGTTTTCTTTTACCATTTTTTGTTCATACTTGTCACTTTCTTATTTTTATAACATATATACGATTTATGAATCTGAAATATGAACGAAAATAGAACTCCATTAAGGCGCTATAATGTTCTCGGTAAGGTGGAAACTTGAGATAAGTCTTAAATCTGAAAAGCGTAGAAATGACCTAAACCGCAAGTTAAGAAATTTTATGTCAAGGAATCTTTACAAGTATGTTCTTTAGAGCTTTAATGGTAACTTAACTGCATGGCAAAGAATAGAAATTACTTGGGTTACGCATCATTAGCTATAGGGTTTTTGCTGATTATTGTTGCAGTCCTCGAATTACAGGACACAACAACACAAGTTACAAATGCCTACTGGATTTTCTTTTACAAATCTCTTATTCCAGCTATTTCTATCTGTCTTGTAGCAGGGGCATTTTTTGTGGTAATTGGAGGAGTATACCTAAAAAATATCAGAAACAAGTGGAGCTATTCCTCAATAACTGTCGGGTTCAGCTTAATCGCTGTTGAAGCAACTGAACTGGCTATTACTCTACAAGGCACACAAGGTCCAAGCGGAATAGGTTGGGGTGATTTCCAACAGCATTGGTCACTTGACTTTTTTTCTGGCTTGATGGCAGCGTGCTTTCTTATAGTCCTTGGAATAATCCTTGGATTGAAGGTCAGAAACAAACTTGGTTATGTCACAATAGCTGGCGGGTTTGCCGTAATGCTTGTGGGAATAACCGTGTTAGCTGCGAATTTGGCGACAAGCCTTGATTATTATCCGCCGAATTATTATTTCAGTTTGCAGGAAGCTTGGAATACAACTGTCTCTTATTTTCTGATAATCGGCGCGTTAATAGTAGCTGTTGGTTTAGGGCTTGAAGCGTTTGCAGGCAGCGTCAAAAAACGTCAAATTTCGTCAAAAAAAGGGCAAGGCAACGGTGCAGGCCTCTTTGTCTTTGTCTGATAGAACAACAACACCATTTTTGTTCAGTTTGTTTTGGGTTGCTTTTTTAGTTTAGGGCTTAAATTGTTTGCAGGTAACGATTAGAATTGGTTGAATTTGGTTGAAATTGGTTAGATTTGGTTAGATTTGGTTAGATTTGGTTAGATTTGGTTAGATTTGGTTATAGACTTGTCGGGTTTTATCGTGATTTCTCGGGAAAAGTCGGTGAAGCATAAGAGGTTTAAGTGTTCTTGCTCGCGTTGATTTCAAATCTAATTTGAATAATTTGATTTGTTTATGCAGTTCTGTAGTTTTTTTAGCTAAATTGTTTTGGATCTGCGATTTGTTTATGTTTTACTTCTAAGAGTATTTGCTACTGAGACTTGTTTAAGAGGAAGCAATTGGGATGTCAAATAAAAACGAGAAAATCACCATGCTGCATGGTGCCGGCGGCACAGTTATGCATAACCTAGTCAAAAATTACATTGTAAAGTATTTCAGCGGCTTAGGCAACGTTGCGGAGGTGCCGTTGGAAGCTATGGATGACGCTGCAGTAATCGGCGATGTGGTGTTTAAGAGTGATTCTCATGCGGTTAAACCTATATTTTTCCCAGGCGGCGACATTGGACGCTTAGCAATTTCAGGCACAGTTAACGATATTTCGGCTATGGGCGCACAGCCTTATGCGTTGGCTTGCGGGTTTATTTTGGAAGAGGGCTTGCTTCTTTCTGATCTGGAGCGGATTTTGGTAAGTATGCGAGAAACCTGCATTGAAGCTGGCGTTGGCATCGTGACGGGCGACACGAAAGTTGTGGAGAAGGGCAGTTTAGGAGGCCTGGTCATGAACGTTTCAGGAATCGGCAAAAGAACCCCAGCCTTAGACAGCAACATAAAAGTGGCACGGCAATACCGAAGCGTCGCCTCGCGTTGGACGCTTGACTCAAATTTAGCGGCAGGCGACCAAATCATCTTAACCGGAACAATCGGGGACCACGGGTTAGCGGTGCTCTCTGCGCAGCAGGGCTTGACTTTTGGAAGCGAAATCAAGTCGGACGTGCGACCACTCAACCGCATGATTCAACGCTTATTCGGCGAGGTAGGCGGAGTAGTTTCCGTGAAAGACCCAACCAGAGGCGGCTTGGCTGATGCGCTAAATGAGTGGACGGAGAAATCAAAAGTTGGCATTCTAATTCATGAAGACAAAGTTCCCATTCGAAAGGATGTGCAGACAGCATGCGACATGCTTGGCTTAGACCCCCTCGAAGTTGGGAACGAGGGCAAATATATAATCGGCGTTGTCGCGGAAAAGGCACAGGAAGCACTCGAGTTTTTGAAGAAAACTGACGAGGGCAAAAACGCGCAGATAATAGGTGAAGCCTCAACGCAATTCAAAGGCGTCGCCATGCAAACAATGGTCGGCGGCAAAAGAATAATCGCAAGACCCATAGGCGACCCAGTGCCGAGAATCTGCTAAGCTTCGATGGCTACGTTTTTTGCCCAAACCCTGCAGGTGCCTTCGCTGCTAACCATGCATGCGCCAACAGGTTTTTCCGGTGTGCAAGCCTTCATGAACATTGGGCACTGGTTGGGTTTTATTTTTCCGATGATTACTAGATGGCATTCGCATCCAAGCAGGATATCTTTGCCCTGTTCCACATGAACACCGAACTTTAATCTTGCATCGAAATCCGCTAGCGTGTCGCGCAGTTGCAAGGCTGAGTCTGGAAGCCTGCCAATCCCCCGCCAGTTGCCGCCTGTAACAGAGAATGCTTTATTCATCATTTCCAGCGCCCGAACGTTGCCTTCAGGTTTAACCACACGCGGATACTCATTCTCCAGTTTAGCAGTTCCTTCACTTTGCTGCTTAACAATCATGTAAATAGCCATCAAAACGTCAATGGGTTCAAAACCAGCCACAACAGTGGGCATCCGATATACCCTTGGAAACAACTCATAAGGCTTCAAACCAATAATCGCGCTAACATGCCCAGGAGCAATAAAACCGTCAATCTGCAAATCGCCCACACCGAGCAGAAGCTCCATGGCTGGAGGAATCAAACGGTGAGAAACTAGGAAACTGAGGTTTTTTGGCGGGTTACCGAGGGCTTCCACTGCGGTTGATGGAGCTGTAGTTTCGAAACCAACCGCGAAAAACGCAAACTGCTTCTGAGGCTCCTTTTTTGCCATTTCGACCGCGTCGGAAACTGCATATACGATTCTGACGTCAGCGCCAGCTGCCTTAGCTTCTAAAAGCGACATTTTGCTCCCTGGCACACGCAACACATCACCAAAACATGTGACCACTATGCCCATCTGTGCTAACATTACTGCTTCATCAATTTCAGCCGCCGGCACAATACAAACGGGGCAGCCTGGACCAGCAATAACCTCAACGTTCTCAGGCAAAAGACTACGCAAGCCAAAATGTGTTATTGTCCACTCATGGGTTCCGCAGACATGACAGATTTTTATTTTTCCAGCCCTAGGCGCCAAGCTTTTGATTTTTGAAGCGATATTTTGCGCTAGTTCGGGGTTTCTGAATTTTAGGTTTTCAGCCATGCCTATCGCTCCCTGCTGCTTTTATTCGGGGCTAGCTTCAAGAATGCTTTTCCATAAGCTTAGGGTTTCTAAGGCTTCTTTCTCTTCAATAACTTGAATAGCATAGCCAGCGTGGACCAGAACATAATCGCCCACTTTAGCCTCAACAAGCATTACGTTAACTTCTCTTAATACGCCTTGGCCAAAATCCACGTTGGCTTTGCTGCCGTCAAGGTTCATTATTTTAGCGGGAATTGCTAAACACATACTACATCAATTATTAAGCAGGCATAAAAGGGCGATAAAAAGAGATTGGTCTAAAACCGAGAAAACCCGCCTACAACTGCCTGACCAAACGAAACTCCTCCGTCGCCAGCTGGAACAGCCTCATGAACAAGAAACTGCAGTCCAGCATCCTCAACAGCACTGCGCATAACTTGCGTTAGTATCTGGTTGCAGGCAGCGCCACCTGAAAACCCAACGGCTTTAACGCCAAGCCCCCCAGCCTTTTCCAACGCCAAAGAAGCTAAACTCTTTGCCAAGTAAACATGAGCGGAAAAAGCTAAATCGCCTATGGACATTTTTTCTTTGTTTTCATAGATTAACCTCAGCATGTTCGTAGTTTCCACTGTGCCTCCACGCAAGATGGGCTTTAGGTTTAAAGCATCTTTGCAACCTATCGCGGCTGATTCCAGTTTCATAGCTGGTTCACCTTCATAACTGCGTTCGTAACAAACGCCTAAGACGGCGGCAACAGCGTCTAAGACTCTGCCGCAGCTTGTAGTTTCAACCGTTCCAAAGCCTTTTGCAAGTTGATCTAGAATCAGGTTGGCTTCAGTTTCGCCGAAAGGCAGATGGCCACTGTTTTTCATCAGCCAAGGTTCAAACTCAACTCCTGCTTTAGCGAGCATTCCAGCGGCTACACGCAAGGGGTAACGGCTTGCCACGTCTCCGCCGAGCAAAGGTTGAGGCTCCAGATGCCCAAGCCGCTTAAACTCCAGCGATTCACGTGTGCAAAACAGGATTTCGCCGCCCCAAGCCTCGCCATCAGTTCCGTAGCCGTACCCGTCGCAAACAACAGCAACAGCCTCTTCCAAGTTGTGCTCAGCCATTAAAGCCGCGGCGTGCGCGTGGTGGTGTTGCACTTGAATCAGCGGTGAACTGTCCGCTTCCGCCATCTCTTGGGCTAAAGCAGTAGTGGTGAATTTCGGGTGTAGGTCGCAAACGATGATTTCAGCGTGGCAGTTTGTTAATTGGTAGAGGTGAGTTGTGGCTTCTTGAAGGAAAGCTCTTGTTTCGATGTTTTCTACGTCGCCGATGTGTTGGCTTATGAATGCTTTATTGTCAAGCAATACGCAGGCTGTGTTGTTTAGTTCGCCGCCTAACCCGACGACGCACCTTTTTGATTTGGCTTTTAGTCTTATTGGTGCTGGAGCGTAACCTCGGCTTCGTCTAAGAAACACCTGGCGGTTTCCATGGGTACGCAAGACGGAGTCGTCGCACCGGTGAGCAATGTTGCGGTTGTGAAACAAAAAATAATCTACTGTGCCACCTAATGTTCTGAGCGCCTCATCGTTATCCTTCACAATGGGCTGGTTTGGCGGATTGGCACTAGTCATCACAAACGCTGCGTCTTCAACTTGGTCGAAGAGCATGTAGTGCAAGCCAGTGTAGGGCAGCATGACACCTACGTTGTGCAGGTTTGGAGCAACCAACGGAGAAAGATAGTAACTGCGGTTTTTGTTTAGCAGCACTATGGGGCGTGCAGGGGATGACAGGAGTTCTCGCTCCTTCGAAGTTACTTCGGCGAAGCTTTTTGCAGCTTCAAGGTTTTTTGCCATGATGGCGAAGGGTTTTTCGCGCCTATGCTTCGTTGCTCGAAGCGCCTCCAAAGGCTTCTTTTGAATGGTGGATGCTGCAATGTGGAAGCCGCCATATCCTTTTATTGCGAGCACGTTGCCTTCAGACAGCAGTTTTCCTGCCATACGCACTGGGTCTTCAGTTTTGATTGGCTCGCCAGTTTTTGTTGTTAAGTAGGCTTTTGGGCCGCATTCTGGGCAAGCCACGGTCTGTGCGTGAAAGCGCCTGTTCGCTGGGTCGTTGTATTCTTTTTTGCAGAAGCCGCAAAGTGGGAACTCTCGCATAGTTGTGTTTTCGCGGTCATATGGCAATCGCTCTATAATTGTGAAGCGTGGTCCGCAGTTGGTACAGGTTATGAAGAAATATTGGTAACGTGGGTTTTTTGGGTCGCGTAGTTCACCGAGGCATTCATTGCATATAGCGATGTCTGGCGGTATGATTGAGCCTGAAAGCTCCGCTTCCTCAGAACTCCTAAGAATCGAAAATTTGCTGTATTGATTTTTGCCAGAAAGCTCAGTTGAGTTAACCGAGTCTATCTGCGCTAAAGGCGGCTTCTTCTCGGTCAAGTCGCTCATGAAACTCTTGATGCTTTGCGCGTTACCCTCAAGGAGTATTTCTACTCCAGCGTCGCCTCTGTTACGAACGTACCCTGCTAAGCCATTTTTTGCGGCTAAGCGGTACACGAATGGGCGGAAACCGACCCCTTGAACAATACCCGTAACGTTTATTTTTAATCGCAAAGACATGAGCCTTAGCTATTTCAAAACATAGATTTTCTCTTATACATTTCTACGCAAACACGTTTATTCGAAAGGTGACTTTCTCCTACGGGTTTGACGCGGTTGCCGCACGAATTGCCTGCTGTTTGAGCTCTTCAGTAGCGTAAAGTTCGATTTTGCCACAGTTAGGGCAAACGAAGACATACATGGGAATCATCGATTCTCCAAGTTCTGCCCATTCGCCAAGCAGCAGCCTCGCTCCGCCACTGGTTCCGCCAACTCTGAATTGCGCCGTGTAGACATATTGGGCATTTTGCCCACAGTAGCTGCATTTTCTAATATTTCCGCTCATACCGCTTTGACGCCTCTATTTACTGTCATTTCTCCTTTTATAAAATCCTGTTGGTTGAGACTTGAAAGAGAATGTCTGTTCACTTGGAAAAGGCATTTAAATTTAAATACATGACAACCGCACAAGAGCAACTCACTTTAAAAGTTTCAATTAAAAGCCGCGCCGAAACCTCGGAAAAATGAAAAATCAAGAGCTTAACAATTTTGGTTTGTTTTTTCGCGTTTGTTAATTAACCGTTGCAAGTATGCCGCTGCATCTTGTTTGAACTTTTCTTCAGCGTCTATGACCTTTTTCTTAGGATTCTTTTGGGATAGTTGTTTTGGCAATTACTAGCACCAAGTATCATCTATTGCTAAACGCGATATAAACGCTATTACCAAAGCGGATATATGTCAAAAAATATAAACGGGCTCATGAGCATACGGTTAAAAACTTTCATAAAACAAAAAATCAGACTGGATTTCGAGATTTCAATATTTTGACAGCAATAAACTTTAGCAATTTCCCGCGTCTTTTTGGGTGAGCTCTTGATGTGATTTGGAGTCTTCGGCGGGATTTGGACCCGCGACTATTACCTTACCAGGGCTAAACCTGGACTGTTACCATTCGAGGGTATTTATTCCTCGGATGAGCTTGAAATGTGCATCCCGGGTTACTATTGCTTTAGCACGGGCTTGAGCGATTCCTGCTATAAGCACGTCATCTTCGCCAATTAGGCAGCCTTTCCTTCTCAGGTCTCGGTAAATCTTAGAAGCTTCTTCACACGCTTGCAATGTCAAATCTAAAACCTCTATATTCGACAACAGCTCCTGAACTTCTGCGAGGTTTTTTTCTGGATTAGAAGAAATGTAAGCTCCTCTTAGAAGTTCATACGCTGAAATAATGGTGGTCGCCACTTCATCATCTTTTTCTTCCAAGCTGCGGATTGCTTCATCTGCGTCTGGTTCTCCTTTCAAAAGGGCGATTAGGGCGTCAGTGTCAAGAATCACGGAAACAGTTCGACCCTTCTAGATGCTGATTGTTCTCTGTCCTTCATTATTTGGGCAAGTACTTCGTCGGCATCATCGCCTACCCATTTACCCGAAAATTCCAATAGCGACTTCTTTTTTTTCTGTTTCAGGGTTCTTAAGACGACGTCTGAAAAAGACTCGCCAGGCCTCTTGGAATCCTTTAAAGTCTGATATGCTTCGTTTGAAAGAGATATTACTTTGGTCATAATGAACAGGTATAGAAATGTGCATATGCATATATATGCATTTTTGCTGCGTAAATAAATTTAGTTGGAGCCTTCGGCGGGATTTGGACCCGCGACCATTACCTTACCAAGGCGCCCGATTCATTGAGCCAATGAGCTTTAGAGCTTTTAATTGGCCTGGTTTCAAAGAGTTCGTCCAAAGAAAATACCGCAAAACCACCGCTAAAAGAGTCATGTGTTACTCCAACCGCTACTACCCTGTACTTGAATCTGGCAATATCGGGCAACTCAATGCTGTCCCATCAACCGTTAGAACCGAAGTAATCAAAAGTCTAATCGTGATCTCAAAGTACATCGGATGCTACGAGCAATTCAAGGCTTCTCTGAGAAGCTACGGAATCAAGGCTAGCAGGCCAGACGCGCTTGCCGCCTTCGTCAGAATATACAATAATAACAATAGCAATTTGGACGAGTGGTTTGCCAAAGTCAAGCCAATACTTACGCCACAGGAGAATTTATTGCTGAAATTCTTGCGCCTGACAGGGCTACGATGCAGCGAGGGCATTGAAAGCTTCAACCTGATAATCGAGCTTTCGGAGAAGGGAAGATTATATGAGTATCTCAGCGCTGAGACTGGAATCTTGGAGCATTTTAGGTACAAGGGCGAATTCTTGCGCGGCACAAAGAATGCCTTCATTAGAGGAGGCAGACTTACTTTGTGGAAGGATTCCGCCCAGCATATTCGTCAGGCACTATTTTTCTCCAGCGATAAAGGAACTCAGAGAACGAACTTTGAAGGCTCTTGAAGAAATGGGCGATACGTAACAATGGATTGTCCCCATCTACCAATTCGACAAAGAGTTCAAAGGCCTTCAATAAATTAGGGGGTATAGAGGAAGGTCGACCGGTCTTCAATTAATTATCTAATCATCAGAACCTATAAAAACAAACAAATAATATTCAAGCGGCTTGTTTCTATACCGCCCAATCCTTTGAAGACCTTTGCCCTGATTGCGGCAGCCAAAGAAACTACAAGAACGACCTGAGGTACACCCGAGCTGGGGAAATTCAGACGTGCATATGCCATGAGTGCGGCTACAGGTTTTCTTGAGGGATTTGTTCCGCGCATTGCAAGAGATTTCACCCGCATTCCTTTTTTTTAGTCTAAAAAACTAGTTGGAATAGAACACAAATATGGCATACATAATTCTCTCTTACCATTGTTTAATCCTTTTAAGGCGCGACGTCCGCGATTATTTTTATTTAGCTGCCTCCATTAGAGCATGTTGCCTATGAAGAAAAACACGTCAGTCGGAGAAAGGATTGGTAGTCCTATTGATGATGTCAGTTAACGAATTCTGAGGCACACGGACTGGGCAAATTCAGACTTACATATGCCCCGACTGCGCCCCGCCCGGACCGAAGTCCTCCTCACGATGCGCGACGACCGCCAAGACGACGAGCACGCGGTGACCGTGACGAAATTCAGGTGCCTGAGCTGCGGCTGCCAGTTCCAAACCGTGGAGCGCTGGGAAACCCGGGCCGAAGTCCTGAGGCACGGGCGGGAGGCGGAGCCGTGACCTGCCCCGAATGCCGCGCTATGAACTCCAAGTTTCTCGGGTTCGTTGGTTCTGCTGGTTTGAGGATCGTCGAGTTCAGGTGCCCTGACTGCGGATGTATTTATTCAGTTAAAACTGAAACAGAAATTGTAGTGATAAGTCATGGCAAAACGTTATAGCCAGAAAGCGCTGTAAGTATCAGGAAGAGGGTGTTAAGTTGGCAGAGGTAGACGAGCAGACAACCAACAAACTTGCCGAGATGCTGATCAGCGTTCTTCATGGACAGCAGTCCGATTCCCGGGAGCTTGCCGTTGTCCAGTTGGTTTTGATGGGCAAAAAGGCGGTTCCGCCGCTCATGGCTTACTTAGAAAAAGAAGAAGCTTTAGAGCAGGACATAGAAGCTTTAGGCAAACCGCCCAGGCCGTTGGCAGCCACCCAGAAAGATCACGAACTTTATCGCAAGGCCACTGAGGCGTTCGAAAGTAAGTGGGGCAACAGCCCAAGCCACTATAAATCAGAGAATGTGGCAATGTCCAGAGAGGTGGCGATAGAAGGGGCACTAAAAGCGCTGACCCTTCTGGGGCAAAATAACTTTTATGACCTATTCCCGCACCTTGCGCAAAAATGAGCGCCTTCGGTTTAAGCCAACCAAGGCTTTCCAAAAACGTACCCCCATAGAGAGAAAGGCTTTACGTGTTTTATCTTATCATCAGAACATATAAAAAATATAATATAAATTTTGGTTTGTCATATCCTGTGGCGCCCAATTCGTGAAAGGCCTTTCTTGCGTATATCCGATTTGGAATTATGTTTCTTATCGAAATAACTGATTTATTAATATACGATGCTTACACGGATGGTTGAGTTACATGAAGACACAAACAATTAGCCAGCTTTATGTTTCCAAAAAAGCCGAAGTTTCAAAGCGAGATAGAACCTTCCGACAACAAATAGAGGAAGCAAAGTTGAAGAAGCAAGATTTTAAGCCTCTGGTTGCCGAGCGCGTGCTTTTTTAGCTTTTCGATAATAAACTTGTTGCAGTTAACTTTTATGGGGAGGTTATAGAAGCAAATTTAAGTTTTGGACAGCGCCTAAAGTAGCTGAAGAGAGCAAAGAAAAGGGGTCTTGATTTTTGTTTGGCTTGCTGTCAATTTTTGCTTGTTCCTCGCTTTTTTGCAGTAAGAAAAGCTCCAGCGGTTAACAGCATTGCTGCAATTGCGATAGCTAGCGGCGGGAATTCTGGAACTGTGGGCGTTGGTGATGCAATAGTTGTGGTGGAGGTTATGGTGAATTGTACTTGTGTTTGGGTTTGTGTGGTTAGGTCTGTGCTTATGAACTTGTAGGTTCCATCGGGGAAATTGGGAACTGTGACGTTGAAGTTTAAGTCTCCGTGGGAGTCTGCGTTTTTTGTGCCGAGAACTGTCCCGTTTACGGTTGCTTGTACTTGGCCGTTTGGAGTGTATCCTGAACATGTAATTTGCACTACTGTGCCTGGCGGTCCACTTGTGGGCTTTAACGTTACGCTAAGAGCTGCATTCACGTTTGGAATGATTATCAATCCCAAAACTAATGCGCTCACGACTAATACCGAAAGCGTTGTTAGGCTTAATGCTTTTTTCAAATTTTTGGGTTGACGGTTGAGCAAAATTTCATCTCTCGACTACGTGTATGTTTGGTTAGCGGTTATAAGTTTTGGGATTATTAACGCGCTGAATGGTTTGGGCAAACTCCTTTCGAAACATGAGAGAGATTAAAATTTAATCCAAAATCCAAACGTTCTTTGCCTAAAGTAATCTTTTATTAATATATACTGATAATTAAAGCGACATAATACTAAGCTGGCATAATAGTCAGTCAGAGGGCATCAGTGCTAAGCACATTACGCCCAATAAGGCTACAATCTGAACGGGATTTTGTAAACCCAATACGCCCCACAGAGTGTACACTGTCTCCTGGCACCAAGGTCTTCCAAAATCTGGGGGTATAGTAGGAAAGAGGTTTGCCGGGTTTTATCTTATCATCAGAACATATAAAATACAACAAATAATTCCTGGGTTGACTTATCCTATCCCCTCTGATCGGCGACAGACCTTTGCGGTTGCATTGTACAGTGATCGGGCAAGTTTGCGCTTCGGCGATTTTTATGTATCTTGAATGCACAAGGTTTAAAAAAAGTAAATCGTTTGCTTGATTGGGCAGGTTCAGAGGGAACTGCTGGATGGTTCGCCATCTTCACGCACTTCCACAAACTCTAACCTCCCCGCTTGAATTCTTCAAGGCCTTCCAAAATCTTACCCCCATAGAGGAAAAGAGGCTTTCCGTAAAATAGCTAATCATCAGAACATTTAAAAATCAAACAAATAAATTCAAACTCACCTGCTCTATACCCGCCAGTTTGCGGAAGGCCTTTGCCCCGGTGCCAAATAGATCAAGCTTTTATCTCTTGATTCATCAATGTGTTGGTTGGGTTTAATCATGGAACTTGACGTATGCATTAAAGGTAGGAGAAGCGTTAGAAGTTATACGGATGAGCCTGTTTCGAAGGAACAAGTTGAAGCTGTTCTGGAGGCGGGCGTTTGGGCTCCAACAGCTATGCAGAGGGAGCCTTGCAG
>JBEKPG010000002.1:0-138722 GCA_049520955.1 Bathyarchaeia archaeon | reverse complement strand
AGAGCACAGTAGCTTTCTTAATGAAAAAAGGCTTTAGCCGAGTCGCAATAGCTGAAAGAGCGGAGGCAGCCGTATCAAGTATCTACAAATTTTCTCCAGCTAAGAATTCTGAGGCTAAGAAAACTGATTCTGAATTCTGAGGTTAAGAATGACTTGTTCAAACGTGAAATGTAACACTTTACTAAGCACAGCATAGCAGAACAAGTTTCTAAACGAGCTTGCAAGAGACCCAGCTGCTGCAAGCGACTTACTGGCATGGCCTGCCGAGGTTTGAAGAATCGCCAAGGTAGTGAGATCTTCAACGTTAAATCGAAGACCACTTCTCTCTAACTGGTTTTCTTGTTTTCCTCTCAGACGGTTTCTTCAAGGGTACGGCGAAAGCTAAAACTGAAATCATTGAGTACTTTATGGGTCACAATTTAACTGCAGATCTGCACCGACAAGAGACGAAAGCTGGACAGCCAATACGAGTACGCCTTGACCTTCAATAACTACCCAAGAACTACCCAAGAACTACCCAAGAACTACCCAAGAACTACCCAAGTTTTCTCTAAAACGGCTGGTCCGCACGCTCTGTTAAGGAATTTTAAAGCTTTTTTTAAAAACTTGGAATAAATATACGAGTTTCCAGAGGTTCGTTTAGCTATCAACTAACCGAACCGTTTTACCATGAATAAAAGGGGAAGGAGAGCAAAATATATTTTTTGCACGCGAGAAAAACTGCCCTTTGACCGCACTAGTATAGTAGAATTATGATTTGATACTCCACTATGCTGCTATAGAAATATATTTCTACTTTTTCGCCCAAGTTCCCAACTTAACTAGTCCAGCCAAGGCTCCTCTTCCTCTTTCTCTTCAGCTGACTCCAAAACATAATCGTCATTGGGCTCGTCCTCACCAGGTTCGGGTTCTTCAGGTTCTTCAACCTTATCTTCTTTTTCCTCACCAGCGCCTTCTTCCTCTTCTTCAGATTCAGGCTCTTCCAATATGCTCTGTTTGTTGTTGGCCTTTACTTCTGGCTCCTGGCCTTCTGCCTCTTCAGCTACTTGCTTAATCTCTGCAGACTCCGTAGGCTGCGCTTCTATCTGTGGTGCTTCTGTCTCCGGCGTTTGTGTTGGATCAGCAGTATATTTCTGCGCCCTCAATTCTGCTAATCTACTTAGAACTTTACAGTATTCAATGTGCAATTCAGCTAGCCCTATGAATAACTGGAAATCTCCAAGGTCTACCTGCACCCGGAGCTTTTTAGCGTTGAAATCAGTAACCATCATAGCAATAGCTTTCTTAGCCTTATCCGGATGAGGTTTAAAGCTAATATTATAAGGGCTATTGTTTGCAAGGCGGTACAGGTCATCTAAAACACCGTGCTGCTCAAGAATTCTCGAGACATCGTCATCTTCCTTGGTCAGCGATTTAAGCCGTGTCTGAAGTTCATTAATGTCTTCATTGTTGTCTATCACCGGTTTGCCTTCCAAGTTGGCCACGTCTTGCCGAATCAGCTCTACTATTCTCGGCCCAGCCTTCTTACCAAGTTTTTCCTTCACAATGGTCTGATATCGTTTGTACTCCTCTTTTGCAATGTAAATAGTTGTCGCTTGACCCTGCTGAACCATACCTGTTCACCTAAAAGAAAAATGTATTTTTTATGGTAAACTCTATTTGTAATCTATAGTAAACTAAGTAACTTAGCGCGCAGCTTGTCCTCGAGTTCCCGCAGCTTCTTTTGTTGAGCCAACATAATAGACATCATCATGGGTTCAAAGATTATTGGGTTGGCGGCGCAGCTGCCTGCTGAAGCTAAATTTCTACACATATCCATTAACTCGTCAAAGGCTTCTTGTCTCCCACGTTTGGCAGAGCACTTCTAAAGCCCTTCCACCTGTCGATTTCCCACTCCACAGCCATCCGGTATGAAGGAACAGTCTTACCCATCTCAGCTAAGCCTCCACAGAACTCCGAACATCCGTAATGTGAGATAAGACGAAGTCTTGTTTTGCGATAGCTTTGCGGATTAAGTCTTGTAAGGCAGCGTTCAAGTTGCCGTTGTAGTAGGGTCTAACGATTTTTTCCGCAAACTCGGTTAGCAGCGAGGCTGGAACATTATGGAAAGTTAAATCCACTAAGAGGTCTTCCTCTGTGGCTAGTACTACTGTCTTTTTCATACTCAATCACTTGGGGCTTATGCCTATCGTCTAAACCGTTTAAAAAGCAAGTGAAGAAACTACAGTACGCTGCAGTAGAGGGATGAGTGAAAGTGAAAAAATGCTTCCGCCAGAACTGCTGACTCAAACTCAAAATTTCATCGAAGAAAACAAGTAGTTGGACTACCAAACAGCAGGAGTTTTGCGACTATAAGCTTTAAAAATTACTGCTCATTAACAACTTGTGGTGTCTATTATGAGGTTATTTGCTGGGACTTCACAGCAATTTATCCAAGATACAATTCAAAACCAAATAGCTGAGAAATTAAGACTTGCCTTCTTTAATTACTTTAGATATTATCCTTCTCCAAGTGAAATTAATTCATGGAGAAATTCATTGAGAGCAGTTTCCCAAGTTTTCCAGTATGCCGATCTTACTGATCAAGGAATTATATTAGAATACCAACTACCGCTGACCTCAAAAAGATTAGATTGTTTGATTTGCGGAAGAGATGCAACGACCAAAGATAATGCAGTTATAATCGAACTAAAACAATGGGACAAATGCGAAACTGCATCTGGGGAGAATGAAGTTATAACATGGGTAGGCGGAAAAAGGGAAATGCTGCATCCTTCGATCCAAGTTGGGCAATATAAAATGTATTTAGAGGACACGCATACAGCCTTCCATGCCGATGCGAATCCAGTAATTCTCAATGCCTGCACGTACCTACACAACTACAATTACTATTCAGATGATGTTCTTTTATCAGAAAAATTCAAAATAGCCCTAGAAAATTACCCATTATTCACCGCAGACGATGTAAATAGATTAAAGAACTATCTGACTGCAAAACTCGAAAGAGGAGACGGCATAGACGTCCTTAAAAGAATTGAAGAAAGCAAATACAGGCCAAGTAAGAAATTGATGGATCATGTCGGGAACATAATCAAGGGAAAATCAGAGTATGTCCTTTTAGATGAACAGCAGATTGTTTACGATAAGGTCCTCTCTTGTGCTAAGGAAGGATTTCACGATAAGCAAAAAACAGTAATTGGTCTTCTTGATATTAGGACTCATGACCTCTTACCTATGCATACAATTATAGCTATTGATGCAAAGTCAGAAATTGGGTTGTTGAATGTGGAATATTACGTTTATGGTACTGACTCTCAATCATGGATTAGCCTTCGCATTTCAAAGAAGAATGCACCACATCTCTTTGAGAAGTATTGGAAGAGCTACGAATACGTGCATAATCGTTCACGTGACATTGAGGCAAATAATTAAGCGCGCGCTAGAACAAAAACAAATAACTCACCTCCTTACGCTTCGCTTAACTCAAATTTACCTGAATTATAAATTACCAAGAGTTAAATCTGGAATTCGTTTATCATAATGTATGCCTCTCTTGGTGACATGGTTGATTGAAAAAGGAGATAGATCTAACGGCCAATATTTTTGATAGTTTGAATCCACAGCAGGCAGAAGCTGTAAAAGAAATTGAGAAACCTCTTCTAATAATAGCTGGTGCGGGTTCAGGCAAAACTTTGACTGTGGCAAGTAAAATTGCATATCTGATCGATCGGGGCGCCAAAACAGAGAACATACTTGCCTTAGCTTTTAACCAAAAGGCGGCCGAGGAGCTTAAGAATAGAGTCATAGGAATGGTTGGGAATGCTGAGGACTTAAGCATATCGACTTTTCATTCTTTCTGTAATCAGGTTATTCAGGATAATATTCTCAACACTAAACTTAACGCTAACTTCAAGGTAATTACTGACACTGCCCAACTAGTTTACTTAACTAAGAACATCAACCGCTTTGGCATTGAATATCTTGAATTCAACCATGAACCCTACACCTTAGCGGAAGAAATGGCGAAGTTCATATCAAGATGCAAAGACGAATCGATCTCGCCAGACGACATTCAACAATACATCGAAAAACAGGAAAAGAACACACTGGATGAAGAAGCTCTTGATGACCTAAACAATCTAAAGGACATACTAAAAATCTACCGCTCCTACGAAGATTACAAAACAAAAAATAACATGCTCGATTTTGGAGACATGCTCTGCGCAGTCTATAACCTACTAAAAAGCAAGCCGCTAATCCTAAAGAAATATCGAGAAAAATTCCAGTTCGTTATCGTTGATGAATTCCAAGACACTAACTACATACAATTGCAGATAGTCCATTTGATCGCTAGCCAGCATGGCCACATCACCGTAGTAGGAGATGACGACCAAAGCATCTATCGTTTCCGGGGAGCCTACCTAACCAACATAGCAGAATTCAAAAAAATGTTCCCTAACTACGTTGAAAAAGCGCTAGAACACAACTACCGTAGCACCAAAAAAATCGTAACAGTCGCCAACAAACTAATAGAAAACAGTCTAGAAAGAACAATCAAGAAACTTTTCACAACCAACCCTGACGGAGAAAAAGTAGTAGTCGTCGAAACTCCAAGCGACTCTTCACAAGCAAACTATATCCTTGAAACAGTCAAAGAGCTTGTTAAGAAATATCCCTTACAAGATATAGCGATACTTTGCAGGCGAAGGTCGACGGCTGAACCAATAATCAAAGCATTTAGAAAGCAAGCCCTTCGCTTTAACTTTGTTGGCGAGACAGGCTTCTTCCAAGAGCCCATCATAAAAGACATTACAGCTTACCTAAAAGCCATAAGTAACCCATTAGAAAACAACGCTGAAATCGTAAGAATCCTAAACCGAAACAATTACGCCATTAGGCAGATTGAGATATGCAAATTCAACTGTTATGCAGATCAAAATGACCTTTCATTATATGAAGCGTTTGACCACTTAAGCGATATAGATGTGGACAAATTCAAGTTCCTTCAAGCCAAACAGACTATTTCTGACTTAATTGGCTCCAAAAAGAGGCTTCGAACACTTGACTTCATTCACAACTTGCTTTTTGAACGTGAGTTCTACAAATACGAGATAGCACTTCAAAACAACCGAAACATCCAACTCTTAAATCAGTTTGTCGAGTTTGCCGAGGAATTCAACAGTATCTATCCGGATAATGACGTAGAAGACTTCACAGAGTATCTGTCCTTTGCGTCAAACTTTGAAATCGAAGAGAAAAACCTCGAAGAACAAGCTGTAGTCATCTCAACCATCCATGGCGTCAAAGGTATGCAATACCCTGTGGTCATAATTCCTGATCTTGTCGAGCGAAAAATGCCTACAATATATCAGAAAGACAAGTTTGCCATACCGTTAGAATTACTCAAGGGCGTACAATCAAAATTTGATGAAAAAGAACTTCATCTACAAGAGGAAAGAAGACTATTTTATGTAGCTATAACCAGGGCAAAAGATAAACTAATAATTACTTACGCTAAAAGATACGGCGAAAATAAAACTGATTCCAAACCCTCAAAATTCTTAAAAGAAATAGACTATCAACAAAACGAAAGCATAGATTTCCAGCAAGCTGAAGCTCAAGATCTCTCTGCTGAATCTGCAACAGAAGAAAATCAAACGCAAACGCGCCTCATGAGACAAGTAATATCAAACCTAGCAACTGGAAAATTCAACGAAGCCCTACAAGACGTCCTCTTATACGCTAAATCAACAAACAAAGACCTAGACGTCAAAAATGAATTAATAGGCAAACTAAAAGAACCCGACTACTCAGCACTGGAACAACCTGATGAAGAGCAAGTTACAGTGCCCGAAAACCACGTGTTTAGCGTCTCGCAATTTGTCGGCTACAAGAAATGCCCCAGGCTCTACCAGTATCGCCATGTCATGAAGATTCCAGAAAAGCCCCGCTACTACTTTGATTTCGGCTCATCATTGCATAGTATCGCGGAACAATTAACCCGGATGCAGAAAGACGGCAAAACCATAAACGAAGACGTTGCTGAGGAGCTTCTCGCTAAATATTGGGATCCGAAAGGCTACAAATCCAAGATTGATGAGCAACGTGACTATGCGGAAGCGAAAGCGATCTTGAAGGTTTTCCTCGACGAGCAGGCTAAGAGCAAGACGGAGATTGTGGACATTGAACGATGGTTTGAAACCTCTATTGGCGACATACGGCTAAGAGGACGAATCGACCGCATCGACAAATATGGATCTAGCTACACTGTTGTGGACTACAAGACAAGCAAGAAAGCGACCTCTCTTAACGAACTCAAAAAAGACATGCAGATGCTGGTTTACGCGCTTGCTGTCAAAGAAATCTACCCTGGCGATAATCCATTGAAGGTAGGAAACTGGTTTTTGCGGTCTAACGAGAAAGTGTTTTTTGAGCCTGAAAACCAAGCTATTGAGGCAATTCGAACAGAAATAACGGAGATGGCGGCAAAAATCAAGGCAGCAGAATTTGAACCTAAAAAAGGAAGCTGGGAATGCAACTACTGCGACTACAAATGCCTATGCGATTAATCAAATGAAGAGTGGAGAGACATGAAATGACTGAAGAAGAAAATAATAGAAAATGTAAGGTTTGTGGAAAAGAAATCAGTGAGCAGGATAGCGAAAGCTACGATGGTATGTGTTGGGAGTGTTGGGATGACCAGTTAACAGAAGAATCCGACAGCATGTTTGACGACCTAATGTAGGTGCAATAGAAGGACAAGACTTGGATGCAAAATACTAATTACGTATATCCAAACGTTAGTAGAAAAAGAGCAAAAAATGAACCTCTCAGAGGAGGATTAAGAGAACGCTGGGACGCTGCAAAAGAATTTTCATGCAAGTACATGGAAGTGCCAGGCAATTTTCTTAAGAAAAATGAATCAGTTACCTCGCTAAAAGACGGAGCTATACTTACAGAAGAGGCAATTGAGGAGTTATATCAGAAAGACACCATTTTCCCATCTGAATTGAGATACATTCTTCACACTGACCCTGAACTTGAATCTAATCACAAATTAGATTGGGACAAAGTAACCTGGAGAAGAGAATTTGCAGAAATGATAATCAATATTTCCAATTATTTTGAAGTGGAACCGAGCATAATTGAAATTCACCCGAGTGCAGGCATCAAAAACCCTTTTGCGTCCATAGTTGAAGGAATAATCGCCATTTTGGATGCTTTTCAACAGACTTCAAAAAATAAGCCTGTAATTCTATTAGAAAATAGAACCTACAAACAGATTTCAAACGGACGAGAAATTAGGGATTTTTGGGGATTCTTGGTTGATAATAATAAAGAATTAATTGGTACCACAGGCATTGTGCTTGACTTCAAAACCTTATTCACCCAAAACAAAGCCGACTTAAGAAAAAAGCACGGAGAGGTTTCATCGGAAGCTATTGTTGATAGTTTTAAACAGGATCTTATGAAAATTCCGTCTGAAGCTTTAAAGGCATATCACATACATGGCTTTGGAGATTTGCCCCATCAGATTCCCAAAGAAAACGACGAAATTCCTTGGAAAAATGTTTTTGAAAAAATAAAAGACAATAAATCAACCATAATTATTAATCCTGAAGTCCTCAACAATAACTTTGTTGGACCTACTATTGATTTCTGCAACAAAATGCTTGGAGACAAAACAAGCGAATGAAACTAAATCAATCGATTCTGCAAACCAACACCCCTTCGAAAAACGTATTAAACTAAATCAAATAACTGCTGTAATGGTGGTCCTTTTGTGGCCTTGCAAATCATGTGGACATGATAACCCTGATGATGCAATAGTTTGCGAGAACTGTGGTGCGTTAATGGATGAAACAGGTGATTCTGGCGATAATAAAGACTCTGAAGACCTCTTTTTCGATGATGAAGGCATATAGGAACTAGAAAGTGTTAAAATTCCAGTGTTCTTACCAAGTGTAAGTATGCCTAAGATACGAGCAATCCTGTTTGACCTTGACAATACATTGATTGACTTCATTCAGATGAAGGAGGAATCATGTAGAGCATCGATTAAGGCGATGGTAGCGTCAGGATTGCAGATGAAGGAAGACCAAGCATTTGAACTTTTAATGAAAACCTACTTTGACGTGGGAATAGAATCAAACACAGCATTCTCAGAGTTTCTAAGAAGCATCGATCAGTTTGATCACAAAATACTCGCCGCAGGAATCAACACCTACCTAAAAACAAAAAACAAATTCCTAAAACCCTACCCCAATGTAAAACCAGTCCTCGGAAAACTGAAAAGAAAAGGTATTTTTCTCTCGATTGTTACCGATGCACCAAAAACCAAAGCTTACCAACGATTATTAGGTATGGGGATAGAACCATACTTCAAATTTGTCGTTGGACATGAGGATACAAACAAAAGTAAACATACCGGCTTACCACTTTTGTTAGCATTGGACATGCTCAGAAAAGAATGCCCCGGCATATCAAACTCAGAAATTCTAATGGTTGGAGATTCAATAGAAAAAGACATATTGCCAGCCAAAGAACTTGGGTTAAAGACCGCCATCGCCGAATATGGGCAGAAGACTGCTCAGATAGGATTAGCAGATTACCAGCTTTTAGATTTCAAAGAAATCATTAACATTATTGAACAATTTCAGAACATTAGACCAAACAAAACCAAATAAACTTTGAACTCTCGAGATAAAGTTACAAAATGAAGAGATTGAAAAAATGGGAAGGGAGATACTACCTTGCCACGGCGCGGGTTTCAACTAAGTTTACAGAGCCATTTTCAATGAACTTTTGAAGGGCTTCTTTTACCTCTTCTTTAGCGCTAAAATACAATATCTGCCAACCTGACTGGCTAATCTTTGTCAAAATGTTCAGCTGTCTTTCTAGTCTCTTCTTATCACTTTTTATGAATGGGTCATCCATTATGAAGAACCCTTTTTCGCCTTTCAACAGTTTTTCGCCTAGCGCGAGCCTAATTGAGAGATAAAGTTGGTCATAGGTTCCTGCAGACAATTGGTCAGCATTGAAGATTTCGCCGTCATTTCTTTCCACTTGGATTTCCTGTTCTTCAGGATTCAATCGCACGGTCTTGTAAAAATTATTTGTTATTTCTCTAAAATATTCCGATACCTTGCTGTTATCGCCAAATAGGGTTGTAACTTTGCTTTTCTCTTCGTTTTCAATCTCTTCAAAAATGTTCAATGCTTCCAATACGTTATTTCTGCCATTTTCGTTATTTTCAACAAAGTCAACAATCTCGTTTCTAATTGCATGGAGATCTGTGTTTGTTTCGCAGTTTAAGCATTCACCTGATCTCAAAATCTCACTTGCTTTTCGCTCGATTGTTTTCATTTCTTCTTTGGCAGCTGTGAGTTTCACATTGATTTCTTTTTGCCTAATGTCTATGTCGCTTTGCCTTTTCTTGAGTGCAGTATCAGTTTTAGTAGAATATTTGGTGTCTTTTGCCTTATCTTTGAAATCTTCCAGTTCTTCTATTTCCTTTGTCCAAAAAGCAATTCGTTCCTCTTGCTCCCTTAATTCAGTTCCGAAAGTGGATTCAAGGACTGTCTCTTGCTGTTCAACAATCTTCTTTATTCCTAACTTTTGAGCAAGGGATTCCGAATACTTTTCAAGAGAAGCTGTCCCAGATTTGTTTATTATTGTTTCAATCTGCAAACCGAGATCCTTCAACTTTAACTGTATATCCGGAATTGTTTTGTTCTGTATGTCGTTAACCTTGTTTTCCGACGTTTGTTTTTCTGCTTTCAAATTTGTTAGTTTGGTGGATTTGATTTCATATTCCTGATCAAAGCTTTCAATTTTGGGAAGAATCTCTTCTATACTTTCGCCACTCAAATTGTAAACAGACGCCGAGAGTTTAATTTTTTCGAAAACCCCAGCTAGCGTTGCTTTGTTCGAAATGTACCTTATCTTTGTTACCAAAGACGCAGCCAACAAAAGACCAAAAACAACGGCCATTGAGTAAAAGAATAATGTAGGAGAAACCAATATCCCGACCACAACTATCAGAAGCATTATGGCAAAAAAAGAGCTTAAAACTGTGAAAAACTTACTCTTTCCAGTTTGCTGAACAACAGTGACCTTCTTTGTCTCATATTCGGATATTTTGGGTTTTATTTCTTCGTTCAGTTTCTGTTTTGTGATTTTCAATTCTGAGAAAGCCTGTTCAGCTTTGTTCAATTCATCAGTCTTTTGCATTAGTGTATTCTTATTTGTTTCAAGGTCTTTCTGAGCATCAGCCTCTATTTTTGTTTGGGCATCTATATCCCTCTGAGCGTCTCGCCATCTTCTTTCATCTTCTTGGTTAAATTGCTCAAGTTGGTTAAAATTTTGAAGACTTTCTTTAAGTTTGACTAAAGCCGCGCTTCCTTTCTCGTAAATCTCTCTCTTGCTAGCATCTTCCAGGAGTTTAATATTCCCTTCAACATTTTGAAGTTCGTTGCTTAACTCGATGTTTTCAGTCTCAAGTTTGTCTAAGTCCTCTTTCTCAATTTCGTTAGTTAACAAATCGATGTTTTCTAACAAAGCCTTTGAGTCATCTATTCTTCCTTTTATATCGTTTCGGAAGTTATTGCCAGGCGTGATTTTGCCTATTTCTCTCAGTTTTTCCTCAACAATCGTGAGCTCCCCAGTTCTCAAACCCATAAGGCGAGCGCCTACACTGTTGTAGAATTTGTCTTCTGAAGTAATCGAAAGGTCGCTATTCCTAATTACGAAAATATTCCTGCATTCAGATGCGGTCAAATCATAATTCTTTCTAAAACTTCCTTTCTCAGGAATTTTTATCAGCTTGCCTTTGGAGTCTCTTACTCCTACATAGCCATCCGGTTTTTCATCAACTCTGTTAATGTTAGAGTCGAATTCTTTGATGTCTCTGCCTCCAAACATCAATTTAGTCAAAGCGTCAATTGAAAGGGTTTTTCCATCCTCGTTCTCACCGAAAAACAATGTGAAATCCTTGAGTTTAGTTTTACCATAATCATGCAAAGGACCGTATTTTGTTATTTTGAATTCGTCTATTCTCATGCATTTGACTCCATCATTGCCTTAATTGCTAGATCTCGCAACTGAACCTTCCTTTCATCCGTGAAACCTCGCGTTTCCAGTTTCTCTAAGTAACTTTTGAAAAGGTCATTTTCAAGAATCGCCTTGACATCTTTAAACTCAAAGTGAGTTTCACATTTGTTTTTTGTTTCTTCTTGCACTGCTTTTGCAAATGAGTCTTCTGTCATTCCAATTTTAGTTCCATTAATGTAGCCATTAATCATTAAAATTACATGTGCAACAGGCTTAACCTTACCCAATTCTTCTTTAACAATTTCCAATGGATGGTCTTCTTCGAATGGGTCCAAGGTTATTGTAACCTCTTCAAAATAGGGAGTTTCTAGTAGATATGGCGCGGGATCTTTCCCCACTTCAAAAAGGTTAAGTTTTCTTTGTCCGGTTTCTTTTTTTGTTATTGAAATAGGTGATCCTGGATAAACAAAGAATCCGCCACCAGCAAACGTCCAAACCCGAAAGTTGGAGTGAAAGTGTCCACTCAAGACGTAGTCTAATTTCATGTCTTTGAAATAACTCAATTTCAGAGGCAAATATCGTTGTTCGCCTTCATCACCAAAATCTCTTCTTGAAAAGAAGGCGTCCAGTAACTCGCCATGATGTAGAAGTATGTTAATGTGTTCTTTGTCAAGCTTGTTTTTCAAAAAGGCAAGTTTCTCAATTATTTCCTCAGTTGTGATCTCCTCAAAAGGCAGTCCCCATATGCGCACATTGTCCTGTTCAAATGGCTTAGCTAAATCCGTAAGAAGGGTTGCATCAGAGCCAAAATACATACCCTGGCAAACCGTACAATCGTGATTTCCAGGTATTAGCACAATTTTGAAGTCATTGTTAGAAAATACTTCCTGTATTTTTGGTCTAAGGTTTTCAGTGTCAGTTTCTGCATCAAAAAGATCCCCGCTAACAACTAAAATGTCAATTCGTTCTTTTTTGGCAATTTCGATAATCGTTTTAAGAGCGACCCAACGTTCATCGCCGAAGCATTTTAAATGAATATCTGCGGTATGGAGAATCTTCAATTAATTTCTCACTAGTTGTTATTATATCTCTAAGGCAATTTAAAACTTGTTAGCTCAAAATATGTGGTTAATAGCTTTTTACATGTTATTTTTTAAGCAGATTCACGATTTTCACCATTGGAAATTCACTTTTACTTCCCCCGCGCGCGCATAAGTGGTCATAAATTCATTTTTATCTTTGAACTTTTAGTACGTGAACGCTGCTATGCTGTTGGCCAGTTCTGGCCTAACTATCTTATGGGCTGTAATTGCCACAGCATACATGCATGCAAAGCATAGGGCCACGTGCATCCGCACCTTAGCTACTCCTCTACAGCGCAGGTTCTCCATCATAAGCTCCAGCTTTCCAGCGTGAAAGTCTTGTACCTAAGAGAAGCGTCGCGCACCAGCAACAGCGACCTCAGTGCGATCTCAACCGAGTGCTTCAGGGCAGACTCAAAATCAAGCAACCTCATAGATTTAAGAAACTAAGCGAAAGGGATCTTCTTTTCAGGTTTTTTTTCGCCATTTAATTTATTGTTTTAGCGGAAGCTATCATACTTCTCTTTATTCAAGCTTCTCAAAATATTCATTACGGATCATTATATCTAACTTCATGCGCTTAGTAGATTTTGTGACGCTGAAATGCTAAAAACCTATTAACAAATAGTACTCAATACAATACGTTGGGTTGGTACTGAGTGCTCTTAGCTGAACGAGTCCGAGAGGCAAGGAAACTGCGGGACGAAAAACATTATCGGAGCGTAATAGACGAATGCGGAAAAATCCTGCAAACGGTGTTCGAAGAGCTTTATAATGAATACTTCCCAAAATTATCTAACAAAGAGGCTGAAGACGTCGTTAATTATCGAAAACAAGTCGGAAAAACAACCGACAAATTCACAATTGGCGAATGGATTGGCCTCTTCAAAGTTGTTAATCTTTTTAGTATTGTAGAAAATCATCTGAAAAACCCTGCCGAAAGCGACTTTGTTTTTTTCACCAATGAAATGACAACTCAGATGAAAGAACTTAGAAATAGGAATACTCATTCAGAAAAAGACTTAGTCTGTTATAGCGAACAACACCTCGCGCTTTATCTCGAATCGGCAATAATCTGCATGCTACAAGAATTGAAAATGATTACAGAAGGAGACCTCGTTAGTCGCCGTTCATCGGTTAAACAATCGCCTGGCAATAAAAAAACATTCACAACGATTTCAAGAGAAGATGTAATCCGTGCAACAAAGGATCAAGCTATTAATGACTTCAAGTTTCGGGATAAGTATGTGGAAATTGAGGGAATCAAATATCCAGCAAAGGGTTTATTATCCATCGCTTCAGGGTTTGCTCCCTCTAATTTAGCAATAGAGGATGTAACAACAAAATTAGAAGAATTAGGTTTCAAAGTATTTGATGCAAGAACACTAACTAAATCACTCCTTGGCGCGGCACCAAGTATTAGCGAACCAGCGAAACTGCCATACTCTACGAAAGAGGAAGCTTTGCTTCACATAACAGTAACCAAACTATATGATAAGCTGGAAGACCTTGTAATTGAAACAAAAAGGCAATATGGCAAAATAGACGGTGTAGAAACGTTGACGACTGAAACTGCGGGGCAAATAATCACTGACGCATGGAAAAAAAACCACAAAATGCTTTCATCATTCAAAAACGACGCATTCAGATTTTATCTCGAAGAATTGATTGGCCAACAACTTTGATTTGCTCGAGATTTAAAATTGAAGTCTCAAAGACTTCTCAATCTTGAGGTTAGACAAATCACGCCCGTGTTTTCGCATCTCTGTAGATCCGCAGAAAATTAATCTTTCCCAATTTGTGATATTCATCGTAGAGTTCACGTATACCATATTCTTGGAATTCCAATAGCTTATTAACTATTTCCGATTCGGTTTTCAGATCGTATTTAGATTTGATAAGTTGTTCAAAAGGACCGAAATTTGAATGGTCAAGAATATACTCTCGTCTGGTAAGCTCTTTTTCCCTTTTTGCTACGAAGCTTTTTTCATTCACAATTCCAATTGCAGCTGCAAGGAAAAAAGCAGGAGTGCGACTTGAAAACGCCTTTTCTTTTGTTTTTCGGCGTTTGTTGTCTTCCTTTTCTTCTTTTGCACCTGCGCATAACGTTGTGTACATCCGAAATGCCTCCTCGGAGCACATTAGAATTGCTGGTGCTGCACATTCATCCTTACTCATTAGTTTCCCCCTCTTTAATCAGCGTCGGTTCTGATCTTTCCTCTACCTGAATTCGGTTAATTTGCCAAATATGATTCACGGCATCAAAAAAACTATTTGGCGCTCTTTCTCTCAGATTTTTGTATTCCAAATCTGTAAGTATTAGCACTGTCTGATCAGCAAATGACGGCATTTCTCTGACTATGTTTGTGTAATGAGATTCATCAAGATGAACAAAAAACGTGTCTAATATTAGGGGCGCCACTTTTTCGGAAGCACTTTTGAGCCCCAAAATAAAGGAAAGTGCAACGATTTCTCGTTCTCCGGTTGATAATCCTGGCCTGAAAATTACATTGCCCTTAGAATCAACAACCCTTACGTTGTAGTCATCGTCGATATCAATCCTAGTATATTCTTCCGGTTTATTTGTAAGTCTGCTAAAGTATTTTGTAGAATTTTCCATTATCTGAGTCTTTCTAAGAACAGAAAGTTGGGACAACACAAAATCAAAAGCCCCATGACATTTCTCAGCTAGTTCATGTTGCTCTTCGAGTACGGTAGATATTGAATAGGCTTTTTCTCGCTGCTGAATTAATTTTACACATCTTTCTTTGTTGTCTCCGTCCTCTTTTTTCCTCAAAGTTATCGTTCTGATGCGTTCATCAATTTCCCCTTCTTTTCTTTTCAAATCGTCTCGTTCACCGTTTAGTTCTTTTATTTTCTCTTCTTCTATTTCGGATAGTTGACGCTCTATTCCACTAATTGCAGATTCCACTTCATCTTTTCTTAGATTTACATCTGTGATGTCTTTTTGGAGGGTTTCAAAATCTGGGTCGCTACTCTCTATGCCTCGTACCGTTAAGCTCAGATCATAGTACGTGGGGTCTTCTTCTACCAGCTTGGACTTCAAATCTTCAATACGTTTATTAAAGGAACTCTTTTGGCTTTCAATAAATTTTCTTTCAATCTCTGTGATGTCATGACCACAAATACACTCTTCCAGTTTAGATATTTCGTTTGCGAGCTCTATTCTGCCTTCAAGCAACTGGATTTTTTTATTGAGTTCTTCTCTTTCTTGATGCTTAACTTGTTTTTTTTCCAAGGCTTTCCTAAGATCTGAAAGAATGGCGAAAGGGGCGAGCTGGTTTATCATAGTATCTCGCCTCGTAAATAATTTCTTTTCATCATCCTGAAGTTGAGATTTCTGTTTTCTAAGGTCATCAAGCCTAGCCATTGCCACCTTTGACTTCTCACGGTTCCTAAGCTCGCCTTCAATCTCTTCAAGTTTCTTTTTAGTCGACTCCATTTCTTTCAAAGCGTCATCTAAGGCTTTTTCGTCTGACTCTATTTTCTTAGCAAAATGATCCTTAGAGTTCACTAGCTGTTGCATTCCTTCGACTTTAGCAACTTCTTCGTCATGTTCTTTTTCCAGTACATCAGCAATTTTATTGAGGTCTTGAATGCCAGCCCTGAATGTGTTCGCTTCAAGAATCAACTCAATAGCTTTCTTAGTATGCGCTAAATGTTCTTGTGACATGTAACGCAAGTCTTCTCCATGGAACATAAAGAATTGGCTAGCAGCAACAGGCAAGAGCGACTCTATGACCTCCGTAATATTGGGCACATCTTGACCATTGCGGTAAAGCTCCACATTTACATCAATCTGTGAGTAATTTGTCAACATGCCAGGAAATTTCGGGCGAGTGCTTCTTTTTAATAAGTAAGAATCAGTATTTGTTCCCACTTTGTTTTCAAACCATAGATATACATGCATGTAAGGGTCAGGTGGAGATTGATTTTCTTTGTTTGTTCCGTAAATGTATTCCCATGCGTCCGCGCGGTTTCCGAGTCGAGGCGTCGTATCTTTTGGAGAAGGGTCGTATCCATAGAGTCCCCACTTTATCGCTTTGAAAATATGAGTTTTTCCAGACCCGTTCGTTCCCCATATTATGTCGATATTTTTGTTGCAACTTGTTTTTAGATCCAGTTCAAAAGTGCCTTTATAGGGTCCGAAGTTATGAATCTCAATTTTTGTTAGCTGCGTTTTTGGGTTTCCTCCTGAATCATGTGCAGTATGTCGTCTAAAACAGAGGTTCTTGGCGAATCAAAAAGGTACAACCTTTTTCGTTCAATGTCCAAAATGTTTTCAAGAAGAGGCAATGGCACTGAGAAGCTCTTTGATGCCTGTTCCAATAAACTCTGCAAACTTGTTATCTTGGTCATCCTTCGTCCCCAGACTAACCTAGCACGTAACGCCTGTACAGTTGAATCTGATTATCAACATTAAAATCTTTGCTATTTTCAGCGTTCCCTGAAAGAATTTCAACACGCCTTAGCTCTTCCTTGATAAACCCAAACTCACTTAGAGTTAATGGATAAGCTTCCTCTTTATTCGCAAAAGGTAATATCACTATGTCATGGATCGTCGAAAAATCTTTGGTCGGGTGTTTTCTAAGAAGTCTACCACGTCTTTGAACAAATTCTCTAACTGACCTAGAACAAGAAACTAGTATAGCTGAATCACACGCCGGAATATCAATACCCTCATCGAGGCATTTGACGGCTACCAAAAAAGTGTTTTTGTTTCCGCCTTCTTCAAAGGCTTGAAGGATTTTTTTCCTTGTTTCTGGCTTTATTCTTGATGAAAACTCTATTGGTTCGAATCCTTCTTGATAAATAACTTTCACGTTCTCTTCTAGGTGCTTCAAATCATTGCAATAAACAAGGCATCTCTTTACAGGGTAGTTTCTAATTATCTTCCTTAATGCCTCATATTTATTTTCGGCTTTTTTAACAATTTCGACACGTTTCAGGAATAAAGCCCTTAGCTTTACTGATAATTCAGGAGCATTATTTTCAAGGTACTGCAGCAGTTGAGGCGTAGTCATTTCTCGAGTTCTCAAATACTGCCCGCGAATCTGTGAAGTCGTTGCAGCGATATCTCTGCTTACTTCTCCAAAGTTAGTTCTCTCTTCAAAGTTTAACGGAACAATGTGAGGATAATAATAATATTTTGATAAAAAGCCATCTCTAATTGCATCAGAAATGCTATATTCAAAGACAACCTTTCCAAAGAAATCGAAAATAGCTTGATTCCCCTCATCATCCCATTCTCTGTCAGGAGTTGCACTCAAACCTAAACGATATTGAGCCTCTATATCGAATATTCTTTTAAAGATCGGCGCACCACTATGATGAACTTCATCAACAACTATGCCAATATACTTACTTGGAATTCTTTTAAGGGTCTCCCTGAAAATGTCGCTTCGTGCAGTATGTATTGTCGCAACTACAAAAGCTCTCTTTGAGCTTGAATCATGAATTTTAAGCCAGTCGATCATTCTGTCAATTTTGCCTCTCCAATCTTTCTCTCCACTGTGAGCTGTTCTAATAATCGAGTTCTCGCCATATTCTCTCCTGATTTCATTTTCCCATTGATAGACCAAATTAGATGAAGGCACGATGATCAAAGCCAACTTTAACTCCGGGCATTTTTCCAAAGCTTTTAATGAAGTATATGTCTTGCCGGAACCAGTCGCCATCGCCAAAATTCCTTTGTAGCTTGCACTTAACCAAGCATTGATTGCTTTTTCCTGAAACTCGTAAGGAATACGTTTCGGAAACTCGTCTTTTTTTATATTTTTCACATTAGTGATTATTTCGGGCTTTTTGGGAGTATATTTTTCGATTAAAACCCGTTTGATAGCTTCTGGAAAGTCAATTACCTCTAGTCCTGGGCTTCCACCCTTCCAAAGCAGTTCAAAATGTTCAATATGATTCCTGACTCGCTCTTTTTCTCGGGCGCCTTCTTCCCAGCTTACCGAAACGTCGATGGATTCGTAATTAGATACCAAACCACTGCTAGTTTCATTAAGGGAACCCGAGAAAGCAACAACGTTTCCTTTTGGATCATAAAACAAGCCGATTTTTTCATGGTATATTCCTTCATTCTTTCTTGATTTGGGTACTGCTATCTTTATGTCCATTTTTTGGTTGGCTATCATCCAGGTTAGATTCTGAACTAAGACGGTATCGGGTTCAGTTAGGTTTTCCCTCAGCCCCTGTTCCAAGGCTTTCATTACAATTTTTCTCGATTCGTATCCTGCTTCTATCGCTTTTATATCCTCTTCAGTCAACTTGGGGCTTGCCACTATCTCTATTCTTCCATCATTCTTTACTAAGTAATATATGCCTCGAGCAGCTTCCGATAAAGCCGTAGAAGTGAAATATCCAACTGCTCTTCTGTACAATATGGAATTTGATAAACACAGAATGTAGAAAGTATTGACAATATCCTCGTCGATTGATCTGTAAGTTACTTTTAATTTCAATGATTTCAAGTCAAGTTGAGTTTTTTCCACGGTACCGCCTGATTCTGTTAGTGTATAATATTAACTATCTTGAAATATTAGTTTTTCAGCCATTTAGTCTGTTTGTTCACAATAATTGAATTGCTTGATTTCACTTGAAAGAGTGAAATTATTTCAATGACTTGCTTGAAAATCACTTGCATGTGTGCAAAGACTTAAAATGTCCACGTAGAATACCTTACGATCGCCTAAGCACTCGGCAGGTATGGCGGGGATCGTAGTGGCTAAACATGTACTCTTAGTTAAGCCGAAATATTATTCGGCATACCCACCTTTAGGTCTCCTAAAACTTTCTGCATATCAAAAAAGAATTGGTAATACTACAGAACTTGTTTGGGGTACAAGACAAGCGATTAAAGTGGAACCCGATATTATTTATGTAACGAGTCTCTTTACTTGGGCGTGGGAATCCGTTTGGGAAGCGGTTCAGTATTACTCATCAAAATTTCCTAACGCTGAGCTTTGGTTGGGCGGATTATATGCATCGCTCATGCCTGAGCACGCCGCCTTGAGTGGAGTTAACACAAAACGAATTTTTAAGGGGATATTTCCAGAAGCTGAAGGCTTGTGTCCAGATTATAGTTTGGTTCCTGAATGGAATGAAAAATCAAAAGCCAGTATCGTTTTTTCAACAAGAGGTTGCATACGATCTTGCACTTTCTGTGGTGTTTCTCGAATTGAAGGCAGACTCAACAGTGAAAGAGCAAGCATCAAGGATTTAATTTGGCCAGGGCATACTCGAGTCATCTTTTTTGACAATAATTTCTTAGCCAGTAAAAGTTGGGAGAATGTTTTGTCAGAAGTTAAAGATTTAGGTCTAGCAGTCGATTTCAATCAAGGATTGGACGCTAGACTAATAACAGAAAAAGTCGCTAAGAAAATATCAGAACTTAAAATAGATCGCTTTGTCAGGATTTCCTATGATACTTCAGATGTCGGACCCGCTGTGGAGAAAGCAATTGAACTTCTCAATTCCACTGGCATTGATGGACGAAACATTCTTGTTTACTTGCTATACAACTTTACAGATAGTCCGCAGGATTTTTTTGCGAGGACAAAGAACGTATTAAGCTGGGGGGCAGTAGCTTATCCTATGCGTTTCCAACCAATCTACACCCTAAAAAAGAACGATTACATATCGCCACAGTGGAGTCAAGAACAGCTTGCTGCACTTGCCACTGCACGCAGACTATGGGGCTCAGGCGGGACTTTCCCACCTTATAAAGGAATAATGAAAGTGAAAGTTCAGGGATGCAGAACCTTCGATGAAGCTTTCACAAATGGCATATATGTCAAGGAGGAAATACTAGATTGATTTGCTCTTGTTGTGGGTTTGAGATTAATGGAGACTCACATCCAATAGAAAAAGGAGAAAGAAGTGTCTGTGAAGAATGCTGGAATAACCCTGAGATGTTTTTCCCAGAAAAAATCGAACAAGATCAAAGATTAAAGCTTCTTTCTAACATCGCTCTTTCAAAGGAGAATCATTGTGGAACAGTTGAAGTAAAAGCCATAAAACTCATCCAAAAAAACATAGAAATGTACGTAGGCAAAATGAAAGTAAACGATATCTTGGCTCTATACGAATTGGACAAATTCAAAGAAGAGGAGCTTGAAGGCTATCAACGAGAGCGATACGAAGAACGCACTTCTCAGCTCGTTGAGTACTTGGAAAAAAGTCCGTTGGCTGTAATGCCAGCACTTCTGGTCGGCCTAAGAGAAACCAACTTTTGTCCGCTAGATGGTGACCTTGGCACGTTGAAAATAGAGCGAAAAAAGGGGTCAATTTGGATAATAGACGGGCAACACAGAGTAGGCGGCTTTAGCAAAGTCCAAGACCGGTTCTTCTTTACAAAAAGTTTAGGCGCATCCTTATTTTCGGACCTAATGGATTATGAATTGCCTGTTGTATTTGTTGATTCTAAACGCGCTGCAGAAAAGATTAAGTCTAAAGAATCCAAAAACGTCTGCTCCTTAACTGCCGAGGATATTGAAAAAACGATTTTTTTTGTTGTCAACAAAACACAAAGAGGAATTAGCCCATCATTGAAAGATGCCCTTCTATACAGCATTAAGACCAGCGGTATTGAAGGCTTGTCATTAGTTGACAAGGAAGGCTGGAGAATAATCGGAGCACAAATAGGAATAACATTGAATTGCAGAGAAGCCTCGCCGCTAAGAGCCAAGATCAATGTTAGCGGAAAAAGAAATAGCGGAAAACCCATACAACTAAATTCGTTTGTATCGTCGCTGGAAATTCTATTCAAAGATAAAGAATTCACAGCTTTATCCGTGGAGGATAAAACATGTTTCTTGGAAGCTTATTGGTCAGCGCTCAAAAATTTGATTCCTCAAGCATTGGAAAATCCGGGAAAGTGCAAAGAAGACCGAGAGGAGTTTGGTCGAAGGTTTAGTTCAAATATTGGTCGAAAAAGCAATGAGAAAAAAGACAAAGAAAAGAGTAAGGATAACGGTAAATATCTTCTTCTATCTGCGCTTGGAATTTACGTCGTTCACCGGCTTGCAAGGGACCTCTTACACTTAGCTATCAAAGAAGGAATCGACTGCAAAGAAAAGGAATACTTCACGAGGAGACTTAACCCAATCAAGTCGTTCGATTGGAGAGCAAAAACATCTCCTCTTTCAGCTTTAGGCGGTATGAACGGTGTTAGCAAAGCGTACGACCTTCTGTCGGAAGTTGTGGGTCAAGAGAAAAATTCAACTATTTTAGAAAAACCATTGAGAACCTATTCAAAAGAAAGTCAGCCATAGATAGTGTGAAAATAACTCAGGAATTGTCCTGCTTACTGCCTTTCCAAAGGAAGCTATTGTAGCAGACATTTAACTTAGGAAATAATTATATACGAACTATTCAGAAGCTGGGTATTATGACAATAATTGTTGCAGTGAAATTTGCGAAAGGAGTTGTTGTTGCTACAGACAGCCGATCTACTTATGGTGAAGCAGAATACATGCGGGACACGGAAAGAAAAATAGAAACACTAAACGGTTGCATTGATGATTGTCTTTTTATTTTTCATGTTCGCCATGACAGCCTCAGCAGAGCTTCCGCAAAATTATGTCAAAATTTCGTGCCTAACTCAAAATGACATGTCTCTCGATTCTTTGAGTTTAAGCTTAATTACCTTTGAAAACAACTCTGCCATAGTGGTAGGAACGTCTATCTTTCAAGCTGTAGGAAATAATCCTGCCTTAACGATAGAGATTGACAGTAGTGGGTCACCTCCTTTTCCTATGAATGGCACGGTCCTTTCTAATGTCGCATTTTATTATGGAGCAAATGGAATAAACAGGAATTATTTCGTGGGCTCTTATCAGGAAGGATTTTCTGTTGAAGCTCCTCAGGTGGGTAATAGTGCAAGTTATAACATAAATCTTGCCAGTAGCATTGAGAACGCAAAAAATGATATTGGATACAATGGAAATATTGAGAATGTGGGAATAAGAGGAACATTCACCTTTGAAACTGAAATACGCAATTCTATTGGAATGACGGGACAAACCCAATTTTTAAACGTAATACTAGATGGGAATGGAAATCTGTCTGCGGTCACTTTCGACTTTACGATACCACAGAAAGCTCAGCTGGAAGAAGCGACAAATGGCGACCAAAATATGGAGAAAGCCGGTGTTCCATACGAGGTCGGGTCAAACATTGTTTTGAATCCAACCCAACCCTTGGGAGCAAATATGTATTTCGAATGGCTATTACCTGAAGAGCCTTTCTGGTTGCTTTCGCCACCTTTTAGCTGGATTCTGAGTGCACTTGTGGGCGCTATTTTCGTCTCAATTCCAGTAAAATATATTACAGACAGAACCGCCAGACCAAAACTTTTAATCAAAGTCCCAAAAAAAGGACTAAACGAACCAGCAATTCATCCAAATAGTGGAATAGCATTTTATCACCTGATAGTAGAAAACAATGGGAAAAGCAGTGCAACGGATTCCGAACTTACATTAAGATTCAGAAATCACACAGGATTAGAATTGTTCAACCTTAGAGGAAAATGGGATAGTGGACCAGAACCCATCGGGCCTATTATAAATGGGCAACCTACGCCCATGCCATCTCTTATCCCATTCGCGGAACGTATTAATATTAGGAGGAAAATGCCTGAAGCTTTTTGCATAGTAATAAAGGATAACCAAGCTGAATGCTATGCTTTCAATTGCGATAGCTATTTTCATGGCTTCAAAAATGGAAGTTGGCAGTTGCCAATTGGAAATTTCATAGTTGAAGTTGAAGTAAGAAGCGGAAATGCAGAAAAAAAACAACAATTTCTATTGAAAAACAAGGGAAACACAATTCAAGACATAGAAATTCAGAATTTATAAATTAGACGAAAAGCTGATTAATTGGCAATAAATAGCGCGGGATGTTACGTATTATTATGGCAGAATTACCAAGCGTGACGTCTGAGAGAAAAACTGAAGTCATTGGTCGGATCAAAGAGTATCCCGAAATATGTAAAAATTATGAAGACTGGATTGTCACTGCCCTGGAAAGCAAAGACCCAAGAGGATATCCCCTTGTCAGGCAATTCTTGGCATCAAACAAGACTTTTCTATCGTATTTTGAAGAAATCTTGAAGCCATTATCTTCCGTAAAAGGCTTCGATTCAATTGTAAAGTATTCTAAAAACAAAAACGAGTTCTATGATGAGTTATCAGTTCTCAAATTAGCATTGTTTCTGAAAGCCCTTCCATGCAATTTTGAATTTCTCCCGCAAAGAAAAAACGCCATGCCAGACATTAGAGCGGATCTGTGGGGAAAGGACACGTTCTTCGAAGTAAAGCACCTTAAGGAGATTGATGAAGTAAAAGAAATATTGCTCGGCTACTTTGCGGAATATCCATCGAGTTTTTATCTTTCGATAATATTCAATTGGGGAATAACCGCTTTTCAAACTAAACAACTCATTGAGATAGTAACAGATTTGATGAAAAAAAATCCAGAGGAAAAAAACGAGCAGCGCGTTGACTTGGATTTCGCTGAGGTAAGAATTGTTCCCTCGAAAAAAAGGGCTGAAACTCCATTGATGTTCAACGTTGGAATCGAAGGCGCTCCGTTTAAGAACAACTATCGCAAGGTCGAGACCCTTCTTTCAGAAGCTGTTAGGCAGTTCCAGGGCATACCACCCGATTCTCCCTCCTTCGCGTCATTTGACATTGAAAAGTTGATGATCGACTCTGACGATTTAGAACCTATTCTTTATGGGGAAAAGCATTTGTGCCCCTCTCTTTTTGAAGCTGCCGGAAACGAAATAGTTAACGGTTTAATTTGGCTGGGACTTGGCAAACCAGTATTATACGTTAATCCAAAAGTTGACCCACGAAAATACGTTGATTACTCAGTCTTGTTTTCAGTCTTTAATGTTAAAAGCCTGAAAATAACTGAATTTTCAAATCAAGTGTAGTCGTTAGGGCGCGGCGCCCCAGATATGGACATAACCAACCGAAGTTTCCCATTATGATTCTTAATTTTCACCCAGAATATACTAAATTGAATAGAGGTAAGATGTCGGGCGCGTACCCGTTAGGGGGTAAGTCCGGTCTTGTCCACTTATGGTTTCTGTGGGTTGTTTTCAGTGTTTTTCTAAAAAGTAGCAGATTTTAGGTATGGTTCCGCCCCCTTTTGGGGTCAAATCCCACCGGGCCCGTTATTTTTCTAATGTTAAGCGCGCGCGATAAAGAAGAGAAATCAGAGCTTGACGAATATATGACTAATAGCGACTCAGTAATGTTCCCGACTGAAGAGGAATTTTAATGGTTAAAACAATTGGTTATACGGTTTTATTTGGTCATGTTAAGGAAATTATAGTTGACGGTAGCAAAGTTGTCGTGGAAGAGTGTAAAGGAAAAGTGAATGAACTGCCATGTCAGTAACGGAAAAACGTAGTGGTATTAATCAGGATGAACGGCGTGCTAAAAGTTTGGCTCTTGAGTTTTTAGCATCATTGCCTAATTACACGGTTGCTTTGTTTGAATTAAGGTGGACTGAGTTTTTGAAAGAAAAAGTACGATATGGCAACCCAAAAGATATAGCCGATGAATTCCTTAAAAAATATGGAGAGCTTTAAAAATCTTGATTGCTTGAGTTCCAATGCAGAAAGTACAGCTAAAATGAGGTTGAATTGTGGGAAACTCGCATGCGCAGTTGTAAATCGGACAAAAAAGGGGGGGGGTTTCCGAGAGATAGAGATAACAAGGCTGGAATCCACAAACGGTCGGTGATACCTCACCTCGACCACTTTACAACAAAAAAGGGAAGGGTGCGCGGAGAGTGGTGACATCACCACAAAAAGCGGGTGCGAAATAATCCCTTGAGTTTTGGAATAATCCATTGTTTGTGTTGCTATTATTTTCGCTTCCTAAAGATTTTATGGCCTTCCACTTCGCAGTGATATTCAGAGCCGGCCCACTCTCCTAGCTGTTTGGTAAGAAAAACTAAAAAGAAATGAATGCCTGAATCGTGGGCTAATGGATAAAAAAAGAGAGCCCGCTTGTCGGGAGCTCCCTTTCGTAGTGAGATACCTCACCTCGGCCACTTTTCCATGCTTTTCCGTGATTTCGGCCGAAACCAAATAAGGTATATCAGTAGTTCAGTCGAATTTCATTTGTGTAGCCAGTTAGTTCGTTTAAGAACTCAGATTTTTCTTGCTGCCGAGTATAAATGTAGAGTTCCTCTTTTGCACGCGTAATAGCGACATAGAACAATCTTCTTTCTTCTTCTTTTTGGTCCGATACTCCATTATCTTCCCGCGCTACTTCAAGTATCGATGGGTCTTCGATTTCGCTGGGAAAACCAAATTCCCCATTAACAACGTTCAAAATGAAAACGACCTTAGCTTCCAATCCCTTGCACTTATGCACTGTGAGTAGCTTAACAGCACCCGATTCTTTAGCGTTGTCAATCGCTGTTCTGGCGTTACAATTTAATGCAAGTTCTGAGAATGTTTGAACAATTTTAAAAAACTTGCGTCTGCCTCGAATTTTCGTCCGCATAAACCGGGTGAGAACGAGAATATCATTTGGGTCATACCCCTTCGCTAAATACTCATTTATACGTCTAAGACAATCTCCAGCAGTCTGTTCATAATAGAGCTCATCGAAGCCTGTCTTGTGTGGGGAACTAAGAACAAAGATTGGCTTAGTTTCCTTACGGCTTGATGATGCTTCTTTTTTAACTTGCGACTTTCCATTGTTCTTTATTACAGCCGCTCCTGCATCAACAATAGATTTGATGCTACGGTAATTAGTACAAATTTTGGTAATGGCAGGATCCTGGAAGTATCTGTCAAAGTTTACAAAGTAGTTTAGGTTGGAGCCTGAAAAACTCATGATACTTTGCCAATCGTCTCCAACACAAAAAAGCTTGCAGTTTGGGTTTCTATCAAGCAGCTTCTTGAGGAGGTTTAGTCTTTGAGCACTGATATCTTGATATTCATCTACCAGAATATGGTCATAAACATTTTCGTATAGACTCTTATTATTATCTAAAGCTGTATTTGCCTCGTTAATCATATCTTCAAAATCTGTTTTTTCTAATTTTTCCAATTGTGATTGGTACGCACGAAAAACCTCCAAGGCAAGTCTCCCGAAAGCTAATTGTTTACTATTCCATTTGCCCTTAGCCAATTTTTCTGCAATTTTATCTGGATTCAAATCGTAGGTTTTCGATATTGTAATGAAGCTTTGTATATCATCAATGGGAGTTTTCTGAGATGCCCATACAAGGTCTAAAATCTCCTCGTAGGTCAAGGGAGAAAACTCAAATTTCTTTTTGGGAAACCTGTTTTCAAGAATTTTTTGGATTCGATATTTCAGTTGATCGGTGAACTCTTCAGGTTCGTTGATATTGTATTCATACGCAAAGGTTTCAACAAGCAATTGATCGTTTTCAGCAAACCATCTCTTTTTCGTCTCCTTCAAATCCCTATATTCCTGACTGGATTGGCTGAACCATGCTGGCACTTCGCCATCCTTGTTGATTCCCCAATGCTCAATGAAAAGTTCATATTGTGACAGATAGAAATCAGGTTTAAACCCGCCAACATCAGTTTCGTATCTGACGCGAATAGTGTCTCCGTTGATTTTATGGGTAAGCAGGAAATCCATAATCTCTTTTTCTGCTTTGCTGTTGACTTTAGTCCCGTCAATCGAAACATAACTGCGTTCTTTAGCATGGGTAAGAACTGTATTCTTATCCGCAGCGGCGGGTTCGTCATCCTTATCATTTACTGTTGTGATATAGCGAATAAATAATCTGTAGAACTCACGGTTAGTAACCATTTTTTCTTCAAAAAAACTTTTTACGAATCCATATTTTTTGTTCTCATCAACGATATCTGCTCTATCTATTCTTCTCCCTGACTTTTCAAGGATATCTTTTCCTAATTTGTGAAACGTTCTAACACAAACGTCGTCTATTCCATATCGTTCATGTAATCTCTGATTGATTTGTTCTCTTGCTTTTCTCTGGTACGCTAATGCCAAAATTCGATTAGGCTCAACAAAGTCGGGTTTTCGCTGTATCAAATAAGCGATTCTGGTTATGAGCACTTCTGTCTTGCCTGAACCTGCCGCAGCAACTACGAGATTATACTTATCATCCGTAACTATTGCTGTTTGTTGTTCATCGTCAAGCAAAATGTTGCCTTTGTTCCAAAGATAGCTATAGTCTTTTTTTCTTTGCTGAACAAAATTTTGGTTGTAGCTCAAAATCAGTTCTTTGCACTCGTTGAGATTATCTTTTGTTTTGCTAACAAAATCGGCTTTTAAAGCTTTTCTAATAGAATAGGTTTCTGTTTCTTTCTGGATCTCTTCTATTTTTGAGATAAGACTCTTTTTGTTAGAATAACTGAGGTAAGTGCCACTGTTCTTTATGTCATTAATGATTTTTTGGGTTTCCTCTGTTTCCTTGAGGATTTTGTCAGGAATTCCTGCTAGCGCCGCCATTCGTTATGCATCAGCTTATCACAATGGTGGCAGAGCATTATATGTTTTAATTGCTTCACTTAACGAAAAATAAACTCAATATAAACTATGGGTAAGGTGACAACTTAAGCGTGACAGCGAAACATCAGTTATTCATATAGAAAGTTTAGTATTGCAGGACATAAAGCTGAAACGTGGATACATGAACACCCTGAAGGGGATGGAGTTAAAAATGAAAGTGAAGTTTAAATGAAAAAAGGCGCTGTTTCCATTAACGTGTTTTAACTGCTGATCCATAATATTTGAATTATTTCTGCAACGCTTTCTCTGCAGAGTTCTTGAGAGATTATAGCAAAAAATAAAAACGTAAACCTCCGTAAAGTCGGTTAGGATGATGCAGTATGGGTGATGATGAAGGTTTGGAAGAGTGGAACACGATGGCTAGAGAAATAGTTGGTATGTACAGGGCGGTGTGGGTTGAGGTGGAGCGCCAGTTCCCAACGTTATCCGCAGAGGAGCGTCAGCGGCTTTGTTCTTTCATATTTCCCTTTATGAATAACGTGTTTACCATGGCAGTGAATGAAGGCGTTATGGAAGACGTGGCTAAAACCGTTGGTAAAGGAAAGAAGAAGAGGTAGGTGTGAGTTTTATGTCTGTTCCTTCGCATCCTAAAGTTAGCTTTAGAAACCGACTGGATAATGGGGACTTTTTGAGCTTAACTGTTTGGGCGGGAAAGTCTGATCCAAACGCGGAGGTAATCACCGTGCAGATACGTCGTCTCAAAGGAGACGTTTGGGAGACAGTTGGACGGTTGGCTGCTTACAGAACTGCTGATGGCAACTACTCGCAACTTCCAGAACGCGCAGCACAGAAACCGCAAGATGAAAACTCCCGATCAGAGACTTGAGACTTCAACTACTCCAAAAAAGATGCGTATGACTGACTATGTTGTTTCCACGGGTGGATTCATCTCTCTGGACGCGCCTACTTTTAAGTAAATATTTTACAATAGTATTTGAATAAAGTTGCGGTTTCGTGTCAGCAATCGCTCAACAAACCAGAATATCGTTCGTGGATTCACGGAACTATACACTTGGTTTTGGGAAGTCCTGTCTCAAATATGAACAATACTTGTCGTCTAAGCGGTCATAGTACCCAATTTCCATTCCAGAGGTACTAAGCAGTCCATACTCGGTGCAGCCAAGCATCCAAGACATGAAGTGTGCTAGTTCAACTCTTTCATTAGAAGCAAAATAGTCATTCTCAATTATTTGAACGACAATTGCGCTCATGTTTTTGAGAAGATCAATGAACTGGTTAAACTTGCTTTGTCCAAAATCCGCAATTTTTTTTTCAGGCAGCCAAGCAACATACTGCTCAAGACTGTTTCCTGTAGCTGGGTCAATGACATACTTGTCTTCGGATAGTAATGTGCCCAGTTTGTAGGCTAATTTAGTTTTGACCATTTCTTTGAATTTGGGTTCAACCATTACTCTGAAACTGAAAACAACCTCATCCTCAACTCTATCTCTGACTAAGAAATGCAGACTTCGCACACCTTTTAAGTCATCAGCAAACCTGTAGACTTCAACAAGAACCTTTTTCACCGAGTCAGGGCTGCATTTGAAAACGGCCACACACCATTCATTCGAAATTGCCATTTAACATCGATAAGCGTTTCTCAAGAGTACACTTAAGAATATTGCTTTGTTTCTTTATTTGAAAACTTGATATTTTAATGACTGCTCGAATAATCTCATAACTTCATTCTTTCTTAGGCTTTCAAACAGCTTTTGTTGCTTGTTTTCCATTGGCGAGAGATAACCCACCTCGACCTCTTTTCATTAATCGGCAGAAATCTCATAATCGAGCGATGTTTTATAAGCAACGTTGCTCAACTGGAGCCTAAACAAATAACGAGCGAGTCGAATATGCCAACAAAGACCTCATGTCAAATCGAAAGCGGTGGAGAACTGAACTTAAAGTTCAAGTCCCACCCCCGGCACCACTATGTTGAAAAACCACTAGGGGTTATTGCAGGCTTTTTATGTTTGGGGCTTCTTTTTTCCGAAAAGAGTCCTTTTCCCATGACTTAATGTGAGACCACGCTCTAATGCCAAATCTTATATAGAACGTTACATAATAGTGGCACCGTTCATTGCTAAAGAGGTTTATTAATATGGAAAAAAGATTTAGCAAAATAATGCTTTCGATACTTTTTCTAAGTCTATTGACATTAATAATAGTAATGATGCCATTTGCGAAGGCAACAGGTGATTTATCGGTGAGTCCTACTCAGGGACCCGTAGGCGAAGGCTTAACAGTGACAGCCACGGTGAGTGGGTTCGTCCAATCTGACAGCATAGACTTCATTTTTGGCCCTAATTTATACCTCGGGTCAGTAGTCGTTTCGGCTGATGGCTCTGGAAGTGTTAACTTTGGAATTCCTCAAGTCAATCCAGGGACTTATACGATTACTGCTACTGGTAGCGCAGAAGGCGATACTGCCACAGCACAATTCACTGTTTCACCTCCAACTACATCGCAAACGCAGCCCACAGCGAAACCCTCAGCTACAGCTTCGCCGACAGGGACAACATCACAGACAACCACATTTGGTCCAACACGTGTACCTGTCACATTTGTAAACGTAGCCCCCGCGGGCGGTGGAGGATTTTGGTCACCCATTACGATCGCCGTAACGGCAGTTGTGGTAGCATTCGCTATTTTTATGACTGCTGTATATGTAATGCGCAGCGGCAAACCAAAACCATTACCATATAAGGAAGGGTCAGCTCTTGAGCCGAGGCCATTAGGTCCAGCTCCGCCAACTTATAATCAACAGCCACCTTATTCGTCTCCGGGAATGGGTCAGTCGTCGCCTTACGGTCAGCGGCCGTCTTATTCGTCTTCGAGGATGGGTCAGTCGTCGCCTTACGGTCAGCGGCCGTCTTATTCGTCTTCGAGGATGGGTCAGTCGTCGCCTTACGGTCAGCGGCCGTCTTATTCGTCTTCGAGGATGGGTCAGCAATCAACTTATGGTCAACGTATGATAACATGCCCAAACTGCAAACGCGCTGTCAGAGATGACCAAAACGTCTGTCCATACTGCTCAAAAAGGCTAAAATAACTTCGGAGTTTCTTATTGAACCTCTCGCTAGTTTTTTAGCGGGGTTCCTGTTTTTTTTGAAAACTCGTGTTTTTCGAAATTGCAAATCAATTTGACCATATTTTTCTAAAGGAAGCACTTGGTTACCTTTCTCATTGTTTTGTTGTATCTGTTAAGTTAGTAGTTTTTCTTTTGGGATTGAACGCGCCAGCTATTTCTTTGTAGTTAACTATAATTAGAGACAGCAGCGTGAAGAGGGGTATGAGTGAGTAATAGTAAAGTGGAGTATTGATGGCGGAGGAAAAAACCATCCCTATGAAACCAGAACCCATGCCTGGGTAGAGAAGCATCACATTTGAGAGGGCCAATGCGCTGATTGCGGTTGCGGTTGCTTTCTTGAGATTTTTACGATTGTACATTACGAAGAGTGGGATCGCTAATAATCCGAATCTTGGGTCAAAAAATCCAAATGCAAAGGCAATTCCAGAGAGGTATGGTTTTCCTCGGTAGCCGAAATAGAAGCTGAGTAGCAGCAGAAAAGTGATGAAGACTTTGGCTTGTCCCTCACCCCACTGCCAATAATAGCTTGGAAAAAGGCCCCATTTCGCAGTGGGAAAAGGCAGAAGCAACGCGACAACCATAACTACGAAAGTTACTGCAAGAGGCTTATTGTCTAGGATTTTGTAGAGCAGATAAGCCATTAGGGGAAGAAGCATAAACTGGACTATGTCAAATGCCAAAAGTGCCTGTTGATAATTCAAAGACAGTAAAGGCGAGGTGATGAGTAGGAAAGATGGTAGGTACTTGTAGGTTTCAGGATGAGGAAGTATGATTGGTTCTCCATCCTTTAAAGCTCCGAAAGTGTATATGTGCGCTGGATTATGCCATAGCCTCCAAGCGCCCATGTAATAGGCTGAGAAATCTTTGGCTAAAATAGTGCCTGAAGTGTTGATGCCTGCGTTGACAGCGTAGGTCTCCGGATAAGCCAATATGAAAATGTACAAATTCAAAAAGATAAGTACCGCGATACCTGCAATGAAAACAATTTTTGTTAAGGGCAGTTGGCTATTCATTTTTATCCAACGTTTTTTGCTTGCAGTTTCGCATCTAATACTCATTGGAACTTTTATACTTTGGTCGGTGTGTCATTTTTAGCTTAAAAGTTTCTTAAAGATATGCTTTGCCTATTAATTTGGGATTGTAACTATATTAGTAGAACAACAACACTGATTTTGCATTTTTTGCTCAGTTTGTTTTCAGTTGCTTTTTTGAAATAGGGTTTAATTTGTTTGCAGGTTGCGGCTAGGTCTGTTTCTCATAAATGTCCCGTAAGGTTTTGGTTAAGTGGGTTTAGGTTGACGTTTGCTCGGGAGTTCGGCTTTAGTTGGATGCTTCAGATAGAAGGTAACGTTTCACAAGCTGAAGTGATGAGTTCCTGACTTATTTTGTCCATTAACCTAACTTAGAAAAAAAATTTGAAGATAGAGTGGTGGAGATATTTTTCCTTAGATAAGCATCCTGTAAACTTCGCATGTATTACAATTGTAATACACATGAAAATGCTTTTATTCAAATTCCACTTTGAAGGGTTAAATGCCAGAAAATAAGGGTTGAATAATAAATGGTTATGCTAAAACAAAGCAAAGCTAAACAAGTCTCAATAATGGCGATGGTGGCGGCACTTTATGCAATATTATTCTATGGTTCATCAGTAAGCATGTTACCCGGATTTACGCTCCTTTACCTTCCAGTAATTCTGCTAGGTACTTTTCCTTTATGGTTCGGATGGAGCGGACTGGCTGGCAGTATGATTGGCGCTTTTATTGGAGGAGTATACGTTGAACAGGTGCCTCCTTATGCTGCATGGGTTGAATCTGTTACCGCATTAATTATCTTCTCCTTAAATTGGCTACTTATGCCTAAGAATATTTCAGGAGGTAAAGCGAAAAGAAATATTGTTCTGCTCATGATTGTTTATGCGGTCACTCTTTTCGTAGGAACTGTCTATATCCTTTGGCAATATACTTACCTCTTTAGCCTAGGAATTCTTACAACAAATATTATCGGCGGGTTCTCTTTTGGGGTTGTTCTTCTTGCAACTTACGGTTTGAATTTGGTTATCCAATTTGCCGTATGCCCGGCTTTGCTTCGGACGGTTACACCTAGACTGAAGAGCTGGGGAGTTTACTCCGGTAACTTTGCTGAATGGAGACTCAGAGCCAAATCCTAAGTGCGGCATCTTTTTAGTGCATCTTGTTTGCCGACACTCGGTGGGTTGACTTGAACTTTGGTTTTATAGTATCCAAAAAATTTTGTGCGTAAAAGTGGGTAATGCTTTTAAGTTATTGATCACCTAAAGGCAGGTCTGAGTGCCTAAACATGAAAATAAGAATAATAAAATTAACCCCTGAGTCCCTTATCGAATTATTGCAGGGCAAACGGTCATCTTTCACTTCGAATTTGCCTAAAGATGCTGAACTATTAGATTTAAAACTTGATTTGTTTTCCAAGCAAGTTCTCGCGATAGTTAGAAGCGACAGTTTTGAGGACATTACAGAATCATATCCAATTCCTGAATTCAACCTTGCAAGCTCTGGCGAAACTAAAACTGCTCAAAAGACCATCGGGAGCGTTGCAGTTAAACTAGAATCCAAATCTGAACTTAAACCAACAAATTTAAAGCTAATTCAACCAAGCAAAACCCCAATGAAAATGGAAAATGAATTTAGCCCAGAACAGCGTAAACTGCTCAGTTTTTCAGTTAAGGGAGACTGCGTAGTAGTAAAGCCAGTTCAATTTTTAAAGGCTGAATGGGAAGATATCAATGAGGTTGTGCGAAGTCTAGGAGGTAAATGGGTTAAAGGTGACATCATAAGCTACTGGGAGATCCCGGTGCAATAGTATTGAGAATTGTTTTGGGTAAAAAACGAAAATCCTTTAAACAAGATGCTCCTATTCAGAATAACAGTGGTGTAAAAGATGGAAAAAACTGATAAACCTCTAACTAGGGCTGCACTCGTATCTATGCAGGTCATAGACTCAAAAGGACGATTGATAGGAAAAGTTAAAGATATTGCTTTCGCCGTTGGAAAAATGGGCATTTCATTATCAGTGGAGAATGAGGCTGGAGAAACCCAACACATATCATGGGACGATGTGCAAGCAGCATCCGACTTTATACTTCTAAAACCAATTTCACAAAGCGTTAGTCAACAGCAGCAACCTGTTCAAACTGAAGCTCAGAAACAGTCGACTCAACCACTTTGTCCAACATGCAATCAGCCTCTCACATGGATTCCACAGTACAGCAGATGGTACTGCTACAACGACAAAAAATACGTTTAGAGTATTGTCACCGTTTCATTTTTTTTAATTTTATGCCTTTTCATTTTGTAGGGGAGTTTCCAGTATTTGGATTGTCCCGTTTTTTCCAAGACGCAGTTGTTTTTCATTCTTAAACATTGCTACATGAGCATTCTTCACTTCAATACAGTTTCCTACTGAAACTGCGTTTACCTGTTGATCCCAGAGGCATAGCATAATTTTTCCTGTTTCATCCTCTATCCACGCGTTAGAAACAAGTGCGTTGTCTCTAAATTGAGTATGAACCTTTGATGGCTCGGAGGTTTCTAACACTTTTGCAATTACATTTACCTTTTTCATGCCTAAACGCAGACTCTCTATCTTCATATGTGCAGGAGCCGGGTTTTGCTTTGCAATCTCTTTTCGCACTCTGCTTGTTTCCATCCAATTATCGAATGAAACATCTTTATCGGTTAGAGTTTCTTCGGGAACTCGGAATTGAGCAATTACTTTGCCGTCTTTAGTTATTAAGAAGATGGCTTCGTTGCTAACGCTGCCGCGGTATTCAACTCTTAATTCTTCGCATGTTGATTTACCGAGTTCTCTTGCTTGAATTAAAGCCTGAAATAGTTCGGTAGGATATACTTCATGTTGTGCTGAAATGAAAGCAAGCTGATCTTCCAATGTGGGCTTTTTTGATTTCATACTATTTTTTTTCTCCTTCATTATACAGCGAATTATCTTGAAAAAAGCAAATATCAGGGTTTAAAATTTACTTTTTCTTGATTAATTCTTACATTTCATTATTAGTGTTATGGTAGCTATTTAGGTTTAGCTATAAAAAATCTGAATTTTCATGTTAAATTATGTGATTTGGCTTGATGCAATATGGCTTGGTTTTATCCAAAAAGCAAAAAAACCCGAGCTCTATAATGTATTTTTGTATGCAAGTTGTTTTGAGTTTAACGGTTTTTGGTGAAAACTGTGACTGAAGGTAACACGGATCTGAAAGACTTAACTAAAGTTAAACTAACGAATTTGGATAAGATTTATTATCCAAAAAATAAGGTGACTAAGGCACAAGTTATTGAATACTACATCAAAATGGCGCCCAAAATGCTTCCAATCATAACGGATAGACCCTTAGTCTTAACCAGATATCCGGATGGAATTGAAGGCGATAAGTTCAGCTTTTTTGAAAAAAACGCTCCTGAGGGCACTCCCCAATGGGTTAAAACAGAAACGATTTACTCACAAACCTCCCACCGAGAAGTTCACTATATCATTTGCAATGACCTCGACACGCTTATTTGGCTAGCAAATTTGGCATCATTAGAAATCCACATGCCTTTTTCCAAAATTAATGCTTTGGATAAGCCTGACTTTTTGTTTTTTGATATCGACCCTGAACCCCCAGCCACACTAAGTGATTCCGCGGAAGTAACACTCTTGCTTAAAGACAAGTTGCTTGATTTGGGGCTTACACCTTTCATTAAGACTTCAGGCAAGAAAGGTCTTCACGTTGTAATTCCGATTGTACCAGATCACACATTTGAAGAAGCAAGAGCTTTTGTACATAAAATCGGGATTGACTTGGCTAAAGAAAGTGACATTGTTGTTTCTGAATTCAAAGATACAAAGAAACCGGGTAAAGTTTTTGCTGACTATCTCCAGAATTCGCCAATGCGAACAATGGTAGTTCCTTATAGCCTACGACCTACGCCCGAAGCCACTGTTTCGACACCCTTAGAGTGGAGCGAAGTAAAGAAAGGAATAAACCCTTCTGACTACAATATTTCAAGTGTAGTAGAACGGAAACTTGATCCGTGGAAAAATATTTTTGAAAAAAAATGCAAACTGGAGATATAATTATGGCACAAGAAAATATCGAGAAAACTGCAACTAAGAAAGTAAGTGCTCAAGCCCCGAGGAGATCAATTTGGTCGGGCAGTATTACAATAGGCTTAGTTAATGTCCCCGTTAAATTGTATTCTATGATTTATGACAAAGGAATAAATTTCCATTTCTTGCACAAAGTTGATGGTCAGCCTCTAAAATACGTTAAAATGTGCACTAAAGACGACAAGATAGTGCCTTGGAACGAGGTTATTCGAGGTTACGAAGTATCAAAAAATGAGTATGTAACAGTTGATAAGAAAGAGTTAGACGCTGCAAAACCTGAATCTGACAGTCGTATTCGAATCAGCAAATTCGTCGATTACTTCGCCGTTGATCCAATTTACTTTGACAAGACTTACGCTCTTATGCCCCAAAAAAACAATGAAGCATACAGTTTACTCTTAGCGGCACTTGAAAGAAAAAACAAAGCGGGCGCTGCGCGAATAACCTTGAGAACTAAAGAATACCCTGCATTATTGCACACGTATAAAGGCGCGCTTGTTTTGACAACTTTACGTTACGCTTATGATGTTGTTAATCCACAGGATTTTGAAGAGGTCCAAAAGCTAAAGGAGCCCGATAAAGCCGAGTTAGATATGGCTCTGAAGATAGTTGGTGACCTTTCAGGCGACTTTGATATGACTGAATTCGAAGATAACTACATGAAAAGGATTGAAGCTCTTATAGCGCAAAAGCTCAAGGGCGAAAAAATCCAGATAGAGAAGCCGCCAGAAGTGGAAGTTAAAGGTCTCATGGTTGCGCTGCGAGAAACTCTCAAGCAGCTGGAAAAGAAATGAGCCGCCATATTTACAAGCCTATGCTTGCAAAGGATGCCCCCAGCCCCTTCTCGGATAAAGACTGGATTTTTGAGGTTAAATGGGATGGCTTCAGAGCCATAGCCTATGTCTATGAAGATCTTAGCATAAAAAGTCGCAATGAAAATGAATTAAAACACAACTTTCCGGAGCTAGCAGAGCTAACACAGTTGGCTAGTGACTTGGTTGTTGACGGCGAAATTGTTGTCATTAAAGAAGGAAAAACTGACTTCCAAAGTTTATTGGAGCGCGGTCAAGCTGTTTCAGCAGGAGAGATTCAGAGGCAAGCAAAGCAAGCGCCAGTTGCATACATTGTCTTTGATGTTTTGGAGAAAGATGGGAAACCGCTCACAATGTTACCGTTGATGGAGCGCAAAAAAATTTTACAAGACTCTTTAAGGGAAGGCAAATATGTGCTTTTGTCTGATTTTATTGAGGGGAAAGGAGAAGCGTACTTTCAACTAGCCTTAGAAAAGGGCTTAGAAGGAGTAATGGCGAAAAAGAAAGATAGTTCGTATGAAGAGGGTTTGCGAACTGGGAGTTGGTTGAAAATAAAAAAACTGAAAACTTGTGACTGCGTAATTTTCGGTTACACGAAAGGAGAGCGCTCTAGGGAAAAAACGTTTGGTGCATTAGTTCTGGGACTTTACGATAAGGACGGAAAACCAGTTTACGTTGGCAAAGTCGGGACAGGTTTTACTGAAGAAACTCTTAGAGTTTTAAGTGAAAAATTTGAAAACTTGAAGTTGGAGAATGCTCCTTTCAATCCTGAATCTGGTGATTTGGTAACTTGGCTTGAGCCCAAGCTGGTTTGTGAAGTTGTCTATCAAGTGGTAACTCGTGATGTGAGGTTAAGAATGCCACGTTTTAAAGGTTTAAGGGCGGACAAGTCGCCCGCCGATTGTACCATTGACCAACTACTGGAAAATAAAAAAATGGAGACAATTGAAGGTGACAGGCTTTCGGAATATGCGTCAAAACGCGATTTCGGGCTCACTCCTGAGCCTAAGGGCGGAGAAAAAGAGGAGGAGAAACTTATTTTCGTAATTCAAGAGCATCATGCAAGAAGATTGCATTATGACCTAAGACTAGAAAGTGGTGGTGTTTTGAAGAGCTGGGCTGTTCCGAAAGGAATGCCCGAGTCTGCTGGTGAGCGACGTTTGGCGGTGGAAACTGAGGATCATCCCTTTGAATACGCAAGTTTTGAGGGAACGATTCCTGCAGGGCAATATGGGGCAGGAACTGTTAAGATCTGGGATAAAGGTCATTATGAGACTAAGGTTTGGGAGAATGATAAAATTGAGTTTACGCTTAGGGGTCAAAGGCTCAAAGGGCGATATATTCTTGTTCGGTTAAAGAAGGCTAACGATGATAAGTCGTGGTTGTTGCTAAAGGGTAAAGAGTAGTATGCAAAATCTTCATTTGGGTACTATAGGTTGGAGCTACAACTTCTGGAGGGGCAATTTTTACCCGAATAGAACTGCGTCTAAAGATTTTTTGGCTTATTACGCAAGCAAATTCAGTTCTGTTGAGGTTGACAGTACATTCTATCGGATTCCAAAGGAGCAAGCCTTAGCCAACTGGAAAGAGCAAACGCCTGCTGGCTTCATTTTTTCGCTAAAATTTCCTGGAGTAATAACGCATATCAAAATGCTCGAGGATTGTCAACGTGAAACTGAGCTTTTTCTTGATAGAACAAAGATTCTAAAAGAGAAGCTTGGACCTTTGCTTTTGCAGTTTCCCCCAAGTTTTGGGAAAGGGCACTTATCCAGCTTGGCTGTCTTCTTGGACAAGCTTCCTAAGGTCCATCGTTACGTGATTGAGGTTCGAGATGAAGAGCTCCTTAATGACGCGTTTTATTCGCTTTTAAAAGATAACAATGTTGCTTTGGCATGGGTTAATAATCCCTCTATGCCAAGTATTAGTGAAGTAACTTCTGATTTTTTGTACGTTAGGTGGGAAGGCGACCGTAAAAAAATTAAAGGTAATTTAGGTAAAATAGAAGTTAGTGTGCAAGAAAACTTGAGATTGTGGGCAAACAAAATAAAGCCTTATCTAAGTAAGCAAATTGATGTTTTCGGCTATTTCGGTAAATACTATTCAGGTTATCCTCCTTCAGACATAAATTTACTTTTCAATCTTCTATCCTGATTTTTATTGGAGTGCAACTTCTGGATTTATTGGCGCAGTCAATGAACTCATTTAGGTTTGCGGTTCCAGTGAAAAGATGCGCGGAACATTAGAGGAATAGCGTACAAGCTAACGTTCGTTTAGCATACGTATTTTCCCTTGGCGATAGCGTGTCTGTGAAAGAGAGATGAGAGAACATTTAGAACAAAAGAAAGTCTTTCAGTGCGATAAAGAGGCTTTGGATCAAGTACTTCATACTTCTTTAAGAGAATGGTCTGAAGAATATGAAGAACCAACTAGAAATGAAGACTTATAAGAATTAGACACTGTTGGCGGAAGCATTGGTTGGTGGAAAGGAGAAAAGAACAAAAGATTGTTTTTTGATTAACCTTTTTGGTTGATATGTATGTTTTTTAAGCAAATTCAACAGCATGGCGACAATTTCTCTTACATTATTGCTGACGAAGATACCATGGAAACAGCAGTTGTGGATCCAAGCTTTAACTCCAGTGAAATAATCAAGGTTTTAAAAGCTTCAAAATTCAATTTAAAATACATCATAAATACTCATGGGCACTCGGATCATACTGCAGGGAACACGGAGTTAGTCTCTATTTTTGGGGCGAAACTTGTTGCGCATAAACTTTCAAAACTAAAGTGCGATATTTCAGTTGAAGATGGTGACATGTTAAATGTTGGCGGGGTTTCAATAAAAGTGATTTACACGCCTGGGCACACTGTGGATAGTATTTGCTTGTTGGTAGATAATAAGAAGTTGTTGACTGGCGACACTTTATTTGTTGGCGAATGTGGAAGAACCGACTTGCCTGATGGCAGCTCCAAAAGCATGTACGACAGTTTGTTCCATAAGCTCTTGAAACTAAACGATTCCATTGAAGTTTATCCTGGGCATGATTATGGGGCAAAGCCGTGGTCAACTATCGGCGAAGAAAAAAAATCTAATTATACGTTGCAGAATAGAAGTCTTGAAGATTTTGTTCGGTTCATGAAGGAAGCCTAGGCGCTGTTTTTTTCTCTTTTGTATGTGTTTCTGCTCCAGACAATTAGAGTCATGTATGTGGAGGTTTATGGATGGGTTTTTTGGTATTTCATCATAGCTTTGGGCAAGTTTGGGTTTATGAGGATTTTAGAAGCTTGCAGTGGTCAACTTTATCAATTGGGTTGTTGAGGCTGGGTTTTAGCGAATTATAGTGGTAGATTGGCTTTGGCTTCGAATTTTTTTATATAATATGTGTTCTACTCTTTAAGTTAGACATGTTTCTTGCGATACTTTTTTATTGCATGTGTTCTAAACTATGGGTTTATAGGTTACCCAGTAAGCTTTGTTAAACAAAACTTAAAAGAGTTTAAGAACAATTAATGGATTGTAGTGTAGAATGGTTCGATCTCGCCTTAGGAAAAAAACACTGGTAAAACTAGAGACTCATGTGTTTGGGTGTGCTTTAGAGCTGTGCTAGTAAATCTTGTAGCCAAATCATTCAAAAATATAGTTTTGATTTTTGGTAGAGGTTTTCTTGAGGTTGGGTGGCAATGATAGTTTTTGATCTCATTTCTATTATTTTGCTTTCGACCTTGCTTTTTTGGACTGTATATAATGGCTCAATTATTTATATCGGTGTAAAAAGTAGACGCAAAGCTCCCAAGAACAATTATGTACATGAGGAGCCAAAATTTTCAATTATTGTGCCGACTAAGGATGAAGAAGTTGTTATTGGTCGTTGTTTGAATGGCTTATTGGATTTGGATTATCCAAAGGATAAATTGGAAATTATAGTAGTAGATGGCAATTCATCTGATGGTACATGCAAGGTATGCTCGGATTTTTCAGCTAGGTATCCTGGAGCTTTCAAGATTGTTAATGAAAAGAAATCTAGAGGTAAGCCTGCTGCTCTCAACCTTGCATTGCCATATGTAACAGGACAAATTGTGGGAGTTTTTGATGCTGATAGTGTTCCGGAAAAGGATGTACTCAGAAAGGCTGCGTCGTATTTTAGTGATAAACAATTAACGGCTTTGCAAGGCAGAACTACATCGTTAAATGAGAAAACTAATATTTTGACAAGGGTGGCAGCTATGGAAGAGAGAGCTTGGCTCCAAGGAATGCTTAGCGGGAGAGAAAAGTTGCAGCTGTTTGTTCCTTTAAACGGTAGTTGTCAATTCATAAGGCGAAACGTGCTGGAAGAATTAGGTGGGTGGGATGAGGCTTCCCTAACAGAAGATGTGGAGTTAGCTTTGCGCCTTGTGGAAAAAAAGTATTCGATAAAGTATGCTCATGATATTTGTTGCGGGCAGGAAGTGCCTAGCGGTTTAAGATCCCTTATCAAGCAGCGAGTTCGTTGGTACAGAGGATATATGGAGACGGCTTTAAAATATGGTCGTCTTCTCGATAATTTAAATAAGAGAAATGTTGATGCCGAAATTTCGCTTGCTGGACCATTTATGATGGTTGTATCATTGCTTAGCTATGTTAACTGGTTTTTCCTTGTGTTGTTTCTCTCTGAAAGCAATCCCATAATAAATTTCACGGGGCTAGTTATAGCTCTAACTGCGGTTTCTTTAGTTTCAGTTGGCTTTGGACTAATTGCTTCTGAGCGGCCTGTGAAGCTTCGAAATCTGCTATGGGTACCTGCAATTTACGGTTATTGGCTTATTCAGATGTCCATTGCTGGGTTGGCTTTTCTGAAATTTATGTTTAGGCGCAAGAAGGTCTGGAGTAAAACGGTCAAAAAAGGATTTATAACACCAAACATTGCCAACTAAATTGCTTGATATACACAAAATTATGAAGTTAACTCGCAACAAGTTCTTTCGGATCCTAAATTCTTTTGCTATAGTTTTAAATTGCTCCTCGTATATTCCATTGATTATTTCAGATAGTGTCGGTTCGCTCTATGGGTAAAAGAATTGCCAATAACTTAAACGGGACTATAATATTACGATGCCACAACTTTCAGTTAATTTAAAAAAAATCTACGCTTTTCCACTAATTTGGCTTGTTTCTTTAGAGACTACTCTTAATAATGAGCCAAAAAGAGGTATTTTTCGTCTGAATCACTGGCACTTTGGCAGCAAGGCAAAGTTCCTAATAGCAGTTGCGATTATAGCTATTTTACTGATTTCAGTTTTTGCATTTTTACCAAGACAAAGCGTTATCAAAGGCAATGTTCTTCAACAAAGCGATGATAACCCGACGGCTACTCCAACAGCTAATCCGACAGTTACCCCAACACCAACTACCCCTCCCGAAAATGGCGGGCCCTCCATTCAGAACTATGGTCAATTTCCCAATACCGTAGATAATGCATTTAAAGCTCCGGGCTTAATAGAGCCTGGTCAACCCATCAATAGCGCTGTTTGGATGCAAGTTGCAGGGAATGCATGGGCGTATTTTCAACCCGGCATAGGCGTTGACTCCAAAACGGGGCTTCCTTATTCTGAAACAGGTTATGCTGGTTTTACAGATTGGGATTTAGGCGCTTATATCCAAGCTATAATCGACGCTAATAAAACAGGTTTGATAGGCAATAATGGCACCTGGGGCTCCTCTGCAAGAATAGACGATGTTTTGAATTTCCTTGAAAACCGGACTCTTAATGCTGAGAATTATCCGTATCAGTTCTATGATCCTTCAACAGGAAGTAATTCTTCAATGTCTTCTTCAGAAATCGTTGACGGTGTTGATACGGGTAGGTTGTTTGTTGCTCTTAACAATCTTATAAATTTCAACAGTAGTTTGCAGCAGCGCATAGATAACATAGTCTACAACGGAAGATCCAATTACGCGGCTTTAGTGCCAAGCGTCCAGACTGATATTCTTACCTCGACTAATATTTACTCTTACTATTGCGATAGTGGGTTTGCAGATTTTTGGCCTAATCTTCCCAGTCCGAGTACAATACTGAATAATGTTTTTTCAGCTGGAAATGTTACAACCTACGGTAATGTTACGTTGCCTAAAGCTTTAATTACAGGCGATCCGCTGCTTTGTTCAGTTTTTGAGCTAAATAATAATAATTCTCAATTAATGGCTTTGTCGAAGCAAGTTTATCTGGCTAATGAAGCATATTTTAATGCCACAGGCGATTATACGGCTTTCGGAGAAGGAAATGGGCCTTCTGACATTTATCTTTGGGAATGGGTGGTTTTGCCTAATGGTGATACATTTGAAGTAACTAGGTCAGGGAATGGTGGTGATTATTTGAACATCAATCCTATCGTTTATAATAAAGTAGCTTTTAGTTTCTTGGCTCTTTACAACACGACATACGCTCTTGATATGGTTGCATATCTCGAGCAATGGCTTCCAACCCCCACAGGCGGTTACTCTGACGGAGCTGATAATAGTGGGACTTTAGTTCCCTCTGTTGGTAGTAACACGAATAGTTTAATCTTAGACGCCGCACTGTACGCCTTACAGAATAGTCCATAGCGTTCTACGAAGTCTCGATTATCATAAACTTTTTGCGTGTGAATTCCATTTGGAAATCCGTTACTTGCAATTTGCCGTTGCTGAACTCTTGGAAACTTGGATCTCAAACTCAAAAGGAACCTTAAGTAGCTTTTTCTCAACCTTACCAACCACTCGATAAAGAATATTTCTGCCAAACAAAAACTGCAACTTCCTAGGACAAATCAACGCTAACCTTGAAGAAACTGGATAATCGAATATGGTAACTAAAACCTTAGCTGAATAGCCAAGCTTCGCCAAAGACCCCAAAAACCAATCTTCATCCAAGTAATTAATATGATGAGGCCTTTTAGCCCCGGAACCACGCCTATGAGGACACCTAACAACTACCTCCTTCTTACTAACACGTAACAACTCAGACAACATCCTGTAAGGATCCTTTACGTGCTCAATAACATGACTACTAAAAGCCACATCAAAACACCCATCCCTGAAAGGCAAAAACACAGCATCAGCAACAACAAAATTAGAAACCAAACGTGGATTCATAAACTTCCCCTCATGACTATTCCAGCCAAAACTAAGAAAATCAATATTCACGTCACCAGAGGGATTGCTTCCACAACCAACATCCAACTTCAACCAAAATCACCGCTTAAACTCAAGGTTCATTTTTCCCATCTTCAGAAAGAACGTAATTTCTGATTGTTTTTGCATTTAGATTTTGCCAATAATGTTAGTAAACAAAAATGGGAGCTATAAAAATAGCGTTCGTAGTATCGACCTTGATGATGTTTCTCTACATCTTGTGCCACGCTATTTTGGCATTTGTTAATCTTATTTGATAAAGGCACATGCTTCCCCTATTACTGCTCATTCACAAAATTAGAACAAGCCTACAGAGAAAATTATTCGGATGGCGAATTTTCTCAAAAAAAAATCGGAATCGTCTGAAACCCTTGTCAGAGACGGTGACTTCGCAGATTCATCTATAACACATGATTAAATGAAATCCGAGCAACCAATTGACCACTTTTTGATTCTGGCATTATTATAAAAAAATACCCCTTTCTTTTACCGGCGCAAAATATCTAGGCATGTAATCAAAGTTAAATACGATCTCAATCCATACTTGTTCACAAATCTGGAGAATAAAAGGTGCCCAATGTTCATAATCCAACAAAGGATTGGATCGCCCACAATAAGTATATTATTTTTCCCGTTCTTGCATTTGTTATACCGTTAGCAGTGAGGACGATACCTGAGATTTTAATGGATCCCTATATCCTTGGTTTTGACACAATGGCATTTTATGTTCCAAACACTTTGCTATGGCTACATAATGGCATAAACTTATGGAGCTTCCTTGCAGTTGCACCTCTGCTCTATGCGATTTTTATGTCAACAGTGGCTGTTGGCGGGTCACTGGTTTTTGTGCTTAAGATACTTTCGCCGTTGTTTCTGGGTTTCTTAGGGCTGTCAATATATACTTACGCCAAGAAGGGCTTAGGCTGGTCACCTAATAAGAGTACGTTTGTTGCACTTTTAGGTACCCTTTATTTTGTGGCTTTAAGAACCTCTTGGGACCAACTTCGAGAAGAACTTGGTTTAGTTTTCTTTTTCGTTGCCCTAACGTTGCTCATGTTACTTATCAACCGAAAGGACAGTTCATGGAAACGTTATGTCGTTCTTTCTTTTGCAATGATGGCCGTGGTGCTATCTCATCAGCTCATATCAGTACTCATGTTTGGAGTCATCATCGTTACAGTTGCCTACAACTTGTTCCGTAAAGATTTTAAGTGGTCAATCAATCTTGTCGTGGTTTCTTTACCTTCGGCACTTTATTTTGTTATTATATACTTAAGTGGCCTGGTGCCGTCTGGTTATCTTGGGGGCTTAACCATTGTTGTGTCGCCATTGGCCAGCTTGACTGGTTTTGCTTCTTATCAATCTATGTTGATAAGCGAAGGAGGGTTCTTCTTGTATTGTTTCTTGCCTCTGCTGCCTTTAGTGGTGATAGGTCTTTGGCGATTTAGGAATCTTCAGCTCAGGTCTTGGCTTCTTTTAAGTTTTATTTTGTTGTTTATACCACTTTCTTCTGTGAGTCCTTTTCGTTGGATATTACTGCTAACTTACCCGCTTGCATTTTGCGCCACGGAGGCTCTAAGCAGACTTAAACCAATTAAATGGAAACGATTCAAGTTTACAGTGCACAGAATTGCGATCTTATACCTTATCTTATCCACAGCTATTCTCAGCTTTGGCTTCATTTTTACGACCCCAGAAAACCCTTTTTTTTACTTTTCAGATCATTTCAACAGTTACGTGTACGAAATTCCAACCTCGATGTTGCAGAATACGGTATCAATAACTGACTGCCATGACACAGTCAACGCTTTGCAATGGTTCAAAGATAACTTTAATAGCAGTGCAGTTTTGCTTACCCATTCAGCGTTTTATGGTTGGGCGTTGTTGACACTCAATAATAGTCAAATCATATACTACGGGTTTGGCGACCCAGTTAATGCCGCAACGACGGCTGCTCAAGAAGGACACACACAAATTTACCTTATATGGTGGATAAATGGGCAAGGATGGTATGGGCAACCAAATGTGTCACCGTCATTTCAAGAAGTCTATCACAGTGGAAAAATCGCCATTTACAGCTATGCTCCAAGTTAGCGAAAATGCAGCGGTTCAAAAATCACTTGACATCACATCTAAAGTAAAGTATAGACTGGCGTTATGTTAAGACCAAAATAACAAGTCGCAGTATCATAATTTATCAAAAATTATTTTTGTATGTGTTTCTTGTCCTAATTGCTAATGTTTCAATTTCACCCTAAGTGCGTAATTCATAAATATCATAAAGGAATGTTTGTAAAAACGGAAGAGACTGGAAACATAATGTTCAAGGTTGTACCTAATAGCGCTGCTTTCTGTTTCCTTGATAAAAAACAGCTTGTGAATTTGAAAACTAAAGCTATGCGTTCCGGTGTTTGGTTCAAGGTGTTACAGAGAATCGACAGAGTGCTCTTTGATTTAACAATAAGAGTTGTAGATAACATCCGAAGTGCGAAGTTAGCAAAAAGCATCGCTGAACTCACAAGGAAGCTGGAAGATGCTATACAGAACCGTTTTTCGAGTCGTTTGAGAGAGATTGGTTTGCCTCTAGCGCAAAAAATCAGTCTTACGGCAAAGAAGTTAGGAAATATTTCTGCTGGCAATTGGATGTTTGATTCTTCTTTCGCGATCTTCTTGGCTGTTATGCACGTTAACAATGTTAAAATATTCAAACGGTGAATCAAAATTGAACAGTTATAACTCTTCTTAATGTGGAGCTTTGAGACTTTTTTTGTGTGAATTCCGAAATTAAGGCAAACGTTAAATTCTAAGCTTCACAATTACAGATAAACAGTGCTTCTAATATGACTCAAGGTAACTTCATCCTGATTATCCTTAAGCTTAAATGGTACGTCAAGGAGAATTGGGGGTCTCCCTTTATAGCTGGGTTTATGTTGCTTTTGCTAGCTGCTGCTGTTTCACTATCTTTAAGCTTTTCTTTCTTGGCAAATGATATGGCTACATATGCATTTTATGCTTTGGCTGCCGGGGTTGTATTACAACTTGCTAGCTTTTTAAAATACCCAAAAAGGCATGGAGAAAACGATTGAATTGTTAGCGGTGAAACACACATGTTAGAGACTGAACCACGGTTTTCATTTGTGATTCCTGCTTATAATGAGGCGGAAAGAATCGAAACAACGCTCAAGGATTTAATTTTCAGGCTAGATTACCATTCAAAATTTAATGGAAATTATGAATTATTGATAATAATGGATGGATGCGAGGATGGGACACTTGAGACCGTTAAGGGATTAATAAAGGATCATTTTGGGGTCAGAGCAATAGTCCGTCCAGACAGGTTAGGGAAAGGGGGCGCAATCATAGAAGCTTTGAAGTACGCCAAAGGCGACTTAATTGCTTTCATCGACGCTGACGGTTCTATTCCATCAAGTGAATTAAATAAACTAGTTGAGATGACAGATAAATACGACTTGGTGATCGGCTCCAGGTATGAGAAAAGTTCTGTCTTGCCACGCAGAAGACCTCTAAGCCGTTTAGTCTGTAGCAGATCCTTTAATGTCTTGTTGAAATTAATGTTCTGGAGACTTCGTGGGCTAAAAGATACTCAATGCGGCGTGAAAGTATTTTCAAAAGATTTAATTGATACGATAAACGGTGATTTTCTTATCGCTGACTTCGCTTTTGATGTAAATCTGGTATACTCTGCGGTACGCCATGGCTTCAAAGTAAAAGAAGTTGGTATTACTTGGGTTGAAAAAGATGGCGGTAACGTTTCACGTGAACTTTTGAAGCATTCCTTCATAATGGCTTTTTCACTTTTAAGACTTAGAATTTATTACAGTCCATTCAAAGGAATCCTGAACTCACAGCCTTTCAGAAAAATAGCAAATCTTTTTTATCGCGGTTAAAATCTTGAAGATTTTATGGCTAAATCATCGTGACCCCAAGCATCCTAATTCAGGCGGGTCTGAAATTAGGATACGAGAAATCGGCAAGAGGCTTGTTCAAAATGGTCATTCCGTCAAATTAGTATGTGAGCGCTGGCCTGGCTCCAAAAAGTCAGAGTTTTTAGATGGAATTGAGATAGAACGAGTTGCAAGTAAATATTCTATACACTTGAAAGTTCCTTTCCTGCTAAACATGGCAGATTATGATTTTGTTATTGACGACATCGCGCACGCAATCCCATGGGAATCCCAGTTCTTTACAAACAAATGTGTGATCGCTCAGGTGCACCACGTGCATCAAGAAGTACTGAAATTTGAATTAAACCCCCTATTAGCCCGTATAATTGGTATCAGTGAAAAAACTATCAAATATTATAACCGTATAATTGCGGTTTCTGAGTCTACGAAAAATGCCTTGATTAATGATTTAGGAGTATCCGGGAACAAAATAAAAATAATTACAAATGGTATTGATGTAGCACATTACAGGCCGTCGACAAAGGCTTCTTCGCCCACTATATTATGGGTCGGTCGCGTGAAGCGCTACAAACGGGTAGATCATGTTTTATTAGCTTTCAATCTTATTTTTAAGCAAATTCCGAACGCTGAGTTAATCATTGCAGGTAACGGAGATTACTTAGAAAATATAAAGAAAGTAGCAGGAAATCTGCATTTGCCTAATGTTATTTTTACTGGAGCTGTCGACGAACAGAAAAAAGTGAGCCTTATGGCTTCTTCTTGGGTTACTGTGAGCTCTTCTTTAACAGAAGGCTGGGGCATGACAATAACAGAAAGCGCAGCATGTGGTACTCCTGCTGTTGCGTACGACGTTGCTGGTTTGAGAGATAGCATACGTAATAATGAGACTGGTTTGTTGGCTAGCGATGGGAATGTGAATGCTTTAGCTCAAGCCATACTCCAAGTTTTACAGGACAATCAATTGAGAGAAACACTAAGTAAGAATGCATCACGCTCGGCCAAGGAGTTTAGCTGGGACAAAGTGGCAAAGGAATTTATCGATTTCTTAGCGTCAACTAATAACAGGAGATAGTCAATTTTTAGACATTTATCCTGCACTTACAGGTTTTTAATAACTGAACTTTACCAAACTTTAATTTCAATTCGCCAACACAGTTCTTGATTGCGATCCAAGATACTCAAACTGGTACAGTGGCAAAATCCGGAGATGCTCCTGCTTGGCTGAAACGCTTTTTAAGGTCATGGTCGATAATGAGTTGAGGAAAATGATCTCAGAAAATGCTTTAGAATACTCGAAAACTTTCAGCCAGGATGAAGCAGCTAATGAATTTAGGAAAAATTTTCAAGAATTGCTCAGTCGAGGTTCAAAAAGTGAGTAATCCATCTGTGGTATCTATTGTTGTACCTACTAAGAACTCTGAAAATACAATAAACAGCTGTCTAAAATCAATCAAGGAACAAACGTATCCAGATATCGAAATAATAATTGTTGATAATCATTCAAGCGATAAGACACGAGAAATCGCGCAAAAATATGGGAAAGTATTGCTTAAAGGCCCCGAAAGAAGTTCCCAACGCAATTTTGGTGCGCAGTTCGCTCGTGGCAATTACGTGTTTTTCATCGATTCCGATATGGAGTTGACACCTAAAGTTGTTGATGATTGCGTTAAAGCGGCTGTTTGTAATCATGCAAATGCAGTTGTTGTCCCAGAGGTTTCAATCGGTGAAGGTTTTTGGACCAAGTGTAAAGCTTTAGAAAGGTCCTGCTATATTGGCGACGATACTATAGAAGCTGCAAGGTTTTTTGAAAAAGATGTTTTTTTTGGAGTTGGCCGCTTTGATGAGGAAATTACTGGACAAGAAGACTGGGATTTACAAGTGAGAATCGCCAAAGTAGGTTTTAGAATTGCTCGAATTAACTCATTTATTAGGCATAATGAAGGACGTCTAAGTTTACAAAAAACAATGATGAAGAAGCGTAATTATGGGAAAACTTTGAAGATTTATACAAAGAAGCATCCAAAAGAAGCAGGCACTCAAATGACTCTAATAAGACCTGCGTTCATAAGGAACTGGAAAAAATTAGCAAAGGATCCTGTTCATGCGATAGGTATGCTTGTTATGAAAGTTTGTGAATTTGGCGCTGCGTCGGTAGGTTTCTTTTAGCTGGGCGAATTGAAAAATTCAAACGGTGTCTAGGTTATTCTTTTATTTATGATTCGAGTATGCTCGATAGACTCTCAGTGAATAAATGTGTTGCTTGTAGGTGGTGCTGATTATTAATCCTGAAGAAATAACGAGTGAGGAAAAAGTCGAGCGTTTAGGCATAGTGATAGTTCATTTCGGTGATAACAAACTTCGAACTACTAAGTGTTTAGATTCTTTCATTAGGGCTGCTTCATGGCTTAAGAAAAATAAGCCGTTGATTGAAACTTCAATAATAGTTGCTGACAATACTGGAAATCTTAATCTAGAAAATTATAAGTCTTCTTGCTGTCACGTAACTCATTTTAATCCTGGAAGTAACCTGGGGTATGCGGGCGCATGTTATACAGCTGCAAAGTTGTTGACAAACTGTTCTATATTGCTGTTTAGCAATAATGACATAACGTTGCATGAAACTTCTCTCCTTAACCTGCTAATAACTATGAAATCTCTTCCTGATGTAGGGGGCATACAACCATTAGTCCTCGTTAAAGGATCATCAACTGTGGATAGTATAGGTTCAACCTGTAATGCCTTAATGCATGGCTTTAACTATTCCAATTGGCCTCTTAGGCCCATAAGGGAGTTTTCTCTTAAAAGCGGTTTAAAAGTAATGGAGTGCTTTGGTGTAGATGGAATGTTATTTACGCTTAATAGGCGAGCATGGGAGGAAGTAGGCGGTTGGGATCCCGACTTTTTCATGTTTAATGAAGACGGCATATTGTCATGGAAGTTAAGGTTGAGGGGCTATAGAAACTACGTGGCTCTGAGCTCAGTCATATATCACGAAAGGGGAGGAACCGCTGAGGGCTATTTTATTAAGAAAAATCCGATTTTTTCGTCTTATTATACATCAAGAAATAAAATATTGTCAATACTTTATGTTTATGACGGTTCTTGGTTCGTCATTTACTTTTTTGGTTCCGTTATTTTTGAATTTCTAAAGAATTTTACGTTATCTCTAAATAACAAATCAGCCGTAAACCTCTACTACTACTTTAAAGCACTAACGTTCATACTGAGCCATCATAGTCACATTACTTCCGAACGATCCAAAGTTCTTAGAAAATTTGACGCAAGATATTTTATTGAGCAAGGTTACATTCTCCCCTTCTGGTTATCCATACGTCTCATGTTAACAAGAAGGAAAAGCTTCAGTGAATAAGAGTTCACTAAGCCCTAAAAATTTCAGATCAAAGGTTAAATCGCTGAAATGTTACTGGGTTGCTATTTCTATAGCGGCGATATGGCTCTCCATCATTCTTTACTATACACGAGGGGGACTCCTCGTAGGCGGAGACCAGCCTGGGTTGTATAATGCGCTGTATAGTATTAGCACTGCGATTCCTTATTCTATTATATCTGGTATAGGCTTGCTTTTAGCTAATGGAAATATTTATGTGGGCTTTTACTTGGGGCTGTTTATAGGTCTTTGCATTAACCTTTTTGCATTATCTTATTTTTTGAATACCCTTTTTGTTGAATGGCGAGGAAAGATCATGCCTACGCTTGTTGTTAGTCTATTGTATGTTTTTAGCATGTTCACTTTATACAATACGTTCAAAAGTGTCATAGGTATAGCGGGTGTATCCGCTGCTGGTTTTTTATTGTTCTTAGCCGAAGCAGTAAAGCTCTATCGACATATGAGTAAAACGGGTAAATTTACAAAGTTAGACTCTGCTTTATTGGGCGTTGGAATAGCTGTATCAAGTCAAGTTCCACCTAATTGTTTTAGATTCATCATTGTTGAAGGAGCCATTGTAGTTGGGCTGTTATTTTTAGCCATAATAAAACAACGATCTGTTAAAACTCCTAACATAAAGATTGTTATTAGGAATTTCATCCAAACGGTGCCTATAATTGTCATCGTTGCTGTAGCAGGCATGATGTATTGGGAATGGTATTTCTTTTCTTCGTTTAAAACTAATGTTGGCGTTTCTGTACAAGCGGCTCAAAGCTTTGGCTTATCTACTCTTAATGCCCCATATGCTAATTTAATTAATACATTCAGGGTATTTGGTGTGTGGGCGTTCCAAACAGGGTACTGTCCATATTACGGGCTGTTCTACAGCAATTCAGTTATAACAATTACATCTTTCTTGTGGCCAATTGTAGCATTGGGCATGTCCCTATTGTTGATCAAAAGGAATTATAGGTTAAGGATTCTGTTATTAGTAACATTTTCTTTGTTGGTGATAGCTTGGGATAGTGCTAACAATCCTCCAGTTGGAGCTATAAACTTGTTTGCTGTTTCGCACATTACCCTTCTTTCTAGCGTTTTCCCGACATTTTTCCTTTCAGGAACTTTTTTGCCACTAATTTATATTGTATTATGTACTTTCGTGGTAATTCGGTTAACAGAACTATTGCGTGGTTCAAAGAGATCATTCCATTTTCGATACAAAAAATTTGCCATGATAATTCCTATTTTGTTAATAGTTTTACTTCTTATTCCTGACGCACCTTTTTTTACTGGTAACGCTTTAGAGCAATACTTTAATCCTAATATCAAGGGAATTTCGATTCCGAACGATTACTTCCAGGTGAAAAATATCTTATCTTCCTCTATTCAATCTGATAATACTGTACTCTTATGGCCGTCGATTACGACCTATATTCAAACGTCATGGGGATATCAGGGTTCAAACTCTTTTTACAATAATTTCTTTACTCCATTAACAATTTTTACTCCTGACTCATTTGGCGGATATTCTCTCACTAATCCGAGTCTAGCCACCGAATACTCGACATTAACAAGTGTTCCTCTAACAGCTGGCGACAACTCAACCGATATTACCAGTTACGCTAATTTCCCTGAATTTTCCGTTCAAGGAGCAAACTATACATATTTCAATGATGCAATCAGCTTAGATTCGGTGAACAGTAGTAGCAATTATGTATACATAGTTATTCCATTTAATGAAACTTTGAACACCTCAGAATGCGCTCTTTTTACGGTGCAATTCTCAGCTGGCCCGCAATCGGTTATAACGAACCTGTTAAAAAACGAAGGGCTGTGGATTGGAATAGGCTCTTCTGACGGCGACATCGGTTGGTATATACCAGGCTCAACCACTTCATCTAATTACACTATAAACAATAATTTATTTACACTCTCAATGCTTGCAGGTTCTCCTAATAAACCCTGGGCGTTGTCTGAATATAATGCTTCTTTTGTAAATAAACTGGTTTTTTCTATCCCCGCCGAAGACCTGATAAATAATCCTAACCTGAGTTTATCCTTATCTTCAATTTCAATCGAGGCATTCTTTAACGTTGTTAATCAGTCCATAATTAACTTGTGGCAACAGTACAAAGTTGAGTACATTATGTTTGATAGCTCAAATGTTGGAGGGGCAACCATATCTCTAGAGCAATATTCGAATTGTTTGAGTTTTCTCGTAAACCGCGGAGTCTTGATTCCAGTATTTATGGGTGAATATCTTCAATTATACAAGGTGAATTACGAAGTTTAAATTTTCACTATTCGAGTAACTCTTCCCTTTAGCGAAGTCGCGAACTAAATTGTTATGCGCCAAGAAAAATTAACATAAATATAATAGTTTTCACTCTTCATTAAAAAAGGGGGGCAACTCGGTAACTAAAAAAAAGTACAAGGAAATGCTTGATGAAGAATCAAGATATTGGGGCTTCATAATGCACCAAGACCTTGAAGAAGGAGTAGTTCCTGATTTGCGTGTTCCCTTTAGAAAACAAAAAGCCGCATTTATCTGGGACGACACAGAAGTTAACCTTTTTGTCAGAGGGAAATATATCAAGAAACTACTAAATGTTTGCTCTTCTAAGAATAATGCCCAGTGTTTAGAATTATGCTGTGGTACAGGTTCGTTATCGCTGGAGGCGGCGCGTAGGGGCGCTGACGTTACTGGCATTGATTGCTCCTCCGGAGCCATATTTATCGGAAAACAATATGAAAAAGAAATTTCCAAAAATTATTCTGGAAAGATCAATTTGTTTGTCGGGGATCTTAATACCATCGAACTTCCGAAAAAGAAATATGATTCAGTCTTTGTTTGGGACGGCCTGCATCACATAACTAATATAGAGTATTTAGTTTCTCAAGTGTCTGAAACGTTAAATGATAACGGCGTTTTTGTCGTTCACGATCATGTTTCTGCTCCAAAGTGGCAAGGTGTTTGTGCGGCGATAATTTCTGAATTACTTATTCTCATTTTACCAACGTGCGATAACTTCTCGAATAAAATTATGTCCTTTATAGATAGCGCTAAGATTCACAAAAATAAAAGCCAAATCAATAAAGTAATTTTGAGTTCGCCGTTCGAAGATGTTTCAGGAGAAAACATAATTAGCAGCATAAGGAATCAATTCAAAATCGCCGAGCTAAAAAGGTATTCTTGTTTATCACCGAATGTCGTTGCTAAGATTCGACCGAATTGTAAATATAGATTTGGCTTAATACGTTTTGTCTGCGGCATTGATACTTTCCTAATATCCCTACGAATTATGCATCCTGAGTCCTTTTTTCTTATAGCGCATAAACGAAGAAATAATGAGATCACGGCATTGTAAGAACTTGCTTTTAATATTTTAGAAAAATGGCTGTTATCGCAATTCCTGAACATTCACTTCTCTTTATTTTTTATGAAGTGCCGATGCTTCTAATCTTCAGATTCCCCCTAACTAAAAGTTATTTTGCAAAAATATTATGCAAGTTTTTTTTTAAAAAATCTCATAAACTTGCTAATACACGTCGGTCTCGACAAAACTTCCAACTGAGATTAATGTCTAACGTTTCTCAGCAAATTATAGATTGTTGTTCTCATACTTCATACTTTTTCTTTCATTCTATCTGCTCATTTCTATTGTCACGGGATTGTTGTTAGTGTTACACTGATTATTTAATAAAAAACTAATTTTGCGAAGTGGCATAAAGTTATAAGCTGCTTTTGGCCTAAAATGTTGTTTCAAAAAGGTATGACGTGGACTTTGCTACATTCAGAAGGAATCAATGTACTTTGCCAGAGACATTTTTGGGATTTCTTGAATTCGTGGAGTGTCAATTTTGGTTGCTTCAAGCGATGTTGAGTTTCCTCTGGTTTCTGTTATTATTGTTAATTTTAACGGACAAGCGTTTATGAAGAATTGTCTGGTTTCGGTGTCAAAAACCGCTTATGAGAACTTTGAAGTTTTGGTCGTAGACAACGGGTCTACAGATGGTAGTGTTAAACTTGTTAAAAGTTTTATTAAACAATCGACTGCTAGAATAAAACTCATTGTAAACCCAAAAAATTTAGGGTTTGCTGAAGGGAACAACATTGGTATAGGAGACTCCATCGGGAAATATATTGCTTTTCTGAATAACGATACAATTGTGGATCCAAATTGGCTCCAAAGTATGGTAGCTCTTTTAGAGAAAGATACCCAAATAGCTTGTGTTCAATCATTATTGCTTTCGAAAAACGGATTAAAGGTTGATAGCTATGGCGGAACTATCGACATTTTTGGTAAAGCTGAAGATAAGGTAATATCAATGGAGAACTTGAAGCTAGCAACAAATTCTAAAATTGAGATCTTCTCGGCTTGCGCAGCGTCAATGGTAGTAAGAAAATCGGTTCTTAAAGAGGTCGGCTATTTTGATCCCAAGTTTTTCGCGTATTTTGAGGATGTAGATTTGTGCTGGAGAATGAGGTTGCATGGATATATTGTTGTTCTCGACTTGAATTCGGTTGTTTACCATCTAAGAAGTGCTACGAGCAAAAAGTTTGGGAGAAGGTTGTTCAATTTTCATCTTTATAAAAATCAGCTTGCAATGTTAATTAAGAATTATGAATTAAAAAGTTTAGTTAAAACGCTGCCTGGCATTTTTTCATTGTATTCTCTTAGGGTATTGAATGGTTTAATTAGAAATGATGCTCATTTATCTATCGCCGTACTAAAAGCCCTTTCCTGGAACGTGAAAAATTTTCCATATCTGTTCCGACAGAGGTGCTATATTCAGACATGCTTGAGACGAGTCGGTGATGACCAGATTCTGAAAATAATGGAAAAAAGACCTAAACATCTTTTTTCCAGTTCGTAGAGAGTAAAGTATTCAAACCTATTACTTATTCTCAGGGCGTGATGTTTTAGCTTTAAGGTTTGCAATAAATCCAAATAAGAGCTCACAACCCTTGAGACAATATTAATTCTATTAATTGCATACATTTTTTAACATAAAAAGCATTGAAGAGAAGACATGGTAAAGGTAAACAGAGGCTCTTTAAATTTCGTAATTTGGAAATGCATAGCAGTCATTTTTTACAAAAGAAAATTTCACAGTGTGGGCTCTAATTTAACAGTTTTAGGGGGACTACGTGCTTTACCCCTAATAGACGGAAAAGGAAAAATCGATGCAGGCAATCATCTCACTATTTTAAGTTGGGTTTACCCTGTGGTAATTAACGCTGACATTGGAGCGTCCATACAAATTGGTAATTACGTTACTTTTAATCAGGGTGCAGTAATCTCTGCCCGGGCTAAAGTTATAGTCGGTGATTCTACGTTTTTGGGTCCGATGGTGCGAATAATGGATTCGGACGGACACGGAATAGATGGATTAGACGAGAAGAAGAAACCAATAATTATTGGTAGCCATGTTTTGATAGGAGCGCATGCTATAATTCTTAAAGGTGTAACCATAGGTAACAACGCAATTATAGGTGCCGGTTCGGTAATCACAAAGGATGTGCCTCCGAACACAATCGTTGCCGGATCACCTGCAATAAAGATACGAGAAACCAAAACAGGATACACAAGCTAAGTTGGGATTTGAATATATTACTGAAAAAATGAAATCTAATATAAAAGGGTTTGAAACGTTTTCTTTTTGCGTTTTGCTCTCTCTGATAGGCGCGGAGTTACAGTAGTATTATTTTCTCCCTTACCTATAACATATGCACATATGCTTTGCCGATTACAACATATTTAGTTTACAAATAACAAATAATGTTGTCGAATAATTAAGCCGTTAAGAAAAAAGACTTTATTTAGGCTGGGATTTCGTTTTTTCGAATTTAGGTTATGGTTTTATTTCAACTATGCCAAAAGTTTGGCGGAAAGGAAACCCTGAAATCTGGTTAGGTGACGATTAAAATCGAATATCCTTATATTGCTTAATGGCGCAAGTACGAAAAGGAGAAAAACATTTGAGTTCCAGTAATCCGGTATTTAGCGTGATTATGCCCTGCTATAATCATGAAAGATACGTCGATTATGCAATAAATTCTGTCATTTCTCAGACGTTGAGCGATTTAGAGTTAATTATTATTGATGATTTCTCGACAGATCGGAGCAAAGACAAAATTCGAAGCTGGGCTAAAAGAGACGGCAGAATAAAAGCAATTTTTCATTCAAAGAATGAGGGCATTGCTAGAACTCTTAATGAGGGTTTGAAAAATTCAAGAGGAAAATACATTGCCTTAATGGCTTCTGATGATATGTATAAAGAAAATGCGCTCGAAAAAGCTCTGACTATATTTGAATTACAACATTACAGTGTGGTTATAGTTGAAGGTGAATGTATAGATAGCAAAAATAAAAAACAGGGCTTATGTTTTTCTGAATTATATAGAAAACCTTCTGGGCATAACGGAAACTTTTTCCCTGATTTAATAAAATTTAACTTTGTATGCACGGGTATGTTCAAAAGGAGCGCTTTGGGAAATGGTCGCATTAGTTACGACGAGAATCTAAAGTATTTGAACGATTGGTTATTCTGGCTTGAGTTAGCGCATGAATACAAATTTGCTTATATTGACAAACCATTGTACTATTACCGATTGCATCAGACCAACTCGCATAAGCGCGAAAACATTACAGGTGACTTCCTGAAAGCATATGACTTTGTCATAAAAAAATACTGCAACAGTTTGGACCAGCAAACTAAAGACTACCTCATAAGTAACAGGGAAGAACTTTATCGGCAGATTTTCCATCCCTCTGTTTCGGACACACTGAAGAAAAACCTGAGCTCTCTTCTACTTCAAAATCTTATGTTCTTGAAGCTTTATAATATCTCAAAGAAGCGTCTTAGTCCCAGACATCTATGATAGTTTCTATCGAAAATAAGAATGAAACGAGTATTTTTCTTTTGAATCAATGCATTTGACAATTGAAACCAATCCACGTCCTTATGATTGTTTGACCAGCGATTTATGTTTCTTTTTGCTATGTAAAAAAGTGGCTACCTGCAATCAGTGCGGTTTTAAAGGCGAGCTAGATTAATCATGGTTTGATATGCTTGCATATAATATATATGGCACTAGAAGATTTTACCTCGGGGATATACATCATAAGTCTTTCAGAATGCAAAATAATTACGCTTCCTAAGATTACGGACTGTAGAGGTAATCTTTCTTTCATCGAGGAAAATAAACATATACCTTTCGAAATTAAGAGAGTCTATTACCTTTATGATGTTCCGGGTGGCGAATCAAGAGGAGGACATGCTCACAAGACATTAAAGCAGTTCATAATTGCAGCAAGTGGCAGTTTTGACGTAACCTTGGATGATGGGCTTCAAAGAAAAACTTTTCAGTTAAACAGACCTTATTATGGGCTATATATTCCTCCGTCAATATGGCGAGAACTGGACAACTTCTCATCAGGGTCATTTTGCCTTGTCCTGGTGTCTGACCTATACAATGAAATCGACTACATAAGAAGTTACGAAATTTTTAAGAAAGAGAAGCTAACAAATGTACATTAGTCAAAAGGAATGTAGTGAACTGATTAGGTCCGATTTACTAATTTCACACAAACGAAGAGATAATCATGAGTAAAAATGAAAAAGCTGAAGATTTTAAGAAGTTCGAGTTCTTAACCTTTGAAGATTTTAAAAGACGAGCCAAGGATAATAAAATGAGTTGTTATGAGAAAATTGGCTTCCCAGATTCCTACAGAAAGGGGTACGAGAATTTAATATTCAAAGATATCAAATCAAAATTAGGCGGTTTGAGAGGAAAAAATAAGGTAATTCTTGATATTGGATGCGGTTGCAGTGAATTAGCATCTATGATGATTAAGCTCTGCCAGAAAAACGCTTCTAAACTATTGTTAGTTGATTCGGACGAGATGCTGTCGCTTTTGCCAAATGGATCTTCAATCGAGAAATTTCCAGCGCGATTTCCTGATTGCCCAGTCCTGCTAGAAAAATATGCCGGCAAAGTTGATTCCGTTCTGATTTATAGTGTTTTACAACATGTCTTCCTTGAGGACTCTCTCTTTGTTTTTCTAGATACGGCATGCGAGCTGTTGAAGGAGGGCGGAGAGATTCTAATTGGTGATATCCCTAATATCTCAAAGCGCAAAAGGTTCTTCTCATCAAAATCTGGTATAGAATGTCACCAAAAATTTAGCGGAACAAAAGAGATACCAAAGATCGAGTATATGGTTGTGGAGACTAAAAAAATTGATGATGGCGTGGTATTTTGCATATTACAGAGATATCGAAATTTCGGTTTTGATACCTATTTGTTACCGCAGAATGACAATCTTCCAATTGCAAATAGGAGAGAAGATATTTTAATAAAAAAACCTTAATAATAAAATTTTTAATAAGACATAAATTTAATTATCTAATTTCAAATAGGAAGAAACAGACAAGGTCCAATTTAAGTAGGTTAACACATGACCAAAGAAAAGTTGATCATAATTGGAGATAGTGCATTTGGCGAGATTGCCTATGAATATTTTACCTATGACTCCAATTATGAAGTAGTGGCATTTAGCGTGGAGAAAGCTTATCTTAAACGCAATAAGCTATTTGGGTTGCCTGTTGTGGCATTCGAGGATTTGGAAAGTTATTATAGCCCAAAGGAACACAAGGTTTTTGTCGCTCTCACTTACATAAAATTGAATACAGTAAGAACAAGATTGTTTAACGAAGCAAAAGCAAAAGGATTCCAAACGATTTCTTATGTTAGTTCAAAAGCCTTTGTTTGGCGTAACGTCAAAATCGGGGAAAACTGCTTTATTTTTGAAGGCAATGTTGTACAGCCATTTGTAAAGATAGGCGATAACGTTATCCTTTGGAGCGGAAATCATATAGGGCATCACTCGACGATAAAAAATAATTGCTTCATTTCCTCACATGTAGTCGTATCTGGGTTTGTCGAAATTGGTGAGAATTGTTTCTTGGGTGTAAATTGTTGCATATCTGATAACAAGAAAATTGCCAGAGATTGTGTAATAGGCGCTGGAGCGGTTGTTTTAAAAGACTCCGAAGCTGGAAAAGTCTATGTGGGGAATCCTGCTAGATCACTTGGGAAAAGCAGTTATGAGTCGTTCAAGGTCAAAGATGTGTAACCTATGAATTGGGAAAAAAAAGGCTTAATTTATTGTGCTAACGGCAAGTATTCCTGGGCACAAAAATATGCTTTTCCACCAAATCCGATGTTTCTGACCGATGATGTAATAAGGGTATATGTTGCTTTCTGCGACGCAAATACGGTGGGACGAGTTGGATACGTCGATGTTTCCGCGGAAAACCCATCAGTCGTGTTGAATATGTCAGAAAAGCCAGTGTTAGATATTGGCACGCCAGGTACGTTTGACGAGAATGGCGTTGTTCCAGTTTCAATCGTGAAGGTTGAAGATAAACTGTATTTGTATTATGTTGGTTTTCAAAAAGGCTATAAGGTCCGATATTACATGTTTATCGGTCTTGCAATCAGCGATGATTTCGGGCAATCTTTTGCTAGATATCGTAGAGTTCCAATTCTTGATAGAACGGATAAAGAACTTCTAAATCGGGCGGGCGCTTTTGTTGTTCATAACAGCAATTTATTTAGGATGTGGTATGTGGCTGGGAGTACCTGGGTAATCGGTCTGGATGGTAAATTGCTCCCCGAATATAATATGAGATATCTTGAATCTGCTGATGGGTTAAACTGGGGCAAAGAAGGCAAAGTTTGTATGAATTTTGGAAGCGAGGATGAACACGGTTTTGGGAGACCTTGCATAGTTCAGGAGAAAGAATTGTACAAAATGTTTTATTCAGTAAGATTAAAGTCGAAGGGGTATCAACTTGGATATGCTGAGTCAAAAGACGGATTAAATTGGACGCGAAAAGATAAAGAAATTGGGATAACCCTCAGCGAAAGCGGTTGGGATTCTGAAACGATGTCTTACCCTAGCTTAGTGAGGTATCACGATAGAGTATACATGTTTTACTGTGGAAACAATTGTGGAGAAACTGGTTTTGGTTACGCAGTTTTGAAAGAGTGGTAAGTACAGTTGAAAATCTGCGATACGTTAGCTATGATTTGTGAAACAGAAAAGCATATTTGCCAGATATAAGCAAAAACTATGTTGTCATAAAAATTAGTTCAATACTAAAAACGAGGCTCTTGAGGGATAAAGTTCATTGACTTATGATCAAGATCAAGCATTGAATATCTCGGGTTATGAAGTAGACAATAAAAAATTGTGGGATGATTTCCTCTCAACATCAAAAAACGGCGTTTTCTTATTCAACAGAGATTACATGGAATATCATTCTGACCGTTTTGAAGATCATTCACTTTTAATCTCACGAAAAGGTAAACTTATAGGTTTATTTCCTGCAAACATAAAAGACGGCTCGCTTTATAGCCATGGCGGTTTAACTTTTGGCGGCGTCATATCTGATATTAATATGAGAACTCAGATTATGATGGATTTGTTTCAAAAAGTTCTGCAACTTTGTAAAGACGAAAACATAACTAAGGTAATCTATAAGCCTGTACCATATATTTACCATTCAATTCCGGCAGACGAAGACCTTTATTCACTGTTTCGTTGTAACGCCAAATTAATAGCTAGGAATGTTACGACTTCCATATATTTGCCGCAAAAGACAGATTTTGACGAAAGCCGACAACGTTCAATCAAGAAGGCCATAAAAAACAATTTGACAGTAAAGCAAAATTATGACTTTAATGATTTTATGCAAATACTGAAAGAGGTTTTGGCCGAAAGGCATGGAGTTGCGCCAGTCCACTCTTTAGAAGAAATAGAACTTCTGGCAAAAAGATTTCCCGATAACATACGTTTATTCTCTTCTTACAAAGACAATGTTATGCTGGCGGGCGTCATGGTTTACGAAAGCAAGAATGTTGCACACGCGCAATACATAGCGAATTCTAATTCAGGCAGAGATTTAGGCGCTTTGGAACTTGTTTTTGATTTCTTGATTAATCATCAGTATTCAAGAAAAAAATATTTCGACTTTGGAATTTCCACAGAACAAATGGGACACTTTTTAAATACCGGGCTCATAGCACACAAAGAAGGTTTTGGAGCAAGAGCGGTTATGCACGATATTTATGAATTAACAGTACCTGAATGATGCCTATGATACCTTTTATCAATTTTAAAAAAGAACAATCAAATATTGGTTCGGAAGTTTCCCAAGTCATCCAGCGGGTTCTAAATAGCGGGTCTTATATACTTGGAGAAGAAACTCGAAAATTTGAAGCTGATTTTTCCAAATATATCGGCGCAAAATTTGGAGTTGGTGTCAATTCTGGTTCTGATGCACTTTATTTGGCGGTCAAGGCGTTAGGACTCTCTAAAGGCGACGAAGTCGTCACAGTCTCCAATACAATGATTTCCACTGTTGATGCTATTAGCAGAAACGGAGCTACACCCGTTTTCGTAGATATAGACCCTGAAACATATACAATTGACGCCTCAAAAATAAAAACCAAGATCTCCAATAAAACACGTGCAATAATTCCGGTGCATCTTTACGGTCAAGCAGCAAATATGGATTTAATAATGGAAATTGCAAATAAGCATAATTTATCTGTAATTGAAGATGCGTGCCAAGCGCATGGTGCTGAGTATATGCACAGGAAAGTAGGCGGTATAGGTCATGTAGGCTGTTTTAGCTTTTATCCAACAAAAAATCTTGGTGCGTACGGGGATGCTGGAATGATTGTTACGAACGATGAAAAACTAGCAAACACACTGAATAAAATGAGAAATTATGGGACGTCCCAGAAGTATTATCACGATTTTATAGGCGTAAATAGCCGTTTAGATGAAATGCAAGCGGCAATACTTAGTCTAAAACTACATTATCTTGATGGTTGGAACGTGAAAAGACGAAAACTCGCTGAATTATATAACAGTTCTCTTAAAAATAGCCCAATTATAAGGCCAATAGAAAAGGAGTATGGAAAACATGTATACCATTTATATGTAATTCGATGTAAGGACAGGGATAAACTTCAGCATTATTTGTTGAAGCATGGCATTCAAACTTTGATCCATTATCCAATTCCAGTTCACTTGCAGAAAGCTTATCAAACGCTTGATGAATTGCCTTTGACCGAAAAAATTTGTGGAGAAATACTTTCTCTACCCCTATATCCTTGGCAAGATGAAAGAGAAGTCAGTATTATTTCTGAACATATAACGAAATACTTGGAAAACTCGTAATAACAATTCAAAAGACAGAATTAGAATATCCAATATTCATTCTTTGAAAACCACGCTATCGTTCTCTTTAGCCCTTCTTCAAGACAGACGTTCGGATTCCATCCAATAAGCCTCGCTATTTTGGTTGTGTCTGGGCAGCGTCTTTTCGGGTCATCCTTCGGCAGGAGATGAAATGTAATAGGTGACTTGCATTTTGTTATGGCTTTAATCTTTTGTGCAAGCTCCAGAATAGTCACTTCCTGAGTGTTGCCGACATTCACGACTTCGCCCTTGACATTGGAATCGGCAATCAACAATAATAAACATGCAACTGTATCTGTTATGTAGCAGAAGGAGCGGGTTTGTTTTCCATCCCCATAAACTGTTATGGGCTGATTGGTTAATGCTTGCATTATGAAACGTGACATAGCCCTGCCGTACAAGCCATCCTCTCGCAAGCGCGGACCGAAAGAATTAAAAATTCTTGGAACTCTGACGTCTAACCCATATTGCTTGCTGTAAGCCATCAGTAAAGCTTCAGCAAAACGCTTTCCTTCGTCGTAACAAGATCGAGGCCCAATTGGGTTAACTTTTCCCCAGTAACTCTCAGGTGTAGGAATAACCTCTGTGTCTCCATAAACCTCTGAAGTTGAAGCAAACAACAATGTAGCGTCATTTTTCCTGGCTAACTCCGACATGGTAAAGCTGCCTAAAGCGCTAGTCTTCAAGGTTTCGATTGGATGTGCTTGATACTCATCAGGAGACGCGTGTCCCGCCATGTGAAGAATAAAATCAAACTTTTGCTTGCTTTTAAATGCGCAAACGTCAGATTTTATAAACTTGAAAAGGGGGTTTTCCTTTAAATGGTCAATATTTTTGGTTCTTCCAGTGGACAAGTCATCTAGAGCTGTGACATCAGCGCCAAAACCTACCAGCACATCGCAAAGCCAACTGCCAATAAACCCTGCTCCTCCGGTAATAAGCACTTTCTTTTCTTCAAAGGCGTCTTCTTCAACGACGCTCTTTATCTTTTCAAGATCTTCGCAGATTATTTTGTCAATCATATGCTTGGTCTCTTACAGAAGTGTTGATATGACAGTTTTAACGCTTCCCAATATCTTTCAGGACTGCCAATATCCAAATGCGCATAGCTTTTGTCCAGTTTTACAGCATATACCTTCAAGTCCCAGTCAATAAGCTTCTGTATTGCGTCGGTTAGCTGGATTTCTCCGTTTTTTCCCGGCTCTGTTTTCTTCAAGGCCTTAAAAATAATGGGGTGAAAAACATACATTGCCATAATCGCCAAGTTAGTCTTGGGCTTTTCAGGTTTTTCAACTACCGACTCTACTTTGATTATTCCTGATTCCACTTCTTTCCCTTCAACAATTCCGTATTGCTTGGGTTTCTCAATTTCCAGAACAATAAAGGCTGCATCCGCATTAAACCGTTCAAAGACTTCAAGCAGTTTCTTTATGTAATCCATATCTTTGGATATTATGCAGCTATCCCCGGCATGAACCAAACAACTTTCTTTTTGCACGAAGGCTTGAGCCGTTAAAACCGCGTTTCCAAACCCTTTCGGTTCAGGCTGATTAACCCACATAGTGGTCGAAGTCTTAAGTTTCTGGTAAAAAACCTCCAGGTCAGAAGCTTGTCCGTTTTTGCCCATACCTTCGAGCGTTCTAATACAGTGTTCATCAGGAGTGAAATGGTCCTCTATTCCCCGTTTACCTCGCCCCACTACGTAACAGAACTCACGAAGTCCAGCATCATATAATTGCTCAAAAACCAGCTGCACAACAGGCTTCACTACCATGTCTCCGTGCGCGGTCTTACTAAAGATTGGAAGCATCTCTTTAGGTTGCTCCTTAGTAGCTGGAATCAAACGAGTTCCCAAACCCGCAGCAGGAATTATAACCTTGCGAATCATCAGATCCCCTCTCTCTTCATTCTGTTCTTATCTTAACCAACAGATATTTAATATAATAAGTTAATCCAATTAACATTTCAAATTGAGGTTAACCTTTGAAAAAGCAACCAAAAATCTCGGTTATTGGCGCAGGCTATGTAGGCTTATGCACAGCCGTAGGATTCGCAAGCAAAGGCTATAACGTCACAACTTCAGATGTTGATGCTAAAAAAGCAGAAAAAATCAATCGTGGTATTCCCCCTTTCCATGAACCCGGGCTTCAACAAAAATTAAAGGACTGCATTCAAAAAGGTACCTTGAAAAGTTTTATAAATCAGACGGAAAAAGCCGTTTCCGAGTCAGATATGACTTTTGTAACAGTTGGTACTCCGAGCAAAATAGATGGTGGTATCGATCTTAGCTATATTGAGTCAGCTGCGCATGACATAGGAAAAGCGTTGAAACAGAAAAACAGTTACCATGTAATCATAATTAAAAGCACCGTTGTGCCGGGGACAACCCAGAGCATCGTTAAATCCATCCTCGAAAAAGAAACAAAAAAAACTTGCGGCGAAGAATTCGGTTTATGCATGGCCCCAGAGTTTCTCCGCCAGGGCTCAGCATTTCAAGACACATTAAACGCAGACCGTGTAGTTATCGGCTCGTACGATAAGCAATCAGGTGATGTCTTGGAAGAGTTATACAAGGACTTCTACAGCGCTCATGTGCCTCCAATAATTAGAACCACACTTTCCACGGCTGAACTTATAAAATACGCCAGCAATGCTATGCTAGCTACAAAAATCAGTTTCATAAACACTATTGCAAATATATGCGAAAAGATCCCAGGCGCTGACGTCAAAGATGTGGCAGCAGCCATTGGATTAGACAAACGTATAGGTCCCCTATTCCTAGACGCAGGCTTAGGCTACGGTGGCTCATGCTTTCCCAAAGACGTAAAAGCCCTGATCGCTTCCTCAATAGCCTTCCACTACTTTCCAGAACTTTTAGAATCAGTCGAAACCGTAAATAATTCACAACCTCTCAAAGCCGTTCAATTCTGTAAACAACAACTAGGCAACATAGAAGGCAAGAAAATAGCCATCTTAGGCTTAGCTTTCAAACCTGACACGGACGACATGAGAGAAGCCCGAGTTATACCCATAATAGACCAGCTACTAAAAGAGAGTGCTGAAGTAACAGCTTACGACCCAGTTGCCGTACCCACCGCAAAGGTCATTTTCAAAAACAAGATTCAGTATGCTAATTCAGCACTTGACTGCATCAAAAACGCGGACTGTTGCATAATTGTAACGGAATGGCCAGAATTTCAAAAGCTTACTCCTGACGACTTCATGAAAAATATGAAGCAGCCCATACTTATTGATGGAAGGCGCATCTACAACCCCGAAACATACGGCGCAAAACTCAAATTCACTGCTATAGGCCTAGGTAAACAAACTGATAAAACATCTAAAGCAGGCTATAACCGTGTACATTAATGCAATAAAAACTGTGCACTTCAACCAACTGCAAGAACTATCGCTAATTATATCCTGATAAACCAAAAGTGATAAAGAGCACTTGCCGACAACAGTTAGCTTACAAGCTTAACAGAAATCGGGAAAGGACATGTCCAAAGCTACTGAGATGGCGAGAGTTTCAGCTAGGGGCGGCTTTAACCTTCTATGGGGTTTAGTTGCTTCCACAATCATATCAGCCGTAGGTACAATAGCTATCACCTACATTCTGGGGCCAGAAAAATTCGGTTTATACTCAATTGCCATTGTTGCGCCATCCCTGGTCTCCACGTTTCGAGACTGGGGCGTTAACTCAGCTATTGTTAAGTACTCCGCTCAATATAACGCCGAAAACAACCCTAAAATAAGAAGCATCTTTATTTCAGGCTTGGTTTTCGAGATTATCTTAGGTGTATCGCTTTCCCTGCTCTCTTTTGGTCTTTCACCCTTTTTTGCTTCGAGCCTTCACCGCTCAACCATAGTACCTTTAATCCAAATCGCTTCTTTATTCATTCTAACTGGAGCAGTAGTAAACACAGCAACTGCCGCATTCACAGGCATGGAAACATTGCACCTCTACAGTTTCATGCTAATAATCCAATCCATAGCCAAAACGGTTCTGATACTTGCACTTGTACTCTTAGGTTTTGGAACTCTTGGAGCAATAACAGGTTTTACGACAGCTTCCCTGCTCGCGGGTTTAGCCGGTGTGCTCTTAATGTGGACAATATACAAATCCCTGCCTCAATCAACCAACAGCAAATTAGAAATAATGGCAACAATTAAAACCATGTTAAAATACGGTTTGCCAGTTTCAATAAGCACAATTATTACAGGATTCCTAACGGTATTCTACAGCTATATACTAGCAATCTATGTGAATAACAATGCTCTCATCGGCAACTACAACTTAGCCATAACTTTCTCTGTGCTAATCACTTTCTTCGCCACTCCTGTAACAACCGTGCTGTTTCCTGCATTCTCAAAACTAGACTATAAAAAAGACAATGAGACTTTAAGAAACGTCTTCCAATATTCGGTAAAGTACGCCTCATTAATTGTGGTCCCTGTTACTGCTATGGTTATTGCGCTTGCACAACCAGGCATTGGCACTATATATCAAAACCGATATGCTGAGGCGCCATTATTTTTGGCCTTGGTTTCAATAAGTTATCTTTATACTGCTTTCGGAAATTTGAGTATAGGCAACTTGATCAACGGACAAGGGTACACAAAATTCAACATGAAGCTCTCCATTCTTACAGCCGCGATTGGTTTTCCTTTGAGTTTCGTGTTGATTTCTCAATTTGGCGTTATAGGATTAATCGCAACTGTTTTGACAGTTAGTCTTCCAAGTTTATTCATAAGTTTACGTTTCATAAAAAAGCGCTTCGGAGTATCAGTAGATTGGCTTTCATCTGCGAAGATTCTATTTTCTTCAATAATAACCGCAATTTTAACGTACGCTCTTATCTCTCAGTTGACTTTTTCTAATCCGATTAGACTAGCAATAGGCGTAATTGCTTTCATAGTTATTTTCATTACTGCTACTGTGCTTACTCGAACCATTAACAAAGGTGACCTGAACAGTCTTCGAGAAATTATTAATGTGCTTGGGCCTCTTCGCAAACCATTGGCTTTTCTATTAAAAATCATCGAGAAATTAATGGCACTCTTTCATTCTCAGTAAAACAAATGAAAAGCAGAGGCAAGAGCTGCATTGGTTAAAGAATATTTCGTTTGAGTATTATTTTCATTTAATATTCATCTAAAATTAAGAGATCTCGACTAAGTTATTTCTCTTCAATCGTTAATAGGGTTATGTAATAGTGCAGCTACACCTGCTGCAGAACTTCAACGTAAACTTATTTAAGCGATAAAACCAATGCTAGCTAAAGCACTCAGCATATTAGTGATTAGTATGAAAGCCCTTGTTCTCAGCGGTGGAAAAGGAACCAGACTTAGACCTTTAACTTTTACCTGCGCTAAACAGCTTATTCCAGTAGCTAACAAACCAATATTAGGATATGTTCTTGATCAGGTGGCAGCAACCAAAATAAAAAAGGTAGGTATCATTACTGCGCCCGAGACTGGACAGTTTGTCAAAGAATATGTTAATGATGGTTCAAACTGGAACCTTAATGTTTCCTATATTCCTCAGGAACCGCTTGGTTTAGCCCATGCTGTCAAAACTGCATGTCGATTTTTGGGGCAGGATTCTTTCGTTATGTGTCTGGGAGATAACGTTACTGGTCAAGGCTTGAACTCGTTTGTTAAGAAATTTAAGAATGAACACCTCGATGGGCTTATTATTCTGAAAGAAGTTGAGAACCCGTCGAGTTTTGGCATCGCTCAGCTTGATGATAAGGGCAATATTATCAAGTTAGTGGAGAAGCCTAAAACGAACATTGGTAATCTTGCTATTATCGGCACTTACCTCTTTTCCAGTAAAGTTCATCAAGCTATTGAAAAAATAAGGCCATCTTCGCGAGGAGAACTAGAAATTACTGATGCAATCCAAGAAATGATCAACATGGGTTTCTCGGTTAAAGCTGAAATCTTGAATTCATGGTGGCTTGACACAGGCAAAAAAGACGATATTTTATCGGCTAACGCGAGAATACTAGATGAATATGCAGAACGGGAACTCAAAGGAACAGTAACAAACAGCACTGTAGATGGAAGGGTTAAGCTCGAACAAGGAGCTAAAATAGTAAATAGTACAGTTAGGGGACCCTGCGTAATTGGAAAGAACGCGTTGATTGAACACTCCTTCATTGGACCCTATACAAGCGTTGGCAGCGGCTCAGAAATTATTAATTCTAACCTTGAATATTGTGTTATACAAGAAAACGTCGTTGTCAAGGACGTGGAGCGCTTAGAGGATAGTTTAATCGGCAAAAATGCAAAGGTTGCAAGAAACCAAAGAAACAGAACAATCAAATTGCACGTGGGCGATTACTCAGAAGTGGAAGTCTAACCCCGAGATCATGACAACTATTATAAATATTTTTAAAACATATGTTTAGTAAGTAATGAGGGATATGAACGTTAAAAGGGGTAAAAATTAAACCTATATGTCGGTTACCCGACGAAAGAGGCTTCTTTACTGAAGTTATGCGTAAAGATTGGACAGATCTATTCGCAGAAGACACAGTTGCTCAAGCAAACCTTTCATTCACTTATCCTAACATTGTCCGTGCATGGCACAGGCACCTCAAAGGCCAAACGGACTACTTTTTGGCGCTAAAAGGGCTAATAAAAATTTGCGCGTTTGACGAGAAAACCGAAGAAATCAACGAGATCGTTTCCAGCGCTTTAGATCTGCAAGTGGTCCGTATTCCTGGTTACTATTGGCATGGCTTCAAAGCTCTCGGTAATGAACCCGCTATGCTGTTGTACTTCACAACTAACCTATATGACCCAGCTAATCCTGACGAAGAACGCAGACCATGGAATGACCCTACTATAGTTCCCAAATCTTTAAACGGCAAGAAGAACGATGCACGTGTCGGTAAACCTTGGGACTGGAATTATCCTCCTCACAAGTGATAAATTATGAAGTTGTTAGTCACTGGCGGTTTAGGATTTATCGGAAGCAACTTCTGCAGGTACATACTTGGGAGAAACGCTGATTGCGAACTGATAAATGTGGATAAGATGGGCATAGGAGCCAACCCAGCTAGTCTTCATGATGTTGAAAATGACAAAAGGTACACTTTTATAAAGGGTGACATTTGCAATCCCCAGCTAATAAATAGGTTAATCCATCAGGTTGACGCGGTTGTAAATATTGCTGCTGAGACTCATGTGGACAGGAGCATATCTGACCCCAACGTGTTTTTGCAGAACAATACAGTTGGCACATTTACAATTTTAGAGGCGATCCGTAAGCACAATCACAAGGCAAGGCTTCTGCAAGTGTCCACTGACGAGGTTTACGGTGAAGCCCTTGAAGGCTCATTCACAGAGAATACTCCCCCCAAGCCATCTAACCCTTACTCAGCCGCAAAAGCTGCCGCTGACATGTTTGTGCTGTCCTATTACAAGACTTACAATTTGAATGTCTCTATCACGCGTTGCACCAATAATTTTGGTCCCTATCAGCTTCCTGAAAAGCTGATTCCTAAAACTATTATCCGCGCGCTGCGGAATCTTCCAATACCGATTTACGGTTCAGGGCAAAACATTCGTGATTGGATTTACGTTCAAGATCACTGTGAGGCAATTGCCACGGTTCTCGAGAAGGGAAACGCAGGAGAAATATACAATGTTTCAGCTGGGAATGAAATTCCAAGCATTGAGATTGCAAAAAGAATTGTTGCTCTGCTGCATAAATCTGAGAGTTTGATTACCTTCGTCGAGGATCGTCCTGGGCATGATGCACGGTACAGTTTGGATTCTTCAAAAACACGATCCACCTTAGGTTGGAAGCCACGATTCAGTTTTGATTCATCTTTAGAGTCGACTGTTAGCTGGTATCTTGAAAATGAGCATTGGTGGACTCCGTTTGCTACAGATGTGATTCTTAATCCTACCCCTTGGAAACTAGGTGGTCTCCACTGAAACTGTTGATTACTGGCGCTAGTGGTCTCTACGGCTCAAAGCTGGCAATGCTTGCTATAGCAAGAAATTTTGAGGTTTATTCCTGTGATGTTCAAGAGTTGCCTGTTTGTGGCAACTTTGTTAAATTTGACGTTTCAAATCAACAGTTGGTTAATGAAGCGTTTAAACGTGTTAAGCCTGATGTTGTAGTTCACGCAGCTACCTTAACTGACGTGGATAAGTGTGAGTTGAATAAAGAGCTTGCTTGGAAAATAAATGTTGAAGGAACAAAAAACATTGTAGAAGCAGCTAAGAGCGTCGGATCTTTTCTTATTTATATATCGACAGATTACGTTTTCAACGGTGAAAAAGGTAACTATCAAGAGTCGGATAAGCCTGACCCGATTAATTATTACGGGTTAACCAAGCTTAAAGCTGAAGAATTAGCAAAAGCTCAAGCAGAATATTTTATTGCGCGACCAAGCGTTATCTATGGTTCAACACCTGCTGCTGGAAAAGTTAACTTTGCTCTATGGCTAATTGAAACCTTGCGTAAGGGTGAACGCGTCAAGATTGTTACCGACCAATGGAACACGCCTACATTGAACACTAATTTAGCTGAGATTACACTGGAAGTTGTTGAACGAAGGTTAACTGGAACCTTTCATCTTTGTGGAGCCACCCGTGTCAGCAGATTCCAGTTTGCAGAATTAATTGCTGAAGCTTTTGGCTTAGATAAGAGCCTAATTGACCCTGCCTTATCTTCTCAGTTTAAATGGCCCGCAAAACGGCCTATGGATTCATCACTTGATACTTCGAAAGCCCAGCAGATGCTAAAGAACAAGCCGCTTGAAATCGGTGAAGCATTAAAACGCCTAAAGAACGAGCTTTCACAAAAAACTTCAACCTAAAAACAAAATCTTGATAAGATTTTAACTTTAGCTTATACCAATGCACTTTTTCAAATCTACAACAAAAAAGTTTGCTTTGAATTCGCTTGATTATTCTTTCACTTTTGACCCGCGTCAGGAAAAAGCTGGGCACAATAGTTTATGTGTAAGTCTCATTATCTTTGGGTTATTTGGGAAGGCTAAATGAAACCTACCGGCATTAAGCAAATTGCAAGGCAGCGAATTCAAATATTGTTTGAGCAGGCAAAGCAGGTATACAAAACTAAGCCGCAGTTAGCCGCGCAATATATAACGTCGGCAAGGAAGATTGCTATGGCTGCAAGAATTCGGTTGCCAATTGAGTTTAGACGCGAAACCTGCAAAAACTGCAATGCGTTGCTTGTGCAGGGTTATAATTGTCGTGTTAGGATAAAGCAGAAAAGGGAGCCGCATATCGTAATAACATGTTTAAACTGCGGTAACCAGACGCGAATATTGTTAAGCAAGAAAAAGGAGCAAAAAGAACATGAGCAAAATAACTACCAAAATGAAACGGCATGTTAGGCACGTTTTGAAAGACGAAAACCCAACCATTTGGGTAGGCAAAGACGGCTTGACTCCTCAATTAGTACTCGAAATTGAGAAGCAACTTCAGCAAAACAAGATGGTAAAGGTCAGAGTTTTGCCCGCAGCTTTACAGGGAGACAATACTTCTCAAGCGATAGCAGCTAAAGCTGCTGAACAAACTAACGCTGCCTTGGTTGAAGTTAGAGGTCACGTGTTCATTCTTTTTAGAAAACGCAAAGCGCCAGAACCAACACAATAGGACTCGAAGTTCAATCCAATTTTGCCGAGATGCACTTAAAAGTCCCCCTGTTGAATGTATTATTTACTAAAAACTAAGATGCTCATCAGGCTGAAAATGTTTGACAAGCACACGACAAATGTCTAAAGCAAAAGTGTGGTGGCAAGCCTTCCGTTATCACTTCGTGCCCCCAAGCATTTTTCCAGCTGTCTTAGGCGGCTTAGTTAGTTGGGCAACTAAAGCTGGGTTTCTTTCTCTGTATTTTCTGCTTGTGCTTGTAGCTATCATAATCAACCACATCGGGTTAAACATGACCGACGATTACTACGATTACAAACATAGTGTAGACAAACTTAAGTTAGGCGAAAAAAATCCATATACAGGAGGCAGCGGCACCCTCAGCAGCGGTCTTTTATCGCCTCAAAGCATGTTCAAGGCTTTCACGTTGTGCTATATAGTCACAGTTTCCGTCGGTTTCTACCTCACGTTGACCAGAGGCTTACCTATTTTAGCATTCGGATTTATCGGCGTTTTCTGCGCTATCTTCTACACAGCCCCCCCGATAAGTTTTGGTCACCATGGTTTAGGTGAACTTGCGATGCTAGTGAACTTTGGCTCAGTAATTGGCTTAGGCGCGTTTTATGTCCAAGCGCACACCATAACGCTCCAACCATTCCTAGCTTCATTGCCCTTGGGAATTATGCTGTTCTCAATGATAGTAATAAACGAAATTCCCGACATAGAAGAAGATCGCGCTGCAGGAAAACTCACGCTGGTTGCAAGGTACGGCAAAAAGGCAGGCGCAAAACTCTACATTGCTAGCTGGATCTGCACGTATGGAGTAATAGTTGGATCAGTTGCGTTTCAAATTCTCCCACTTTATACGCTTTTTGCATTGCTCTCGTTGCCCCTCGTATACCGCTCAATTAAGATACTGCTACACAATTATGACGATCCAAAGCGGATGGCTCCAGCAAACCTTGACATGATAAAAGCACACAGCATCACCGGCTTCGGCTTAATCGCAGGCTATGCAATCCAAGGACTCGTAAATAAAGCAAACGCATTTCAATTATTATTCATCTTAGTACTGCTTGCAGCTGTCTACGCCCCAGTAGCATGGATGCTCCTTAACACAAAGAAAAGAAATTGATCCTATGGGCTTCGTCAGACAACCTTTTATAAAAAATGGCAAGGAATAAACCCAGATACTACATTCCAGCTGTTTTTGTCCCAACAGCAAACACAACATATCTGCCTGTTCCAAAAATCGTGTTAACACCTGTCAAAAAAGACTTCACATGAACAAGCCCTGCATTGCGAAAAATCCTTTCCAGTTCTTTGGTTGAAGGAGTAAAGAAAACTCTGTTCAAAGCAAACTTGCTAAACCATGCCGATTCAGGACCACAGACAACTACGTTTCCATTTGGATTCGCAACTCTAGCTAGTTCTCTGAGCACTCTTTCAGGGTCAGGGAAATACTCTATGGCTCCAACGGAAATAACTGCGTCAAAAGACTCATCAATAAACGGCAGGTTCTCCGCGTCACCTCTCGAAATACTTAGTTTGGCTTTCTTTGACTGTAGATTCTTAACCGCTTTGTTCAGCTGCACAGGATTCATATCCAAACCAATTACTTCCCCAACGTCTTTTCTACTTAAAACTCCCCAAGTAGTGTATCCTGTTCCGCAGCCAACGTCGAGCACTCGTAGGTTATCGCCAATTTTAATTTGGCTTACGATTTCATCCCTCATTGTGTCAGTGTAAAGATAAGGATTCAAAATATCGTAGGCAGCCGAAAATATTCTGTAAAAATTCAATGCCCTCTTCTTGTCCGCAAGATAACCCCGTGCTTTCTGAGTGCTACGTGATGTTGCACCGCTTTGCCTTGCCCATACAAAACCAAACGCCAGCAAACTCATAAACCCCGTAAGTAAACTTGCCAAGAAAAACAGAATTGAAGCCGTGATCTTCTCGGTTATTTTAGTGTTCACGAGTTAATTACCACACTGCCCCACATGCCTAGGTCCACATGACCTGGAACTTGGCAAATGTAGTAAAAGTTACCCGACTTGGTAATACTAAAGTTAACTGATCCAGTTTGGTTAACTGGTATTCCAACTGAACCGCTGGCAATTTGCGCGCCGAACAGTACCTTGGCAGAAGTTTGATTCGAAGTAACTAGTGCCCAGTTATGAGGCATGGTTCCAGCGTTGAAAACGGTCATGTTTACAACATCGCCAACCTTGAAGGTCAAAGTTGGACCTGGAGAAGTTATAGAAGTTGCGCTGTTTCCAAATCCATACTCTGCTAAAGAAACTTCACCGGCATACAAAGTTACTGAAACATTTGGTGCTGAAACATTTGGTGAAGGCAGGGGAGGTGATGAACCAACGCCTGCAAACAAAGCAGCTCCCAATAAAACAAGCACTCCTAAGGAAGCAAAACCGCTAAGCAGCAATTTTTTGCTTATGTTCTGCGGATTTTCTTCATAGTACAAGTATACAAGCATCGCAAAAGCAACGAATTCGGCGCTCATAAGAAAACCGAAAATCCTCTGCTGAGCTATAAAATCTAAAAACCATATGCTTATTCCTACGATGACTAGAAAAATCAGGAGGAAAGTCGCAATCAAACGGAAATAGTTGCTGGTGCTCTTCATCGATTAGTCTCCATTCGTTCATAAGCTAAAACAAAGCTGCGAAGCATTCTGCACATGAAAAACGATGAAACACCGAAAGCCGCTAAAGCCAGAACAAAAAACGGTGGACTCGTCGAAATGTTAGGCAACATGTTCACAACTGATGCCAAAGAAAATGAAGCAATCGCCAGGAAAATCATGAAAACAGCGGTGAAACTGTTAAGTATGCTTGCGCCGGCGTTTTTGGCGTCTTTGATAAAGTGTTTCTTTCGTTGAGCTGATACTTTGCTTTGGCCAGTGAAATCTGGAATTGGCTGGCTTGGCAAAGTGAGAGGCGCTTGTAGGCTTGTCTCTTTCATTTTTCCTCTGAGCCGATAAATCGACCATATCACAAGAGCAGTGACCGCGGCAAGTCCACCTAGAACTAACGCAGCTTGATAGTTAGGTATTATCTGTCCTGGAGTCAAATAGCCCCAAATGGTTAACGTGATAAGCTCCACTATGAGTATGGCCCCGATTGTAGTGAATACTGGTCTTTGACTCAGGTTTCGGCGTTTACTGCGGTCATAAAAGGGCAGCAGAAAAAGCAGTAATCCAAAAACCACCAGTCCTCCTATTAAGTAAACTGCTGATGATCCTTCAAATACTTGAATTTTTAGGAGTTGATATACCCATAGTAGGTACCAATCAGGTTGGACGGCGTATTGTCCTGCGGTTGCAGGTGAATATGCAGGTGGTAAGACAAGTGGAAAAATCGAGGAAACAGCCAACAAGATTGCGATGTAAACGCTGAAAAGCATAACGGCATAGAGAAAAATTTTTGGGAACCAAGGGATGAGCTTGTTTGATTTAGGTTTTCCATATGCTGGCACATAAGCTGAACCATGAACCTCAAACATGTAGATTTTCAAACCAAGAAAAGCAATTAGAGCCAGCGGAAGAAAAACTGTGTGAATGTGAAGAAATGATGTTATCTCCGATGCGTCGCTGCCGGAACCTACTGCAACGAACTTTCCTAAATTTGCAATTCCCACAGGGAAAAAGTTTAGGAATCCTATAGCGACATCGCTAGCAGACTTGGAAATTACTGTCCATGGCAACAGATAACCTGTTACGCCAAAACTAACCACAATAACGCCTAGTGCGATTCCTGCTAGCCACATCAAATCCCTGTTCCCTTTATGTGAACTGCCAAAATAATTTCTAACTAAATGCAAAAAAGTAAGCAGAATCATTGCGTAAGCACCATACAAGTGAATAGTCTCCACGAGCGATCCGAGCGGTACGGAGCTTATCACATTTGCTGTCGACGAATAAGCTTGAGCGGGTGTCGGGACGTAGTAGAGAAGCATAAATACGCCTGTTAAAGCCTGCAGACCAAAAGTCACTGCCATGAGCAGGCCAAGCCAGTAAATAGGGTTTATCATAAAGTCTGGAATCGGTTTAAGCGGTGTTTTGGTGAAGCCGAACTTCTCGTCAAACCAGTCAACAAGCTTGTCATACGCGGTTTTCTCACTCATGCTTATTCTCATCCTGTAACGGTGGATTGTGTCACCAAATCTCCACCTTGCAAATCATACTGCATAACCTGCGCAGAATCTGTTGTTCCAGGTGGACCATGCCCAAAAATCGTAGGCGGTCCCATGCCAACGGCAGTTATGTTCCCTGTTGCCGAATCAAACTGCAACTGAACCATGGGCACTGATCTCGGTGCTGGGCCACCGATGACTTTGGCGCCATGGACAAAGTCGTACTGTGAACCGTGGCAGCAGCAGTATCCCATTGGAATAGCAGCCTTGTACGAGGAGTTGCAAACTGGCGAGGCACCTGGAGGTATGAAACTGTACTGGCATCCCAAATGCTGGCAAATGACACTGAAAGCCACTATATCCCCATTGGGGCCGATCCCATTAGTGGCTGGCACGCCCAATTTGACGAGTACATTGGGTGTGTTGGTTAACGGGTAATTAAAAATGAGGGGCGTAAGATTCGTAAGTTGGTTTATGTTTGTTATAGTGACTGTAGGCCATGATGATGGGGCGGTTGATTGGGGCACAAAAGTTGCAGACTTTAAGGTTGATAATACGGCTGCTAAGGTTACGGCTCCTCCTGCGGCGGCTACCAACTTTAGGAAATCTCTCCTTTCAATGCCTGCTGGTTTAGGTTGAATAGGCAGCTGCGCTTCTGGAGTGGTAGGTTTTTTCTCTAGAGTTAACGGTGCAGGAGCTTGCAAAACAGTCTCGACTAGTTCGCCAATAAGCGGGTATCGATAAACGTTATCTTCTCCATGAGGGGCTTTTTTAATGGCTTCAGTTAAATCGTCGATTCGGTTATGCATCCCCATATGTTTGCCTTGAGGCCAAAGCTTGCTGCTTGTCAGGTCGTAAACTTTTCCTTTGAAAACTATGTATAAGGGGTGACCATTTATTCCGTCAAATTGCTTAAGGTCATCAGAAGCAATTTTCTTTTCTTTGGCTTCGCTCATAAAATTTTCTCACAGCTTGAAAACGTTTGAAAACTTACTGTTAGTAATCTATTTCTTTTTAAAGATAAATCTTTTGGATGCTGATCTTGGGCTCTTTCCTTCTTAACGATTCAGCCATTTGAATAAGGTAATCTTTAAAGATACTCTCCTTCAAAGGAAATATAGCTGCAATTGCCTCGTCAACATACAAGTCTACTTTGTTTGCGCAGTAACGCAGAGCACCATTTTTTTCTGAGTTAACATTCAACTCATTTAGGAAAGTTAGCAGGCTTTCTTCGGTTTTTGTCGAAAGTAATTCTTCGAGAAGTGCTCTTTTTTCTTTGCTTGAATTTTCATATGTGTAAATTACTGGAAGTGTGGAGCGGAACTTGTTGACTTCAGGGTGAGCATCATTCTCTGAGTTTTCTATGTCTAGCATGTCATCTCTTATCTGGTAAGCCACACCATAGTTTTTCCCAAAAAAACTTAAAGCATTCATCTCGATGGGTGAACCGTTCGCTGCAAGGACTCCGCATTCGCATGAGGCTTTGAAGAGTGCTGCTGTTTTCTTTTCAATTTTTCTAAAATATTCTTTCTCAGATAGAGTTGTCCTGGCCAATTCGACGTCATTGTACTCGCCGTCTGAAAGTTGCACGCAAGTCTCTATCATCAAGTCAAGAATTTCTCGCTTGTATCCTTTGCAAAGAGCAAATGCGAATGAAGCCAATAGATCTCCTATTAAGACTGCTTCTTTAACACTCCATTTTGCGTGAACAGAGAGGGAATTTCTTCTAAATGAGTCTTCATCCAAAATATCGTCGTGAACAAGTGAAGCCAAATGTAATAGTTCAATCGCCAAAGCCAGCTTCCGAAGGTATTCTCTGTTTCCCCCAATGCTTTCGCCGCTTAGCAGAAACAATATAGTGCGTAGTCGTTTCCCTTTAGTTTGTAGTGCGTATTTGATTTGTCTTTGAAGCTTCAATTCCGCTATTGCTGGAACAAGCGATTGAAATTCAGAATCAATCAAGTCTTTTACGCCATCATAATAAGACTGAAAATTGGCATCCCATAAAGCCTCGGCTTTCTCTGTAGCCATGAAACTTCCCTCAAAATTGACAATAACACAATCATTGCTGTTGCGTAATAAGTGTTTCTAAGGAAACGTAGACAGCGCATTTTCCATTTCTGGCTATCTCGAGCTTATAGACTTGAAAAAACAAGGTTAATAAAGGTAAAAGAATCATTTTTAAGTAAATGTACTATTAAAATTCTTAGACGACTTGACTTTTGAAAACTGCATCAACGCAAACGTTACATTTGCGTTCAAAAACTGATCTTAACGGCTCAGTCCAAAGAGCAAAAGGATCACTAAGTTAAAAAAAGAATTAAATATCATTACTATTTCCTTTTAACGCCAGAGTCATCAATATTGCTTAAGCCCTAATTCCTTTCAGAGAATATTTATATTAGGCTTCATTGTTTAACTGCAAGGAAAAACAAAGGATTAGAGCAATCTTGACTACTCCTCATGACGTTCCAGCTTCAAAATTCATCGACCGCTTAGCTAGGTATCTTAAGGAAAACGTTGATGAAGTTCAGCCTCTTCCGTGGGCAACTTTTTCTAAAACCGGAAATCATGTAGAAAAGCAGCCGCAGAACCCGAATTGGTGGTATACTCGAAGTGCATCTATGCTTCGCAAAGTTTATGTTTACGGTCCCATCGGATTGGAAAAGTTGCGGGCTGATTACGGTGGAAGAAAGAATAATGGTGTTAAGAAGTCACATGTAGTTAAAGCAGGCGGAAGTAACATTCGTAAGATTCTGCAGCAACTTGAGACTGCTGGTTTAATTCAAACGGCGAGGCCTCAGGGCAGAAAAATGACGCCTAAAGGTCGCAAGCTGCTTCAGGAAGTTGCTGGAGACTTGTATAAGGAAATAGTTAAGACTATCCCAGAGCTCAAAAAGTATCAAGGCGAATAGAAGCAATGTCGGATGACGAGCTTGAGCAAATCCGCAAAAGAAAACAGTTGTCAATGCAGCAAAGAATGGGTGATGATCAAAAACAATCTCAAGCAGAAGCTCAGATGGAAGCTCAAAAGCAGGCGTTTCTGAGTAAGATCTTGGCACCTGAAGCTCGGCAAAGGCTAAATAACCTAAAGATGGTTAAGTCTGAATTTGCGGAGCAAATAGAGTTGCAGTTGATTGAAATGGCGCAGACTGGTAAGTTGCCGATTCCATTGTCGGATGCTCAGCTCAAGGGAATATTGATTCAGCTTCAATCACGGAAGAGAGAACCAACAATCAGAAGGATATGAAAGTATGGCGCGTGTTAAACCTACAGCGAAAAAACTTAGGCTCGCTAAAGCTGGAAAAGAGGCAGCGGGTGTTCCAACATGGGTGATTGCTCGAACTGACGGTAAAGTTAGGAATAACCCTAAGCAAGGACGAAACTGGCGAAAAAGGAAAATTAAGGCATAGGAGAAGTAAATCCAATGGTTAAAGAAGTCAACGAAGAACAGACGAATGCTGAAGAAGAAGAAATGCCAGATCTTAGTGAACCTGAAATCTCTGAGAAAGAAGAACCTGTAAAGGAAGAGGCAAAAGAGGAGGTTCTAGCCGAAGAGCAGCCAGCAACTGAAGAGGCAGTAGAGGAAGAGGAAGTTAGACCTAGAAAGAAAAAGAAAGAAGAAGTAGAAATTGTTGAAGAACGAACCTACACTGTTCCTCTGTCGAGAGCGCTTGTTAGGCCGCCGAAGAAGCGTGCTCCAAGGGCAATGCAGTTGCTGAAGATTTTCATAACAAAGCATATGAAACTGGAAATGAAGGTTTCTGAAGAAGAGGAAGAAGAAGAATTACCCCAGCTTATAATAAGCCAAGAAGTTAACGAGAAAATTTGGGATAGAGGCATAGAGAAACCTCCGCGAAAGATTCGCGTTCGAGCAGCCAAAGACAAAGATGGTAATGTAACCGTCTATTTGGCTGAAACCCAATAATTCTTTCTTTCAGTTTATTCCTTTGTGTTGTATTTTCTGGTTTGGTACCTTGTTTTGTTTGAGTGTACATTGTACTTTCCTCCCTCTTTTTGAAAACCTCTTTTTTTGGGTTCTATTTGTGGTTTAGTGTCCGTTTTATTTGCAGTTTGAGTATAGATTTATCTCTATTCGTCTTTATGCGTCTGGGCTCGTCTAGTTGCGTCTTGAAAAGTCATGTTGCTTTGTTGCTTTTTTTTCCTTAATTTTTTGCGCTTCGCCAAATTTTGGTTCAGAAAAATTCAGGAATCGTGGGAGTTTCGAGGGGGCAAAAGTAGTGTTGAGCGGATTTAGCCTCGTGCTAACATTGACAAGGCTAAAAAATATCAGGGGACGCCTTATCTCATGTTAGCAGCCAGACCCGCCTAACAAGTTGGCTCTTAGTTATTTGCTTTTTCTTTCTGGTTAGCTGGTTAGGGTTCTAAAGATATAAAATAATGTTGTCACAAATTGAAACAACAACCGCTAAGTCGAAATTGTTCAGTACGATTGCCCTTGAGATTTCTCTCTGGGATACTTCGCTTAGATGAGATAACTTTTTGGCGGTTGCAGAAGCAATGCATGGCTCGATTACTTTTGAAAATTAAGTTGGAAGCGACACGACATTCACCGTAGTAATATCCGTAGCATTCAATAAGCAATTTTTGATTCTTAGAAGAGCACCACAATCTAAAAAAAGGAGTATGCGTGAAGCTTCGCCATTAGAACGTTTCATTGGGAGAAATTAATTCTTGACCGTTTACTTATCCAGCATAGTTGGGAACTCAAGCATCAGTGTGTACTCACTGGCAACTGAGAAAATAGTTATAATTCCAAGAATGGTTCCCAAAGAAAAAGCTCAAGAGTTCGCCGATTGGCTAAAAACCAAACTTGTCTACACCTCTATCGGCGGCTCAGTTCTTGTGGGTGCATTGGCATGCGCAAACTCCAGCGGAATGTTGCTTCCAAATTACATCCGAGAAGAAGAACTATCGCAGATTAAGTCAGTTTTTGAAGGGAACATCACGATTATGGAAACAAAAAAGACAGCCTACGGCAACCTAGTCTTAACAAACGACAAGGGCGCAGTAGTTGATCCACGATTTAAAGAAAAAGAAATTAAACAAATCTCCGAGACCTTAGGCGTCGAGGCGGTACCAACAGAAATCGCAGGTTTAACATATGTAGGCTCTTTAGGCGTTGCAACAAACAAAGGCGTACTAGCTCATCCTTTACTGAAAGATGAGGAAAGAAAAATCTTAGAAACCGTTTTTAAAGTTCCCATTGACGTTGGTACAGTTAACTGTGGTGTACCTTATGTTGGAACAGGTTTACTTGCTAATTCACACGCTGCTGTGGCTGGTTCCATGACAACTGGACCCGAGATGTTTATAATTGGGAATGCGCTGGATGTGGTGCAGGAAGATGAAAAATGAAGGCTTTCAAAGTAACCGGCGAGATTAATAAGCCGAGGCTAACAACTCCTTTTGCAAGAGAATTGTTAGCTGAAAAGAGTGAGCATGCAGTGGAGAAGGTTTACGCTGAAATAGGCAGCAGACACCGAGTAAAAAGATGTCACATTAAAATTCTGAATGTTCAAGAAGTTTCTGCTGAGGAAATTGAGAATCCAATCTTAAAGAAAATCGTTAGTGGAGAATAAATACTTGGCGCAAAGAAATAAAGCAGAGGACGAACTTCGCAAACTCAGTATGGAAATGCAATATCTAGAGCAAACTGCAGACGCCTTGCAGCAACGCATCAGCATGGTCAACGCAGCATTATCAGACTTAACTTATGCTAACATGACCTTGGATGGAATTGAAAAAGAAAAAGAAAACGCTGAACTTATGGTTCCAATCGGCGGAAGTGCTTACGTGAAAGTTAAACTTGTAGACACTAACAAGGTAATTGTCGGAATGGGCGCAGGCATTTCCATCGAAAAAACCCTACCGGAAGCAAAGATAACACTAAAAGAACGATTAGATGAACTGGAAAAAACCCTTAACGCTGCTCAACAACAATTTACACAGGTGGCTGACCGATTAAACAAAAGCAGAAGCAGGCTTGAAACTTTGTTGGGCAACGCAAGAGAAGGGAAACCTTGAAGCGATGTTTGAGAAGCTCAAGTCTGGTTTTAAAGGCTTAGTAAACAAAGTTACAACAACAGAACTTAAGGCTCAAAATCTAAACCCAATTTTATCAGAATTCAAAATGAGCCTAGTCGAGAACGATGTAGCTTTTCCAGTAGCAGAAAAAATCAGCGATGACCTTGTAAGACGGTTATCGGGTGTTCAAGTCAAACGGCTCGACGACCGCAAAAAAATCGTTGAAGAAAACCTAAGACAAGTCCTTTTGGAAGTCATGCTAACCAACAAAACAATTGATTTACTCAAGTTAGCCGAGGAGAAACGCAAAAAGAAAGAACCCTTCATCTTAATGTTTGTGGGCATTAACGGCACAGGAAAAACTACCACAATCGCAAAGGTCGCACAATTTTTCCGAGAAAAAAGCTACAGTGTAGTGCTTGCTGGTGCTGACACTTATCGGGCTGGCTCAATTGAACAGCTGGAGGAGCATGGAAAACGTTTAGGCATTCGTGTCATCAAGAGCAACTACGGCGGCGATCCAGCAGCGGTAGCTTACGACGCGGTAAACCATGCTAAATCACATGGAATCAACACCGTTTTGGTCGACACAGCCGGTAGGATGCAGACAAACCAAAACTTGATGAACGAGCTCATTAAAGTGAAGCGGGTTGTTTGCCCAGATTTAACAATTCTTGCAGTTGATTCTCTGATTGGCAACGATGCAGTGATGCAAGCAGAAGAATTCAACAAAGCCGTCGGCATAGACGCCACAATTTTGACAAAAGTGGATGCTGACGTGAAGGGCGGCTCCGCGTTAAGCGTAACGTACGTCACTCAGAAGCCGATTTTGTTTATCGGGGTCGGACAAACGTATAAGGATTTGGAACTTTTTAACCCTGAAAAATTCGTTAATATGATACTACGTTAAGCTATGGCTCCTCTATGGAAACCAGTTCAAAGCGTATTCTGCTTGGATAAACCCAATATGCTTTAATGAAGTCTTCAATGTTTTGGTCCACATCTAATGCTTCAAAAAAGTCAGAAAAATCTATGTCTACCCCCTCCAAATTTTTTGACGTGTGCACTCTTAAGTCAACCAAATACTCTTTATCGACACTCAGCTCTTGAATAGAAATCGTGTCGGGTACTTCAACCGCAAACATCAAATTCGTTAAAACATCTAAAACGGCTACCTTGCGCACATTTTCGTTTTTGGTTTTAACAATAATTAGCCGCTTACCAAAAACCCTAAAATTCCAATCACTTTCCATATCTAAAGAAGCCGACATAACTTTCACAATAAACTATGACATTTCCCGCCTAAAAAGCTTAAAGAATTAGTTAACTGCAACTGAGGTTGAAAAGGGGTAATTTTGTCAAGAATTCGAGGAGTAATTGATGCCTTTTCTAATTCCTCGAGAGAGAGCCAGATTCACGAAATTTTTTCTTCATAAAATATAGCTTAACTTTTAGTTTCTATAGACTATTTGTGAAACTCTTAAGAAGATTGAAAGAACTCTATATTCCTTGCCGAGAAATACGCGAAGCCAAAAAAACAAGAATGCTTCGGCGAATCAACGTTTACAAGCCAATGTATCCCCTATAACCCCAATGGATTCCCAAATCGTTACCAATGACTTGTATAACGTTCGATTCGCTGAGCAATCGTTTTAAAATAATGTTTGAACAAAAAGTCACCTTAACCCTCACTCACCCTATAAGGTCATTGTCAGACTAATCGTCAAGAAACTACAAATCTTTGCAGATTTGAGAAAGGTGCACAACTGCAAAGAAGTTGGGAGAAACTTAGGGCTAAGTTTGATTTTTTCAGCTGTCAAAGTATTCGCAAACTGAAAGATTATCTTAAGCGGAATGGACTTGTGGGAGTGCCACTACAATCACATTTGTTTATAGCGTACTACATATTGTATATTATGACATAAGACTGAGGGTTTCAGGATGTTTAATGAAAGGCTCAGGAAAGTGTCAGACAAAATGAACAAAGGAATAGCCAACCTAAGAGTGCCACTGGTCACTCCAGCTGGCAATCAAGTAAGAAAAGCAATATTCGCCACAGTATGCTTACTAAGCATCGTCGTTCTTGGCGCTGCCATAGCAGGTTTCGGCTCGAACAAATCTGTTGTCTACGCTAGTTCCGTGAAGGGTATCGGAGTTGGGATTTACTGGGATCAAGCCTGTACAAACAGAACTCTTTCACTCGATTGGGGAACATTAGATGCGGGTTCAAACAATACCTTAACAGTTTATGTTAAGAATGAAGGCAACTCGGCGGCTTCGGTGTCGTTGGAAACATCAAGCTGGAATCCCTCAACCGCCCTTGACTATATGTCTTTAAGCTGGAACTACTCGGGTCAAATCCTCAACGTAGATCAAGTGATTCCTCTGGAACTAACCCTAACATTGGAGCCAACTATAAATGGAATATCCAATTTCAGCTTCCACACAACAATAACAACAAGCGAGCAATAACAAGAGGTTGAAAAATTAGTGGTTAGTCATCATGTCCTTTTGTTTCATGGTGCGTTGTATCTCTGTGTCTCTCCATCTCCGAGTGGGTCTTGAAGGTTTTGCCGCAGACTGGACAAGGAATATGGCTGGGTGCTATTCCACCCACTGGTATCTCTTGAGATGACGGAACTCCCAATGTGTGAGGCTGATGCGGTTTTTTCTTGCTCATGACTTACACCTAAACACTCTATAAGCGGGTTCAACCTCTCTTAAATATGTGTGGCTGTGGAGAGACAATAACAAGTTATTTTTGTCTCAAAATTGATCGTTGCTAAACGCAAGTCTAGTTGTTTGCGGTTATCGAAAGGATTTTCCGCTTGCCTTTGAATCTTGTGTCCCACTGAAGTCAAGCAATGGGCAAATATTACTAAAAAAACTTACCGTGAAAAAAGAGAAAGGCAAAGGTAAAAATCTATCGGTAAAAGAAAATTACCAAGATGCCTTGAACTGGTTGCCACAATTGTTGCATGTGTAAACAGCTAAACAGAAGAAGTAGTTTTCGATTTTCTTATCTGGCTTATCGAGTTTCCTTCCGCAATTAGGACCGCTAATCATTAGGTACACTTTCAGATATTATCTCAAACATTAAGATATAAGATTATGTTGTCTCGGCAAAGCAACCACAATTGCTTTTCACCGGTTCGCCATGCTCAGACCTTTGCATGTCCTTTTTTCATATTGAAAAAATAGCAAGCGCCTGTTCGTTATGATGTTCTTGTAAGGCAACTACCACAACGGTATAAATCCTTAGCTTGCCGTAAAGGAATAAGACTAAAGCTATTCACTAAACTATTTTCATCAAAAAAAGGAGATTTGGATTTGAGTTGAAGGTGGAACCCACAAACGTTTTGATCATTGACGGCAACAAATCCACTTCCCGAACCTTCAAGTTGATTCTCCAAAAAAGAGGCTTTACAGTTTTTGTCGCTGAAGACTTTAAGAAAGCTCTAGAGAAGATTAAGACCGACCCTTTTGACGCAGTTCTGATTAGTCTTGAAAATCCAGACACAGATGGATTTGACCTTCTACTTTTTGCGAGAAAAAACTTGCCTAACGCTGCAAGACTTGTAACAATCGGAGTTCCTTACCTGGAAACCAGCATCAAAGCGTTGGAGTTAGGGGCAGACGCAGTTTTCTCAAAACCTGTTTCGCCAGAACAGCTTATTATGGTTATTGATAAAATAACTCAAAAAATAGCCAAAGAACCCAAGACTATGGACAAAAAGAATTAGCGTCATCTTGTCGTTTCTTATTTCATGAGAAGACCCAAAGGTCACCTTGTTTCTTCATTTTCAACCCATTCTTCTCAATAATCTGATTCAAACATTCTTGGTCTGATAGCTCAATGCTCGATTTGATTACGAGCTGGTAATCCTCTTCTTTAGTTACGCTATCTGAAGAAGTCTTGTTTAACCAAACCATCTCCATTATGATAGATTCGCCGCAAACGCGCAGAACCTCTTTCAGAAATTTCATTAGGTCCGAGCGTTTCACTATGAGTCCCCCACAAAGACAATGGCTTCAATGAAGCCTTTTAAGTCTTTTTGCAAAATCTTGTTCGACCTTGTTTTTAGTCAAAGACGAAAAAATTTACACCAACCTCAAATGAAAAAAGATGGAGCCGACTACAAAATAAACGATGAGTGATAGTGTATTGTTAGATTGGTTGTCGAAGAATACTTGATCAATAATACCGTTTTTGTTTACATTGCTTTTTAGTGCCTTTTGTTATTTCAGTTTCTTTTTGACTTAGGCTATAGTTTTGCTTGTTCTTTTTTCCATGTTGTAGGGTCACGTAAGTTCTGAATTGGTGAATCGGTGGCGTAACACAATGATGCTTGAGTTTGCTGTTTGTATTTTGTCTCTGCTTCTTTCGCTTTGGTTTCTTTAGAGCTAAGCTCAACGCTTCCCTCAAGCTTTCGTATCGTTCTGCCTAATCTACGTTGACCTTTCGTTACCGTACATCTTCCCATTTTGCTCAATGTTAACTAAACGTTAAGGTTAAAAAACCCTTCCAACAATAATTTAATTGGTGATGTTTTTATGAAATCAAAAGTTAAAACAATAAAGCAAAAAGTGGTAATTCCAGCCTCTCCCCGAGAAGTTTACGATGCCTATGTTGACCCGAAAATACACAGCAAATTCACAGGTAGCAAAGCAACTGGCAAAGCAGTAATTGGTGGCAAATTCACAGCTTGGGATGGGTACATTTCTGGAAAATACCTTGAGCTTGAAGACGGAAAACGTGTGGTTCAAGAGTGGACTTCGACCGATTTTCCAAAAGGCTCTGGCCCTTCCAGATTGGAATTATGTTTCAATAAGGTGCCTGAGGGAACCGAACTTGTCATGGTGCACTCGGATGTTCCAGAAGAGCAAGCAGATGAAGCTTCTGAGGGCTGGACAGAGTGGTATTGGGATCCGCTCAAAAAATACTTTAGCAAGAAATCAAAAGCTTAATTGGGCAAGTCAGCTAAGCCGAATTTGGCAATGCGCATTTTTTGTTCTGCTCTTTCATAGTTTTGGAGATGCCAGAGTGGAAAAAGACGGCTGCTGAAACTCCTAGCAGCACTGTTAGCGATATGAAAAGTCCGTTGTACTGCAAAAATGATGCGAGAATTACGCCGCTAATTATGGGTCCAAGAACCTGCCCCACATCCATCATGGTGCTCAAAAAACCCATCGAGGTGCCTATTAAACTGCTGGGTGTTAAATCGCACATCAAGGGTGCGGTTGATGAGATTACCATTGCAAAGCCTAACCCGTATCCGATTGAAATTGCAAGCAAAAGTGGAAACTGCGTGGTGAAGGGAACAAGAAACAACAGTGTGCCACTGATGATGCAGCCTAGAACTATGGGTATGTTCCTGCTGCTTTTATCCGAGAATTGTCCAACTATTGGTCTTGAAATAATCAAAGACACGATTTGCATACCCATAACCACGGAAACAGCTAACGCGTTAAAGCCTGCCACCTGTATCATGTACTGCACCGAATAAAATTCTACTACACCATAAACGTAGTACTGGCATGCTTGAACAAAACTTACAATCAAAGCACCTCTATTTCTGGCGACCTCAACCCACCCTCGAAACATCTTGCCCGTGGTCATTTTTGCTTTGGCAGGCTGAGTGGTCGCCGTCTTGCTTTCAGAAAGCGAAAGCATGGCAATTACAAACGATGTTACACCAGCAATGCCAACAGCCAAGTACAGCGTATGGTAACCATAGTTAGTAACGAACAATATTGAGCCACCTAAGAAAGGAGCAGCTCCTCTTCCTATGGCTGTTGCTGAGTTGAAGGTGGAGATGCGCTCGCCTCTATTTGCAGGGTACCGCTCGGCAATTGTGGCTTCAGCGACAGGAACAAAAATCGCTGTAGCAAACCCATGATAGAAGCGCACAAGCGCCAGCTGCCACCATACTGTTACGAAAAGGTAGAGGAATGGCGCGGAAGCGAAAACAAACGTGGCAAACAGCAGAAGTTTCTTTCTGCCAACGACATCTGAAAGAGAAGCCGCGGGCAGGCTAACAAGGATGCCTGGTATGGTAGATGCAGCCGCTATAATGCCTGTCAAATAACCGGGTGTTCCTAGGCTTATGGCAAAGGGGGTTCAGAACAGGATCCTTTGACATGGTGGAGCTTAAGATCGCAAAGGCACCCATTGCACATAGAACCCAGAAGGCTCGATCATTGACTTTAATGATTTTCCGCAACTGCATCAGCAATCAACAATTAACTTTTTGGGCATGTGGTATTTTGGCTTTTGCATGTTAATCAATCGTTTTGGAACTGATCTGCATAGGAAAACTGCACTTTCGTTGCCAGCAACTAATTTTTAGAACTATTTTCACTAGCTAAAAACTAGGTAGCCCCTGATTTTCCTATTCAATTCGTTATTAAATTGATCTTAAAAATTTTCTTTTTGAACCTCAAGTGAGAAATAGGAACCCTAAAAAAAGTGGGTTACTGCTTGTTTTTGTAGCTCCACGTTGGATTTTAGGGTGATACTTCGTCTAATCTTTTGTTTGCAGTCTTTGGTCCAAATTGAGCGATGATAGCCGAAATTATCTGGAACATCGCAATTATTACGAACAGAACCAGAATCGATTGGCCCGAAGCTAACAATGCACCGACAATTATCAAGCCGATTCCTCCTCCTAAGTGACCTAGTCCGTCTGCCATGGCGAAGCCAGTTGCTCTTGCACGCGTTGGAAAGCTCTCTGTGACCCATGTGTAGGCAATCGGAACCCAAAAGTCCATTCCGAAGAAGATCAGGAATGCGCCGGAAACTGCAAGTGTGAAATCATTGACTCCAAAGGCAACAGCAATTCCTCCTACGAAGGTAATGGCAGCAGCGATCGGCAACCAAAGCTTTCGCTCCATTTTGTCTCCCAGAAAAGAAGCCATTATGCCTGCCACTAAGAATCCAAAGATACCTAATGCAACAATTATACCGTTTTCGGGGAAAGCATAACCAACTCCAGCGAGAAGCGATGAAAGTCCTGCGGCGTTAATGTACACTGTCATGTATCCAAAGAACCAAACTAGAAAGAGAAGAATGGTTCTGTTCCTGTAAAGCGCGTTCTTGAGGATTTCAATATAAGGAACCGTTTGTGCCTTCTGGATGACCGGAATAGCCGTCGGTATAGGTGGGAGTTCCTCCAGGTGATCCAGTGCTCGTGCTTCCATTTCAGCCACAATTCTCTCCGCCTCTTTAGGTCGCCCATGAGTTATTAGCCACCTTGTAGATTCGGGTAGTCCAAATCTGAGTAAAACACCGAATAAAGCTAAAAATCCGCCGATACCGTACATCAGCCGCCACCCGTTTGTAGCGAAGAAACTGACTCCGCCAAGGGCAAATGAAAGACCATTTGGAAACGTTGCTGCGGGTGTAGTTAATATGAGTCCAAGCCAAACGGCAAGAACTGTTCCGATTCCTGCAAGAACAAAGAGAAATGACGTGTATCTGGCTCTTCCGTTTTTCGGAGCAACCTCATTAAGGTAAGAGTTAACGATTGCAAGATCAGCACCAACGCCTATACCAGTTATGAACCTTGCAAGGGCAAATTCAGGGTAATTGGTGACAAATGCGTTGAAAAGTGAGCCTAAGCCTGTTATTAGAAGCGTTACTATTAGCATGTCTCTTCTTCCAAACCTATCTGAGAGCGGACTGAGAATCAACGCGCCTATAACGTATCCGATTAGGTTCAGAAGAACTACGAATCCTTCAAGACTCGTTATCGCCGATGCAGTAGGCGATGTTGCCCACCCTAAAGTCAATGCGGTCTGGATAAAGGATACGTTAATGTTGAATATGTCAAAAAATATGAAGATGTAACCTATTCCAAGTATTCCAATGAATAGGTAAGACAAAGCCCAGATAGGGATTCTGTCTTGTCGGGCGATAATCTCGGCATTCTTAGTTTCCTCGTCAGTTACTTTAGGCGGCAAACTACTCAAATTCGCCGCCCCCAAAGTTTCTCAAAAAGCGTTGATAAGGTTCTTCGGAAATAATTGCCGCCTATTAAGGAAAAACCACGTACAACAAAGGACCCATTCCAATATTGTATTGAATACATAGTTCTTGTTTTAACAAGCTATTTACTATATAAAATTAACTCATCTTTTTTAATTCTCAGCGACCTAAGAACATCTTCTCAATTTCATAGCTTAACCTAATATATTTCGTAAATAATTCTTCTATTCAGTTTCGCTAACTGAAGAAGCGAGCATTTTCGCAAACATGTTACGGCCTAGACGGCTAAGTTTCCAATTTTTCATCTTTTTCTAATTTTTTATTGTAATATTTTTCACATAAGCCTTCATTAAGATAGCAGTTCTCTTTTGAAATCTCTAAACCACAAAAATTACTTTTTTAATAAACATACCGTGCTCTAAATTCTATCTGCCTAATGGAATAAAGCCAAACATGCATCTATTGAATTTAGGTCTATCTGCATAATTCGCGGTTCTGGATGAGAACAATTATTTTTGGATTCCGTTTTGTTCTTGTTTTCTTTGTTCGCAACTGTCGAATATTTTTCCTCGTTTTGTCCTGTTTAGGATGCTGATTAAAATAAACTGAAGTATGCCTCCAGAACCGCTGCCTATTACCCATGACCAAGCCCCAAGAGTGCTAAAAGTAAGTGCGAAGATAGCTGTTCCGATAAGGAAAACGATGAACCCAACAATATTGAATTTAATGAAGCGCAAAAGCCATTTCCATGCTGTTGCTCCAAAACTCTGCTTAGCTGGCTTATTCACGTTTGATCACGCTCCAAACTTACTCTACATTACTCAGAACCATACCCATTATTTAAGCAATCAACAAAGTTCATTTTTTTTCAAAAAGAACTGCAAACGAGAAGAAGAGCTGGGTGGAACTAACGGTGCCCGTGCAAAACTCACTCAATGCAATAAACGTTTTGACGCCGATTAAACTCAGCCTTTTAATTTACCCATGACCTTAATTTACTAATTATTGATTTCTACAGTGCTAGAATCATTTAGACAATTTTATGGAAGGTTTCCATCTTGACAGCGAAGGTGCAGCACTTATCGCTTCCGTGGTAGACAATTGAAATAATTTCTAAAGGTAGTTAATTTACTTGATTCATGACTTAAGCGTTCTAAGCTCGAAGAACACTCTTATTATTTATACCATTTTGAGTATGTTCACCTGAATTAGACTATTACCTCTAATAGATTTCATTTTAGGGAATAATGCAAAGTATTATTAACAAATGATGCGTAGAGAAGGTAGTTGGAGATTAAAGGAACCGAAATTGAACCCAAAGAATGGGGGCATTGCTCTTCCCGTCGATCTTATCCGTACCGTAGCTATTATTTTGGTTATATTACTTCATGCATCAATCGAGCCGAATCCAACAATTTTTTTCATGTCGCCGCAAGGGGTACAGTTATGGTGGACGTCGAATATTTACGATTCACTCTCGCGGTCAAGCATACCCTTGTTTATTATGTTGACTGGCGCTCTTTTGCTTCAACCAAGCAAAGTAGATGAGCCTCTTAGGGTTTTCTTTAAAAAGCGATGGAACCGAATAGGCATTCCATTCTTTTTCTGGACGGTGGCTTATTTTGCATGGCGTTTCTTCGTTAATGGGGAAGCCTTAACTTCAATCTCTATCTTGCAGGGTTTACTTGCAGGGCCATATTTTCAATTCTGGTATCTATACGTTCTTGTTGGTCTATATCTTCTTACTCCAATCATACGCGTAATCGTAGCTTATGCGCAATTGAGAATCATCAAATATTTCTTTCTTCTTTGGTTTGTGGGCTCAGGTATAGTACCTCTTCTCACTTTGTATCCAAGTATTAGGGCACAGGCTTCATGGTTTGATCAGAATGTTTTTGTTTTGACTGGGCTGATAGGTTACTTCATTTTAGGGGCTTACATAACTAAGTTGCGGCTGCGTTCTTCAATTCTTATTTTAATCCTAGTTTTAAGTTCCGTTTGGACGATAATCGGCACTTACATTTTGATCGGTACAATGGGAGAGCAGTATAGTCAATTTATTCTTGATGCATCCAGTTTTAACGTTATACTTGCTTCAGTTGCTTTGTTCCTTATTTTAGCCTCTGTTCCCATGCAAACGGTTGAAACTCGTTTCCCCCAGGGTAATCGCGTGCTTAAGTTGATTAGCCAGAATACTCTACCGATTTACTTATTCCACGTTATAGTTCTTGAGACCCTCCAGAGAGGGTACTTGGGCTTCAAAATAAGCGTAACAACCATAAATCCCATAATAGAAATCCCATTAATCACCGTCGTCACCCTGCTTATTTGCCTTGCCATCATTGTTCCCCTAAAGAAGATTCCTTACGTGAAAAGATTAATCGGCTAAAATCCAGCTATAAATAATGCCATGTTGGAAACTATACGCTACTTTTCCTTTAAAAGAAGAAAAGGGCGCTCTTGAGTTATTAGCTTTCTATTTTCCTAGAACTTTTCTAGTAGCAATCTCGATGTCTTTCGCTTTAATAGTTTTTCTTCGGGCATGCACTGAATAATCGAGCGCCTCTCTAGCAATCTTAATGCCAATCTCATCGAGAACCTTTGCAAGTTCCTTCGCTGCTGCTTCACTTACCCTTTCTGCTCCAGCTTTCTTACATAATTTATGCATTGGAGCGATAGCTATTATCAATTCGTTCATGTCGACTTCTCCACTGCTCTTTTTTCTTTTTGAGGCAATATTAAGCTTTGTCATCTTTATCCTTTAAATTAAAAACGCAACATCTTTCGTTTCTAAATTAGCTCATGTAACGCATTGTGCTCTAAATTACGAGCTATTTCAAAAATGAAACCATATAACTGAATAAGAAAGATCCCCTGATTTGCATATTATTTACATTCTGCTTACGCAAAATAATTTCTGCCTCTGCACCAATTTTCATTCACTTCCAAAAGGTTTATCCAAGAAAGCAATCGAAATCAAAAAACTTTTAGAGATTTATGGCTTAATTCTTTGCGATTTAGATTAAAGAGTCTCAAATACAGCGGGGGGCTGTAACAAGTTATAAATACAAATTACTGATATATATAAAATCCCGAGGTTATATAAGTGGCCAAGAAACCAGCAAAGAAAGAAGAAAAGAAAGCCCCAGCAAAGAAAAAGTAAAACCTCGGCATAGGCAAATATACTTCTCTATTTTTTTCTCTTAACAATGTAAGGTAACTGGGGCTTGAGCCATGCCTTGCTGGAGATTTCACCCAAAACACTGCTCTTTGTCTTTTGACTGTAAAAAAATTTTAAGAGGCAAAGAGGCCAAACATGGCATGATTGTTTTTGACTCTGGGTTTCACGAGGGCGGTATATTTCGACATATAGCGTTGTGTCCCCCTCATAAGTGCGTCTGTTTCGCCAAAGGCCTTTGTGGCAAGGGGGGTCACAATGACTTTGGCTTCTGAGGCTGCCTCCGATTAGGATAAAAACGTAAGCCTCTTACAATTTAGTTGGTTATTTGTTTTGAAAAAATTTATGATTTTGTATATGGGCTTGTATCCACTGAAGCGCAAATGAAAGTGAGTCCTGAAGATATGAAGAAAGGAATAGAACCGTGGCTTGCTTGGTTTAAGAAATGCGGGAAATCGATTATCGATAATGGAAACCCGCTGGGGAATGGGATGCATTTTACTAAGAAGGGTAGTTCTAAAGGGGAGACTGAAGTGACAGGTTACTCTATTGTTCAAACAGAGGACATTGATGGCGTGAAAGCAATAATCGCTAACCATCCACATTTCATGATGCCAAAAGCGAGCATTGAAGTCCTTAAAATAATGCCAATGACTATGTAGTGTTGAGTACAGAGAAAGGCTCTCACCGAAAAAGTTTTTTTTACAAATTCTTTAACTCAAAAGGATGTTAAGAAATCGTCAAGCAGATTCTACTTTGGGCGAAGCAGCAAATATGAAATCGTCACTCCGGTCATTCCAACGAAAAAAAATAAGCCTCCTTCAACGTAAAAGTTCACGATCAACGCGACTCCCGCACTAGCATACATTGCAATGAAAGCCTAGTTTTTGGAAAATATAAGAAATATAGGTTAATTTTCGGATTGTATTATTTTATTATATCTCGCCCTTTTTGCGAAATACCTTTGACTTCGCACTTGTTTAATGAGCTTTGCAAATTAGCTGATTTTATTTCTCAAAAATGCTCAAAAGTTACTTAACCGCCTACCTGTTTTGATGATTCGAAATGAATACCAGCGATTGCTCGACTAATCACGGTCGGTTCGAGGCGTCAGTTAATATTTTTGTCGATCCGACTCAAAAGGCGCAAGTTATAGAATCTCTTTCAAAACTCGAAAACATCGAAGAGGTTTATGATGTCAAGGGGGAATTTGACATTGTTTCCATAGTTTCGGCTTCGAGCTTAGAAGAATTCCGTAATGTTTTGCAAAAGAAAATAATGAAGATCAAAGGCGTCAAAAGCACCATAACCTCCATTGTCCTTAAAGCTCACAGACGACCCAAATCCTCCTTGTCCAACATCCATATGAGTTAATCAATGTACGTCGTTAATCTACCAAGGTTTTCATAAAAATTAACCCTTAGAGGGAAAGAATAATCACGTTTAAGCTAATCATTGGAGCCTATAAAATTATATAATAAACTTTGGTTTGTCTGTTCCTATAGACTCAAAATGCGAAAGTAACGTGGATAGTGTTTGTTTGCCGGATTATCTTATTGGTACTGGCGGTTGGTTTTGCTTTAGAGTTCCAAAGAACCAATCCCTAAAGGCTTATTCAGCCGCATTCAATTTTGTGGAGGTTAACTATACTTTCTACGAATATCCTGTTACTCGGATGGTTGAGGGATGGCGAAAAACGGTGCCTGAAAATTTCACTTTTTCGGTCCGTTGCCATCAAGACCTAACTCATAGGATAGGCTTGAAACCTGTTGATGATGCTTACCGTGTGCTTGGTCAAATGGTGACTTATTGCAGAATTCTTAATTCGCCTTTTCTTGTTTTAGAGACACCTGCAAGCTATGTCCTTGAAAGGGACAGTATTATCTCTGCGAGGGATTTTTTTGCTTCTGCAACCTTGAAAGGAGTTAGGCTTGTTTGGGAGATAAGAGCGCCTGTAACGGATCAGGTCATTGATTTAATGAAAGATTGCAACATTATTCATTGTGTGGATATTTCAAAATGTAAACCATCTGATTGGTCAGAAGTCGGGTACACAAGGCTCTTTGGCAAGGGTCAACTTAACATATACCAGTTCACAGACGAAGAACTACAAGAAATTGATAAGAATGCTTCCGACAGCAAGGCGAAAGTTGTAGCTATGTCTTATCATGGCTTAAGAATGAATACTGATGCTCTGAGGTTTAAGCAATACAAGATGACAGGCCATTTTCTTCCAGCTACTGCTCACACTGGTTTGGATTCTGTAAGAGCTGTTCTTTCTGAAGATGCTGTTTTTCCTTCTTCAAAGCAGTCGCTAATAAGTGATCAGGGCTGGAAAGTAGTGGATTTGACAGCAGAAAAGAGAGTGCATCTATCAGATTTGTTATCGAGGATTCCTGAGAAGACTTATCCTTCACTTGATGAGGTTGTTATAGCCTTGGAGACTGCGCAATGAGTGAATCTAATATTCGATTGGGCACTTCAGGTTGGAGCTACAATGAGTGGGAAGGTCCGTTCTATCAGAAGAGTGAAAAGAGAAAGCTTCGGGCCTACTCCCGCATCTTCAAGATTGTGGAAATTGATTCAACCTTTTATCGCAATCCCTCAAAGGGAACCGTTATGGGCTGGCTAAAGTGTTCGCCTTCAGATTTTGTGTTTACTGCCAAAATGCCAAAACTAATTACTCACGACAAGCGACTGGGTTTGAAGAGTGATGTTAAAGCTGATTTGGATACTTATTTTGACTTAATGCGTCCATTGCAGGTGGGCGGAAAGCTCGCTTGCTTTTTAATTCAGTTACCGCCAAAATGCGATTGCAATTTGGAGAATCTTGAGTCGTTCTTTGAGTTGCTTGATCCCTCGTTTAAATATGCAGTCGAGTTCCGCAATTTATCGTGGATAAGAAATGAAACTTGGGAATTGCTGCAAAAGCATAACGTAGCTTACACTATTGTTGACGAACCGCTGCTACCACCTGAAGTGCATTTGACAGCTGACTTTGCATATTTCCGCTGGCATGGAAAAGGTGAGAAAATCTGGTTTGACTACCAGTATTCAAAAAAGGAATTAGATAGTTGGGCTCCAAAAGTTGAAGAAGTAAGTAAGTTGGTCAAGAAAGTTTATGGCTTCTTCAATAACCACTATCATGGTTACGCTCCAGAGAATTGTCTATATCTGCTTGAGAAACTTGGTTTGTTATCGGAACCTCAGAAAAAAGCCAAGGAAAAGTCAAAGGTTCAACAATCAAATTTAGGCTCTTTTCTGTCATAATCCATGTTCAAATTGACTATTCAGTTCGAAATAGGCAAAGTCTCCCAAGCAGGCGAATTTTGCGATGCCTTTCATTTTGAATTTGTATACCATTTTAAGAGTTCATCGGCAGCCTTTTTGGGACAACCAGCGTCGGTTATTAATTGCTCAAAACCGGGTCCTTCTTTTTTGCTTGGATACTTTGGCGTATTCTTTTTGTTGGGATAATTACTGGCAACTATAGGTTTATTTTTCATTTTGATTTTTCTCCGTGGTTGTGTTGTACTAGTGTACTATATGTCCTTATTGAGACATATTTCTTCAGTTTTCAATATAGGTAAACCGCCACTTAAACCCTCGCACATAATTCAAGCATATCAAAGAATACTTAGGAGCCTTAATTGTCGAACACAAAGACAGATAGATATGTAAAATTTTGTTCAAGAAGATGTATTCCAAGCCTATGTTTCGCTCTATGAACACTGTACAACAGATCGGCACAAAACTGACTAATACGGAGAAGATAGAGCAAAATTCTTCTTAATCATTCAAATAAAGAAAAAGCGAGCTCCATCAAAGTCCCAGCTGATTCTATTTGAGAAAAAAAATAAATAAAAAATCGAGTTTTTATAAAAATATTTCAAGTTCAAGTCTGCTTATCTAGCGGCATAACGCAACCCACTTTATTCGACTCAACCTGCAAACAATTTAAGCTTATCTTCAAAAAAGCAATCCAAAACAGTTAGTTCAAAACCTCAGGCACAAACCAAGTCAATAGACAGTGCCCGCAAAGGGGAACCTTTTTTTTGTTTAGTTTCCTGTGAGGTCTCTTTGTTTTTTTAACCTGCGCCGTAAACGTTTATGAATAAATCACGGTTCTTAACCAGCTTTAGTGTTTGCCAACCGTGTTAGAAACAAAATATTCCGTTGTCGAAATACGCCTTAAAAGCAATTGAAGCTAAAGGTTAAACTAGGGAGAGGATATGGCGGAGAATCTTGGCTCGAAAGATAGGTCCTTAGAGGCTTTAGATTTCATAATCAACGTTTTAAAAGAACATGAACAAAATTTGGACGAATCTATTGATGAGTTGGCTACGGTTATAGAGCAAATAGGCAACACCACTGACGGATTAAAAGGTAAAGTGGAAGAGGTTGAAGAAAAAATTAACAGAATGCAAAAAGAAGTAACAAACCTAATTGGCTACCTATCAAATGCGCCTAAGAAAGCCTTACCAGCCGAAGTAAAGGAACAGGAGCCTCAGGTTCAGGCAGCTATTTCAGTATCACCGACAGTTGTTCAAGGTGGGCTTTCTGTAATTTTGCGTTGTAAACATTGGGCTGATTTTCAGGCTTTGGCAATGCACGCGCAAACGTTATTTTTTAGCTATAAAGAGAATGAGAAGGTTTTCCAAGTTGATGCCCTTAAAGGAAACCAAATAATCATGTATACGGGTGCTTTTTCAAATTTCTCAATGATTCTTAAGGCATGGTTGTCTAGGCAGTTAGAAATAACTGAAGAGAATATCTTAGAAGGTTCGTTAGATAAGTAGAAATAGTATTTTGTGATTAAATCCCGAGATGCCAAAGAAATCACAATGCAATTAGAATCGTGTCATGTTTATTTGTTTTTGTTCCTGAACTGCGTCGTAGATTGATTGGATGATGTAGCCTTCGAAGCTGAGCATGTTCGCCGCTGCTGAGTAAAGTAGCATGAGGTATTTTTCGGTGTCGGGTTCTACGCCTTTCTCAATTAATTGAGCTGCTTTAACTCTGCGTTCATGACTCTTGGCTTTAGAGTGCGTGAATAGAAACTTTACGCTATTCCCAGCATGAACCTCTGTACCCTCCTTAATTAATTGTTCAGCAGCGATAACCTGGCTGACGTGTTGACGGTAACGGTCAGGTCTTTTTGACATACGCTTAGTTACAATCAAATCCTCAATCGGCACTTCCCCATCCAATAATTTTTGTCGAAAACTTCTTACAACGTCAAGAGCAGATGGAATTCTCTGATGCAGTTGAGCGGTATTGTTTGCCGTAGCCAAGGCGTTAATCATTTCTGTTTGCGCATCGAATACAAATCTGGGTGTGTCTCTCCTTCGGATTTCTAAGCCGCGCACCTTTATCTTGCCGTCCTCCATTACCCCATAATAGCGGTTCAGCACTCCTACCCGTGGATGAGTTCTAGAAGGCAAAAAGACAATCCATTTGTATCGGCCTTCGAAGTTAATGGATACCCCTGACTGCTCAGTTATTAATTTGCAGAGATCCTCGTAGTCTTCTAGGCTTGCGTCTGGTTTTTTGAGCCAAAGCGAATCCACAATGCCGTGAATGACTTCAAACCCCCTCGCTTCTGCCGTATGCGACGCATTTAGTAGGGCTTCTCTGCCAAACGCGCATACGCCAATGTGGCCGTCTACCGTGCCGAATTTGGCGTTTTTGTATCCTAAGTAGCCAAAGCAGGTAACTAAGATCCATTTGAGCGCTATTTGTCGGTTATCGTAGACTTCTCTGAGGTGCGGGTCAGAGGTTTCTTTTTTCATTTTTTTGTAATAGAGGCGTTTTTCAACGACGAATTTTAGGGTTTTGGGGACTATACCGGTGCGTTTATTGCATATGTAATAGTTTAGTTCTGGGATGCGTCTTGGCGAGTCTGGGCAGCATTTGCATAGGACGGTTTCTGCCGATATATTGTTGTTTGCCATGATGCTGGGGTACATGCTGCTGAAGTCCACTTCGCCGATGTAGTCATGGGCGCCTACTTTGGGTTCATATACGAATCCTCCGCGGTCGCCCACGAGTAGATCATATGCGGATTTGAAGGCTTCAGGTATGCTTTTGTTTCTTGGAATAAGCACATCGTCTTTTATGGCTTGATAGAATTGGAGCGAGGACATGCTTGAGCCTATAGAGTTTCTTGCGGCAGTGTGTAGTGGCACTCTGCAGGTTCTAGCAATCTCTATCAGCCCGTCGAGTCCAGCTTCATATAAAATGAAGGTGTTGCTTTCGTCAATATGGATTCTTCCGTAAAGTCTAATGGGTCCAGCTCTATAGAAAGTGCGTCCATATGAGAAGAATGTTTTTCCCGTAGGCGTTTTCGAGGAAAATGGTGTGCCATCTCTGCTTAATGTAAACTTGTCAATAACATTGTTTATTGTTGCTCGCTCTGTAAGATATGGGAAAAGGTGGGAGTCGCCTCCTGAAGTCAATAGGATGTCTGGGTCAAATTCTTGGACTACTTTAACGAGTTGAAGTAGTTTTTCTGCTTCCTCTCCAGAGTCAATTCGTATTTCTTTTTGTTCTTGACTCATTTGAATCGTGCCTATGGGGTCGTTGAAGTCGGCGATTTTGTTTTTCTTGGCAATTTCTACTTCCAATTTCATAACTCGCAATGGAGGAATAGTGTAGTCAGTACTGGAGACTGAGTCAAGCAGGGTGTACTGAAGACCTGTTTTTTCATTCTTGACTTCTACGAGTGCGAGGGGAAAGATGTCGTGGCTGAAAAAGTAAGCTCGGTCTCCTTTCAGGTCACAGTTGGAAACCTGATAGCGCATGTAATCTCCAATCTTTAGAATGTTGTTTGTTAGCGTATGAGTTCTTCTGCAGTCTCTGAGAGCAAGCTCTAGGACTTTGGTTTTCTGTGAATCCGTGGGCTGAGCATACTTGTATGCAAAATCCCATTTTATCACATCGGGGTTGCTATAGAGTCGGCCAATTAGGGGTTCAATATTTTCCTGTTTTGATGAAACATAAATTTTGGGATGGAAACTGTCGATTAAGCGGATTCTTTGACTAGATTCGCCAATGATCCAGACTGTGATTTCGCCTTCGTTTGACGGGTAAGCGTCAAGTATCCAACCTTTAATTTTGCAAGGGCTGCTAATTGAGAGCATTCAATTCCACATCCTATCCTCTATAGGAACCCAGTTTTTTCATTCGGGTAAACCAAGGGGCTTGCACTTATTCTCAAAATCCTTTAAAACGAAATCGCTGAAACGACTCTACTGCTCAGTAGAGGGGTCGGTGAAAATGAGGTCGTCAATTTTTCTATAAAATAAATAATCAAGAATGCATTCAACCGTTGAATTAACTGTTCGTAACAAAAAAAAATTGCGCAAAAAAACAATTAACCAGAAACTATTCAGCTTCATTAACCAGAAAGTCTCAACGCCCTTTTTTGCATTTGAAATATGCCAATAAACCTACGACTAGGACGGCAGTTATCACCAAAGAAGCAATCAATAGCAGGTTGAATGGCACTAGTTCTGTTTTCTGATTAGGGTTGCGGTTGTTTCTGGTGTACCAGTGGGCGTAAGGTGCTAAAGTTATCCGCCGAGAAGCTGAGGGTTCGGAAAAGAGCTGGGGATGGGAATTGAACCCATATATAACAGCTCTGCAGGCTGTCGCCTGAACCATTCGGCCACCCCAGCATCTGGATTCTAGGTTGAGACCAACATAAAAATATTGTTGGAGCAGTTTGTTTCTTTGAGATTGCAGCTAACCTTTTTTTTGAGAAAGAGGGAGAAAATTACTTTTTGAATGCTAAGCCTGAAAAGAAAGCTACTGTTTTATCCTCTTTCTTAACCGTTACGTGATATAACCCCATCGTTTTGCCCTCAGAAAACCTCACCGCTTCAGCCGTTAATGTGTCTCCTTCAACAGACGGTTTTAGGAAGTTTATGCTCACTTGAGCCGCGACGGCAACGTTATCTCCAAAATTGCATGCATGTGCAAAAGCGTAATCTGCCAGCGAGAAGACTGCGCCGCCGTGGGTGAAGCCCAATGCGTTTGTATGGTTCTTCTCAACTTTCATAGAAACTTTCGCGTAGCCGTCTTTCGCTTCAAGAACAACAATTCCCAATGCTTCAGCAAAACAATCTTTTCCTTTCATTGAATCCCTGCTCCTTTGTCTTATCTAAGGAAATTGCCCACTGCAGGCTTAATAAAATTAACTCATAGCAGCACTTTTATTCAGAATGGCCGAAGAATAAATTGCAGCCTCAAAGAAGAAGATATGCTGATAATTTGCTTTGGACCTGCAATTCGGTTACCTTTTTGAAGCCTTGCCTTAAAGGAAACTTTTCCGGTTAAAGGCATTTACAATCACGTTAAAAAAACGAAACGTCACCTCTAATAACCTTTTTGTGCCTCCTACTGCCTCAAGGATACCTTTAATTGCCTAGCAGCACATTTAACTGCCTTTTATTGCTTCAACCTGCAAACGATTCAAGCTTTGCGGCAGAACAAATATTCTCCTTTTCATGCGTAGTGACGCACAATGACGCTTAGTGACGCGTAGCGACTTTTTAAGACGCAACTTGTAAAGAATTCAAGCCCTGAACCAAAGAAGCAACCTAAAACAAATTGAGCAAAAATGCAAAACGAGTGTTGTTGTTCTCTTAAAGAATAGTCAACACGCTTTCTCTGCCCCGTTGAAACGCTTTTAGATTCAAATTTATGTATTTTTCTTTAAGCCTGCTGGCTATGGCTTGCTGAAAAGATTCTTGCTTAACCGGGATTTCTGGAAGAGCAGAGAGCGCTCCAAGAAGAATAGTATTCACAACCAAGAGGTTTCCCAGTTTTTCAGCTATGCCAACGCCATCTACCTCATGAACGTTAGATCGTGATTTAATTATCTGCATCAACTCTTCAGTTTTTTTCTCTTTAGCTCCCGGAATCATGCAGGCTGGCTGAATATACTTCATGTTCACAATTACGTCGCCTTTTTTCTTAAGCATTGGAATAGCTCTTGCAGTTTCAAGAATTTCAAAACCAACAAGCACATCGGCTCTTCCAGTTTCAATCAGGGGAGATTCAACCTTATCGCCGATTCTTGCGTAAGCCACTATTGATCCTCCACGCTGCGCCATCCCATGAACCTCAGCTTTCGCGACATCAAATCCGTCAAGCATGGCGGCTTCACAGTAAACGTCGCTAAGAACCACCACTCCTTGCCCGCCGACCCCGCTGAAAACTATGTCAAGGTTCATTTCTCTTTTCTCCTGACGGCTTCAAAGGGACAGACAGTTTCGCATACGCCACATCCATAGCAAAGAGTAGCATCTATCTCAGCACGTTCACCAGACAAAGAAATAGCTGGACAACCGAAAGCTTTCACGCATACTCCGCAACCGTTGCATTTTTCTAAGACTTCTCTGGGGTTGCCTCTTTCAATTAGAAGCGGGCAGGGTCTCTGAGAGATAATGACTGATGGACCATTGTAATCCAGAGTGTTTCTTATCGCCTCTGTTGTAGCTTTAATGTCAAAGGGGTCGACAACATTTACCTTTTCTATTCCAAGACCTCTTGCAACATCTTGAATCCTAATTATTTTAGCTTCACCACCCATCGCCGTTTTCCCTGAACCTGGAGTAGGCTGATGTCCAGTCATCGCAACCGAGCTATTATCCATGATAATTACGCATACATTCGCTTTGTTGTAAACAATATTTAGAAGCCCAGGCATTCCCGCATGAAAAAAAGTCGAGTCGCCAATAACAGAGAATACCTTATCCTTCACACCAGCATGTACCATGCCCGCAGCCTGCGAAATCCCCGCTCCCATGCACAAACATGTTTGAACCGAGTTCACCGGAGGCAAAACACCCAGCGTGTAGCAGCCGATGTCACCTGTAACAATTTTATCGTTTGATTTTCCCGATAAGCTCAAAGCACTCTCTGGACAAAGAGGAATACATTTGGGTATTCCATTACATAGGTCGCAAACAATGGCTTTGCGGGTACTCGGATGTAATGTCACAGCACCGTATGCACAGGTTTCGATGCACCATCCGCAACCGTTGCATTTTTCCTCATCGACCTGAATCGTTCCAGTTTCTTTGGATTGTGTTATGGCTTTTTCTGGGCAAGCAGCTATGCATGGCGCGTCTTTGCAGGCTTTGCAGGTTACTGCGGTGTTAAAAGTTTGACCGATTCTCACCGAACGTATGCGGGACTTAAGCGGGTTGAAGACTTTTTCTTTCTCAAAAGAGCAAGCGTACTCGCAAATGTCACACCCAACGCATTTTTCGTTGTCACAACTAACATGCTGGTTAACTATGTTAAGTGAGTAATAAAACGCCCTATGCGGGCATCCTGGGCAAAGGGCAGGCGGTCGAGGCGGCAAATCCAGATGCTCTTGCGGTTCTGCTTTAGCGGTTAATCCTAAACAGGCAAAGGCTTGGCGCAATTTATCAGGCGTGAATTCTCCTATCCCTTCTAAGCCTAACTGGCTTTTTCCGCAAACTTGCAAATTCAACCGCTGGACATTTTCTTCGATGTAACCCCTTAATTCTTCAACTACTACGATTGTCTTGACGTTGGAAGCGAACTTTTTAACAACTTCTTCTGGAAAAGGGTATGCAAAACCCAATTTTAACCACGAAAAATTCTTCGTTTCCAATACTGAACGCGCGTAATAATAACCTACTCCGCTTCCTACGATGCCTATTTCGCTTCCATTATCCTCAACAACGTTAAATTTTGAATGATTAGCGAGCTTTTTCGCTTCCGCCAACCTGCCCTCTAAAACTCTGTGTTGCCGAATTGCGTTAGATGGCACCATCACCCATCTTGACCCGTTCTTATCAAACTCTACTTTCCGCTTGATCTTCTGAAACCCGCCTAGTTTCACCCGGGCTTTTCCATGTGCCACTCTAGTTGTTAACCTCAAAATCACGGGCAAATGTAGTTTTTCGCTTAATTCAAAAGCTTCCCTAGTCATATCCAAGGCTTCTTGGGGACTGCCAGCATCCAGCAACGGCAAATTCGAGTGGACAGCAAAGTATCTTGTATCTTGCTCGTTTTGGCTGCTGTGCAATGCTGGATCATCACAGACAGCAATCACCATTCCGCCTTCGACTCCAGTGTATGCCAAGGTCATTGCTGCATCTGCAGCGACATTTAAACCAACATGTTTCATAGACACAATGGCTCTAACGCCTGTCATTGAAGCGCCTGCTGCAACTTCTGTGGCTACAATTTCGTTTGTGCTCCATTCTGCATAGATTCCAAAGTCTGTTGAGACTTCAGCAAGCGTTTCCAAAATTTCAGTGGCTGGCGTTCCAGGGTACGAAGTTGCAACTTTAACGGTGGCTTCTATTGCTCCTCGTGCAATTGCTTCGTCACCGTTTAGCAAAGCATAGCTGCTTGGCTTATCTGTTGCAATCTTGGAAGTCATATTTGGTCCTTTACATTTTGCCGTTACGCAAATCAAGAACTCTTTTTGCTTTTCCCTCTGTTCTAGGAAGTTCACCTGGCTTAACGATTTCGACATCAGCCATTAAACCTGTAACAACGTGAATTCTATGCTGAATACTGTTCTTTAATACATTTTTGTCTAGTTGCGGGTTTTTGGCAGCTTGCTCTAACAATTCAACCTTAACTAACAATGTGTCCAAGGCTCCGGGTCTGTCAAGAACTATCAGGTACTGGGTCGCCAATTCTGAGAAGCTCATTACTGCGTACTCGATTTGTGAAGGAAAAACGTTTACTCCCCGCACAATTAGCATATCATCAGATCTTCCGTGCACACGCATCATTCTGGCGTGTGTGCGTCCGCATTCACATTTTTCTGTTTCAATCTTGGAGATGTCTCGTGTCCTATACCTAAGCATCGGCAAACCAGTTTTAGTGAGCGTTGTGAAGACGATTTCGCCTTCATCTCCAGCGGGCAAAACTTCGCCTGTGTCAGGGTCGATTGTTTCCACAATAAAGTGGTCTTCCCAAACGTGCAAACCATTATGTTGCGAGCATTCCACAGCGACTCCCGGACCACAAAGTTCAGTCAACCCATAAACGTCAAAAGCGTCGATTCCTAGGTCCTTCTCAATTCTTTCCCTGAGCTTATCTGACCACGGTTCAGCGCCAAACATTCCAGTTTTAAGTTTGAGGTCTTTTCTCGGGATAACGCCTTCTTGAGCCATGGTTTCAGCAAGGTAAACTGCAAAACTTGGTGTGCAAGCTAAGATCGTGACATCTAAATCCTTCATGAGCTTTATTTGGCGTTGTGTCATTCCCCCGCTTGCAGGAACAATTTTAGCTCCAATCTTTTGAGCGCCATAATGAAAACCTAATCCGCCAGTAAATAAACCATAGCCATAAGCTATGTGTATAACATCTTGGCGTCTTCCACCTGCTGTGTAGATGGATCTTGCCATTAATTCTTGCCAAACATCCATGTCATTCTTTGTATAAGCGCCGATTATTGGATTTCCAGTTGTACCACTTGAAGCATGAATCTCTACTATTTCATCAGATTTAGCGGCAACCATACCGAATGGGTAGTTATCGCGTAAATCGGTCTTTGCCGTGAAAGGAATTTTCTGGAGGTCGTCTAATGAGTTTATGTTTTCAGGTTTCAACCCTATGGCGTCAAATTTTTTCTTATAGAAAACACTGTGCTCGTAGCAACATTTTACCTGTTCTCTTAATTTTTCAAGTTGCAATGCCTTTAATTCTGCGGTAGGCATAGTTTCGATTTTTTCGTTCCAGTATTTGCCTTCTACCATTTTTGTTCCCTCGCTCTTTTCAAATGCCTTGATACACTTCTTTTATATGACTGTTAGATAAAAGTTCCTTACTCTTTCCTTATAAAACAATTCTTTATTACTATAACTGGAAACTTTTTCAGCAATACTCAATGAATCATTAATGATTTGTTCAACCAGCAAGACGTTACCATATTCTTCATTAGTTATACGTTCACTACCTCTTCAAAGCGTCGAAAAAGAAGAGCAAATCTTGGCGGCTAATAACTTTGCTGCTCTTTCGATTGATAAATCAAAAGCATATATCATAAATTCAACTGCTCAGTTTTGTCAAATAAAATTGATGACACAACAAACTTAATTATGCATTCACGACCCAATAATTCAGAGGCTAAACTTAATGGTTACATTAAACCTTGACAGAATTTTCAATCCTCAAAATGTAGCCATCATTGGAGCCAGTGACGTTGAAGATTCTGTTGGATATGCTTTGGTGAAGAATTTTACTCAGATAGGTTATGCTGGCAAAGTTAACTTGGTTAACATCCGAAAGCCCGAGATTTTAGGAATTAAAACATATAAATCCATTGATCAGATTCCTGAACCTGTTGATTTAGCCATAATCGCCATACCCGCCAAAGCCGTTCCAGATGTCATGGAAGAATGTGGACGAGCTCACGTGAAAGGCGTAATTATTGTTTCTGGAGGCTTCAGAGAGACAGGTCCAGCGGGAAAAGCTTTGGAAGAAACAATTCTTCGAATCGCACAAAAATACGGCATTCGACTAATTGGCCCAAACTGCATCGGCATAATTCGCCCCGAAATAAACTTAAACGCCACTTTCTTGGGAAAGATGCCTAAACCAGGTAAGATTGCTTTTCTATCTCAAAGCGGAGCGCTAGGTTCCGCAATTCTAGATTGGGCAATTCACGAAAATATTGGGTTCAGCAGTTTCGTTTCTGTTGGCTCAATGATTGATGTTGATTTCGGCGATTTAATTGATTATTTTGGTTCTGATCCGAAAACCAAGAGTATAATCATGTTCGTTGAAGGCATTACTGACGCCCGAAAATTTATGAGCGCTGCAAGGCATTTTGCAAGAACCAAACCCATCATCGTTGTTAAAGCAGGCAAATTCCCTGAAAGTGCAAAAGCCGCGGCGTCTCATACAGGTTCCTTTACAGGAGAAGATGACATTTATGGTGCTGCTTTTAAACGCGCAGGGATAGTTCGGGTTGAAGAAATAAATGATTTGTTCAACGCGGCTGAAGTTTTAGGGACTCAACCGTTGCCGAAAGGGTCAAGACTTGCCATAATTACTAACGCTGGTGGAGCTGGGGTAATGGCTACTGATGCTTTGATTGCTCGAGGCGGAAGCCTGGCTAGACTGAGCGACAAAACAATGGACGCGCTTAACAACATATTACCTTCTTTCTGGAGCAAGGGCAACCCGATTGATGTTCTGGGAGACCCCAAAGCCGACTATTATAAAGCTGCTGTTGAAGCTTGCCTTAACGATGATACGGTTGATGGAGTACTAATTATTTTTACTCAACAAGCCGGTTCAAAACCAACTGGGATTGCCAAGAGCATAGTTGATCTTGTTCACAGCAAATCCTATCAGAACAAAACAATTCTGACTTCTTTTATGGGTTTTGATGCAATACAAGAGGCAAACCAAGTTTTCAACGACAACAACATTCCCACATACTCAACGCCAGAACAGGCAATCAAAACATACATGTACATGTACAATTACCAGCGCAATCTTGAACTTCTTTATGAAACTCCTGAAGAGTTACCTGTTGATTCTTCACCACCTAAACGCCCAATTATGGCTATATTAAGAAACGTAGCCTTAGAAGACCGCGAAGTGTTAACTGATGAAGAAGCAATAAAAATACTCAAGTACTACAATTTCCCAGTCGTCAAAACTTCTGTCGCCACCAACGTAGATGAAGCCGTTTTAGTAGCTCAGGAAATAGGTTACCCCGTAGTCTTAAAGATTCTTTCACCTCAGATTGTTCAAAAAAGAGCCGCAGGCGGAGTAATCTTAAACATAAATTCAACTAATGGAGTACGTGAAGCCTTTGAAATTTTAATCAAGAGAGCAAATGCCTACAATCCGAATGCTAAGATAATCGGGGTAACGGTTCAACCTATGATAGAGCAGAAAGGTTACGAAATAATAATTGGTGGAAAAACGGACCCAGTTTTCGGACCAGTAATACTTTTTGGCATGGGCGGTGTAGCTGTGGAACTCTTCAAGGATTATTCCATCGGGCTTCCACCATTAAATATAACACTGATACGACGCATGATGGAGGAAACCAAGGTTTACCAGCTTTTGAAAGGATACCATAATAGACCTCCCGTTAACCTTAAGCGTCTCGATGAAACCATACTACTCTTTTCAAAGTTGCTTATTGATTTTCCCCAAATAAAAGAAATCGATATCAATCCACTGTTGGTAAATGAGGCAGAAGATTGGGTTCTCGATGCACGAATAGTCATCAGTAAAGATGATGTTTGTAAGAAATTTGAACCTCATGAGCATATGGTGATTAGCCCTTACCCCAAAAAATACGAAATGCTTTGGTCCATTAAAAACGGTCAAGAAGTGCTACTTCGACCTATAAAACCTGAAGACGAGCCTATGTGGCTTGAGATGTTCCAAAGCTTCTCTGAAGAAGCTATCCGCAACCGGTTCTTCCAGATACTTAAAGATACACCACATGAAGTCCGGGTACGCTACTGCAACATTGACTACGATCGCGAAATAGCCATAGTTGCTGAATTAGCCGAAAATGGGCGAAGGAAAATATTGGGAGTAACACGCCTAAGCATAGAACCAGACGGAAAAAGTGGCGAAATGGCTTTCATAGTAACTGACTACTGGCAGGGCCTGGGCTTAGGCACTAAAATGGTTGATTACGTGCTTGACATAGCTAAGGAAAAAGGCGTGGAAAATGTCTATGTAATAATGTTGCGCGATAATTATCGAGCTTTAAGCCTTACAAAGAAAATGGGATTCAACCTTGAATACCTAGACGACGAAACAGTAAAGGGCGTTTTAGACCTCAAAAATATAACTTTGGATGGTCGATGTCCCAGACTGAATAGCTCGCGCAAAGTTGTGACGACGGAAAAAATTCATGTGGCACAAGCTTTCAAAAAAACAAAAGTGTAGCCCAAGAACAGTGAGAAGAGCTTCGACCTAACTATTTACAAATCGGTAAAGTTTTCTTTTGATACTATGTTTACCCTTTATATTTATTCCATTTGCCTAATGTAAGTGATTTTCTTGCTAAAAATGCACTAATGGACCAATGAATTAGTCTTAAAATAGAAAAGGGGTAAGCAAACCCTTACTTTCTCTAATCCATTACGATTTACAGGGTCATTGTCGAAAAGCTGGATTTATATTGGTTATTAGTTAAGATTTGCTTGAATTGAACCTCTACACTTTTATACTAGGACCTTCAGAAGTGGCTTCGATTAACAATGATTCCCCATAATCTAAAAGGAGGATCAAATCTTGGTTGAGATAGATAATAGACGTTTATTGTTGGAAAAAGTTTTGAAAGAGCACAATTATCAAGAAAGTGCTCTTCTAGAAATACTTCATCGTGCCCAAGAAATTTATGGTTATTTAGATAAGGATTTGCTTATGGATGTTGCTGGGTCACTTAACATCCCTCCTAGCCACGTTTATGGGGTAACCACCTTTTACAGCTTCTTCAAACTTAGAAAACCAGGAGAGCACATAGTGACCGGTTGCTTAGGAACTGCCTGCTATGTGAAAGGTGTTGAACAAATCATCAAGGCAATTGAATACGAATTTAATCTTAAACGAGGAGGATCAACTGCTGACGGCAAACTTTCCCTGCTTATTACACGTTGCATAGGTGCATGTGCCATGGCACCAAACATGGTGGTTGATGACGAAGTCATAGGTAAAGCCACAAAAGAAATAGTGATAGAAAAAATAAAAAACGTACTTGGAGGAATTAAAGCTGAAACTAGCTGATCTTCAAAAAATAACAGAACAAGAGCTTGATTTCCAAAAAGCTTACAAATACCGCATTAACGTTTGTTGCTCAAGTGGATGTGTTCCATTCGGAGCTTTCAAAGTATTGAAAGCGTTCGAAGATGCAGTAAAGGAATATGGCGTAGAAAAAGAATGCAAAGTAGCCAGAACAGGCTGCATCGGCACATGCTCTGTGGGTCCAGCAGTGCTGGTTGAACCGGGAGACTACCTCTATCAAAGCGTTACTCCAGAAACCGTAAGAGAAATAGTTCGCGACCACGTAGTCCTTGGTTTACCTGTTAAAGAGATGCTGTATAAGAATGAAGCCTACTTCAAAAAGCAACATCGACTTGTCTTGCGCAACGCTGGAAAAATTGACCCTTCAAGAATTCAAGATTATATTTCTGCAGGTGGCTACTCAGCCCTAGCTAAATGTCTCGCAACAATGACACCACAAGGAGTAATATACGAAGTTACCACAAGTGGTCTTAGAGGTCGAGGCGGCGCAGGTTTTCCAACTGGTCAAAAATGGGCTCTTGTATCAAGGGCACATAACTCTCCAAAATACATAGTCGCCAACTTAGACGAAGGAGACCCTGGTGTCTTCGCAAACAGAACCTTAGCTGAAGCTGATCCACACGCTATAATCGAAGGCATGCTTATCGCCGCTTATGCTGTTGGAGCAGAAAAAGGTTACATTTACATTAGGTCAGAGTATCCATTAGCAATTCAAACGTTATTGAAAGCTATAGCTCAAGCAAAAGAAATGTCATTATTGGGTGATAATATTTTGGAGACTCAGTTCAAGTTTGACCTTGAACTACGGTTCGGCGCTGGCGCATTCGTAGCTGGAGAAGAAACAGCTATTCTTGCTTCAGTAGAAGGTCGTAGAGCTATGCCTCGCCCACGTCCACCATACCCAGCAAACTCTGGTTTATGGCAGAAACCAACGCTTATACAGAACGTTGAAACCTTAGCCAACATACCACTAATCATACAAAACGGCGGCTTATGGTTCTCAAAGATGGGCACGCCAAGATGCAGTGGAACCAAGTGCTTCTCATTAACTGGGAAAGTTGCCAATCCAGGTTTAATCGAAGTGCCAATGGGCATCACGCTTAGAGAAGTAGTATTCGACATCGGCGGTGGCGTTCCTGACGGGAAAAAATTCAAGGCTGTCCTTGTAGGTGGTCCTTCAGGCGGTTGCCTACCTGAAACACTGCTCGAATCTCCCATCGACTATGAGTCCTTAACAAAAGTTGGAGCAATTATGGGTTCAGGCGGTATCGTGGTACTTGACAATGAATCATGCATGGTTGACACTGCAAGGTTCTTCACTGAATTTTGTGTAGATGAATCATGCGGCAAATGTACTCCCTGCAGAGCAGGCTTAGCTCGAGTAAAAGAAATATATGACCAAATCACCACTGGAAGCGGCAAAATGGACGACATTGCGACTCTTGAGAAATCTGGCGTTTTCATTCGAGATGCGAGCCTTTGTGGTCTTGGACAAACGGCCCCTAACCCAGTTATAACCACTCTTCGGTACTTCAAAGATGAATACATTAGACATATTGTCGATAAGAAGTGTGAAGCGGGTAAATGTTTCAAAAAGGAGCAGGAGGAGGAAGAATAAACATGAGCGTTTCAATTGTTAAACTAAAAATCGACGGAATTGAAATTTCAGTTCCTGAAAGCACCCCCATTCTGAAAGCTGCTAAAGATAACGGTATCATAATTCCCACATTATGCAACCTAGAAGGGTTAATCGCCTACGGAGGTTGCCGTATTTGTCTTGTTGAAATTAGCGGTTCACCAAAGCTCTTTCCAGCTTGCACAACACCAGTAGGTCCAGGAATGGAAATTACAACCAATTCAGAGAGACTTAAAGATCACCGCAAAATGGTTGTGCAAATGCTTCTAGCCGAGAGAACTCACATCTGCTCAGTTTGCGTAGCCAATGACCACTGTGAATTACAAGCCATGGCAAATCAGCTCGGCGTTGACCATGTCATGTTTGAGCGAAACTGGAGCAATGATCAGATTGATTCCACTCATGACTTCTTAGTCATTGACCGCAACAGATGCATTTTGTGCACTCGATGCATACGGGTATGTGATCAAATTGAAGGTGTTCACACGCTTGATCTGAAACTGCGAGGTAAGGATGCTCAAGTAATTATGGATCTTGATGAGAATTGGGTGAATTCTTGCTCTTGCACATCATGTCGCAAATGCGCTAAAGTTTGTCCCGTTGGAGCAATCTACATCGAAGAAGAACCTATTGGACATACCAAGCGTAAAGATATTGCTGAGTTTATCTTAGCAAGGAGGAACCGCAAATGACCGCAACAGGAAAAGTTAGAGTTGCGACCGTTTGGCTTAGCGGTTGCTCAGGTTGCCATATGTCATTTCTAGACCAAGATGAGCGACTTATCGATTTATCTCAGAAAATACAATTAGTTTACAGCCCGATTGCCGACATAAAGGAATTTCCAGAAAATGTTGATGTAACACTTATCGAAGGCGCAACAGCAAACGAAGAACAACTACATATGCTTCAGAAGGTAAGAGCTAGAACTAAAGTTTTGATTTCACTTGGCGATTGCGCTGTAACAGGAAACGTTACTGCTCTAAGAAACGCTTGGCCCCACAGTGACAAAGCAATAATCGAGAGAGCTTACCTTGATAAGTCTGACTTAAATGCACAAATACCAGATCAAGTGCCAAAACTGCTTCTTAAGGCTCGCCCGCTTCATGAATCTGTCAAAGTAGACTTTTATATTCCAGGCTGCCCGCCATCAGCAGACCTGATTAACTACGTGTTAACAGAGCTTTTGGCTGGCAGAACAATTAACATGGAGGGTAAATCAAAATATGGTTAAAGAACAAAAAGACAGTAAACAAATCATAATAGCCCCAATAACAAGAATAGAAGGGCACGCTCAAGTAACCATCTTTCTAAACAACGATGACACAGTAAAAGACGCAAGATTCCAAGTAACAGACTTCAGAGGTTTTGAGAAATTTACCGAGGGCAGACCATTCTACGAAATGCCAAGCATAACCTCAAGAGCCTGCGGTATATGTCCAGTAAGCCACCTGTTAGCTTCAGCCAAAGCATGCGATGCAATCGTTGGAGTCAGCCCACCAAAAACAGCGATAATGCTAAGACGCCTAATGCATATGGGGCAACTAATTCAATCTCACGCACTAAACTTCTACCACCTGTCCTCACCAGACCTACTTTTAGGTATGGACGCAGACCCAGAAGTAAGAAACGTCTTCGGCTTAATGGAGAAAGATCCCGAACTTGTACGCCAAGGCATCAGACTGCGAAAGTTCGGTCAAGAAATTATAGAAAATGTCGCTGGCAAACGAATCCACTCAGCTGATTGGATAATGCCCGGCGGCGCCAAATGGCCACTGACAAAAGAGCGAGCTGATTACCTGATAGCCAATTTGCCTGAAGCTCAAGAAAGCACACTTAAAACTATCGCTTTATTCAAGAAGATGTTAGACGGATTTAGTGAAGAAGTTGAGTACTTCGGTAACTTCCCAACATACTACATGGGTTTAGTTACTCCAGACGGCGGACTTGAACATTACGATGGCAAAATCCGCATAATGGACAAAAATGGCAAAGTAGCGGCAGAATGCGTTGACCCTACAAAGTACAATGAATTTATCGGTGAAGCCGTTGAACCCTGGTCATACATGAAGTTTCCATACTTCAAAGGCATTGGTTACCCAGATGGCGCCTACCGAGTTGGACCGTTAGCAAGACTTAACGTCGTTTCTCACTGCGATACACCGCTTGCAGACCAAGAATTGAAAGAATTCAAGAAACTGGGCAAGAACGGAGTGGTTCAAAGCACTTTCCATTATCACTATGCACGCTTGATAGAGCTGTTGTTCTGCGTTGAAAATGCCAAGAAACTGCTTGAAGACCCAGATATTCTCTCCGAGCACGTCACATCCAAAGCAATGGTAAACAATTACGAAGGAGTCGGCGTTGCAGAAGCACCAAGAGGCACACTAATCCACGACTACAAAGTCGACCCGCAAGGGCTAATCACTTCTAACACAATGATGATTGCAACGGAACACAATAACCTCGCCTACAACATGGCAATAACACAAGTGGCCAAAAAATATGTAAAAGCAAAACAGCTCCAAGAAGGTATGCTAAATCGCGTCGAAGCAGTCATACGTGCTTTCGACCCTTGCCTGAGTTGCGCAACTCACGCTGTCGGAAACATGCCCTTAGATGTGAAACTAATAGATTCCGATGGAAGACTAGTTGACCGTAAAGTAAGATAGCCAGTTTCCTTTTTTGCCGCCTCACTTTTTCCTTCCATTTTTGTGCTTTTTTTGGTCTTTACTTATCATTTTTGAGAATAAGGCTCAATCATTGCTTGATGAAGTCGAAGAAAAAGCGTTGCCCATAGCTATGAAGAGCTTCTTGAGTTTTTGAGGCATCAAAGATTATTTGGCGCACATTGCCTGCTTCCAGGTCTAGTATTAATTCCAAATATGGTTCTGCACATTGCGTTTTTCGTTTTAAATAACGACTCCCCTTATCCTATGTTTAGAATAACCTGAAACAACCAACTGTTTTTTAACAAACGACAATTAAAAGCCTTTTTAAGGGAAAAGCCTAACAACATCATAGTCGCGTAAAAGCACTTTTTATTTTAACTGTTAAACTGTTCAAACTAAAGTTGTATTTAATAAAACATTTACATAAATTGCACATGCAATGCTTTTCGTATTTGAAAGGAAAAGGAAATTTTAATTTTGAGAGCTTTTTCCGCAAACGTTAAATGTACCTTAACATTAACTTTACTAAAATCTTCCGGAGATTTCAAAGCATGAAAATCATATCTAAAGAAGATTTCCAGAGCTTTATAGATGCCTTAATAAAAGATGATTCTTTGAACGTTATTGGCGTTAAATCACGAGGAAATAAATTTGCTTTTGCACCTCTCGATTCCGCCGAGGAATTGCGTCTCGACTATGACGTAACATTGTTACCTCCGAAAAAATATTTCTTCCCTCAACGCGAAACCTTATTTACCTATGACTTGTCAGATGGATTTTCAGCTAAAAATCCCGAGGAAATCAAGCCGATGGTAATTGTAGGTGTTCACCCTTATGACATTGTAGCCCTACTTCACATGGATGAAATATTCAGGGAAACAAAATCTGACCCCTATTATTTTAAGAAACGAGATGCAGCAGTCATAATAGGCGTCAACATTCAAAAGATGTCAAAATGGAATTTTTCTTCCTTTATGGGCAGCGCAGCTATAGATTATGGCTATGACATTATGCTTACAGACTTGGGTAATAGATATGCAATAAACATCGGCTCTCAAAAAGGAGAAGACCTACTATCTAAATATGCAAATAACGTCACACTCGCATTGGCACGCGACATCCAAATTGCTGGGCAGAAAAAAAGAGAAGTAATGGGCATGTCTCAGCAAAAGTTTGACTTTCCGCCTGAACTTATTCCTGAACTGATAAAGGACAGTTATGGGAAAAGTGGATTCTGGGAAAAGCATTCTGAAAAATGTCTAGCCTGTGGTTCTTGCGTTCTAGTATGTCCAACATGTTATTGTTTTGATGTTAAAGAAAACACTGATCTTTCCCTTGAGCATGGTGAGAGGATCAGAACCTGGGATGGTTGTTTACTAGAGGATTTTGCGAAGATTGCCTCGGGAGAAAACTTCCGTGCTACAAGGCCTACAAGGTACCGCCATCGATATTTCAAAAAAGGAAAGTACTTGTTTGATACTTTCGGTTTTATTTCTTGTGTTGGCTGTGGAAGATGCTCTTCAAATTGCCTCCCAGATATAGCAAATCCTGTTAACCTCTTCAACGACATGTATCAAGAAAACAAAAATAGTGGAGAGCAAATGGCAACCATTGCTGCTCAGCCAGTCGTTAACATTGAAACAGGAGGAGACATAGATTACGTCCCAAAGCTGGCAACCATAATCAAGAAATTACCTATGACTTCCATGGAAACATTATTTGAAATCAAACTAGACGACGGATCGGAACTTAATCACAAACCAGGCCAATTTGTAGAAGTCTCTGTCTTTGGAATAGGCGAGGCGCCAATATCCTTGTCCTCATCACCCACAAAGAAAGAAACATTCGAAGTTTGTGTACGCAAGTTAGGAAATGTTACCACAAAACTACACAGGCTTAATGTGGGTGATAAAGTGGGAATCAGGGGTCCATTTGGTAATGGATTTGATGTTAGCTCTCTTAAGGGCAAAGACCTCTTATTCATAGCAGGTGGGCTAGGAATAGCACCCCTCAGATCCCTAATCAATTATGTTTTTGACAACAGGAAAGACTTCGGTCGCGTCTATCTGCTTTACGGATGTAAAGAACCTAAGGAAGTGCTTTTTGGCGAGGAACTAGTCTCAATGGCGTCCAAAGAAAATGTTGAGTTCAAACCTACCGTAAACTGGTGTCCTGAAAATGAAGTTTGGACCGGCAATATAGGTGTAATCACAACGCTTATTCCTCAAGTCTCTTTTGATCCAGAGAATACACTAGCAATATTGTGTGGTCCCCCAGTCATGTACAAATTCGTAATTGCAGATCTTAAAAAACGAAATGTTCCAGATGATCACATCATCATGTCACTTGAAAGAAGAATGAAATGCGGTGTAGGAAAATGTGGTCACTGCCAGATTAACCAAATCTACGTCTGCAAAGATGGCCCTGTTTTCAATTATTCAAAAATAAAAAGTGTTCCGGAGGCTCTATAAATGAAACCCAAAGTTGCTTTCTTTGATTTTGCAGGATGTGAAGGAGACCAATTACAAGTAGCTAATCTCGAAGAAGACATTTTAGCACTTCTCGGTCAAGTTGAAGTTGTTAGCTTTAGAGAAATCATGAAAGAACACAGCGACAACTATGACATAGCTTTTGTTGAAGGTTCTTGCACTAGGCTACAAGATGAGGATCGACTAAGAACGATCAGAAAAAATGCTAAAATCGTAGTTGCTTTAGGATCATGCGCGACAATCGGCGGAATCAACTCTTTAAGAAACTACAAAGATTTGGATAGCGTCAAAAAAACTGTGTATGGAGATAACGCCAAGCTCTTTGATAGTTACGCTGCAAGACCGATAGATGCGGTAATTCCTGTAGATGCATATGTTCATGGATGCCCAATAGACAAGGATGACTTCTTACACGTGGTTAAATCGCTTTTACTGGGAAAGAAGCCGGATAGTCCAACTTACCCAGTTTGTGTTGAATGCAAGAAAAACGAGAATGTATGTGCCTTTGAGCGGGGTCAATTTTGTGTCGGAACAGTAACTAGAGCTGGCTGCAATTCATGCTGTGTAAATGAGGGAACAATATGTTGGGGTTGCCGAGGGATTGTGGACAATCCAAATGAGAATTCCCACAAGGAAGTTCTAATAAAATATGGTCTTACGGTTGATGATGCAATTAGTAAGTTTAGATTATATTTTGGTTGGCAGGAGGCAAAAAGATGAAAGAATCAAATGTTGAAGTTGATGTACACCATATAACAAGAGTTGAAGGACACGGGAACATAAATGTGAATATCAAAAATGGACTTATAGAAAAATGCGAATGGAGCATTCCAGAAGCACCGCGCTTCTTTGAAGCTATGGTTGTCGGAAGATCCTGGAATGAACTACATCACATCACCTCAAGAATATGCGGCATATGCTCAATTGGCCATTCACTTGCTTCATTGAAAGCAACAGAATCAGCCTTAGGCATAACCATAAGCGAACAAGACCTAAAACTTAGAAAACTAGCATTACACGCTGAAAACTTGCAGAGCCACATTTTACATTTAGGTTTTCTCGTCTTACCAGATCTTATGGGTGTAGGTTCAGTAATCCCTCTAGCTTCCACAAATCTTCCAGAGGTTAAAATAGTTCTTCAACTTCACAGGACCGCGAATGAGATGTCAAACCTGCTCTGTGGAAGAACAACGCATCCCCAAAGATTGATACCAGGCGGTTTCTCCAAAATCCCGTCGATGAAAGAATTGATATTAACAAGAAAGAAACTGCAAGATTCTATTCCAAACCTGCTTGTTGTGGCGGAATTATTTAAGAGCTTAGCAAGCCGATTGCCTGATTTTAAGAGAGAAACAGAATTCATTTCCTTAACTGACCCAAGTGAATATGCACTGTATGACGGAAAAATGGTTTCATCAGATACAGGCGCCGCACCAGTAAAAGAATATCTAGCTTACACAAACGAGTACATTATTCCGCAATCTACCGCCAAATGGGCAAAGCATACCCGTGAATCGTACATGGTAGGTGCTCTAGCCAGACTAAACAACAATTACAAGAGATTATCCCCAATGGCTCAAAAAACAGCTGAGAAGTTCAATCTCTTACCTATGTGCTATAATCCTTTCATGAATAGTATTGCTCAACTTGTCGAAGTAGTTCACAGCGTGGAAGATTCGATTCGCCTAATAAACGAACTTGAAGTAGCAGGTCTACAATCTCAACCAGACTATAATAAACCAGAAATCAAAGTGAAAGCAGGCAACGGCGTTGGTGCGGTAGAAGTACCGAGAGGCATATTATTCCACGATTACACCTACAACGACAAAGGAATATGCACAAAAGCCAATTGCATAATCCCAACTAACCAAAACCACGGTAACATTCAGCTAGACATGAAAGCAATTCTACCGCAAATTGTCGATAAACCACAAAAAGAGATCGAATTAACACTAGAAATGTTAGTAAGAGCTTACGACCCATGCATTTCTTGCTCTACGCACGTTGTAAAAGTCAACTTAACCTAAATCCGGACTAATGTTTCAGCAGCCAAACATCGACTCAGCCAAATTCCTACGAGTACCTATTAACAAAGACGGAATTTGATGTACTTGATAGTCCAAACATAGCTAGGTACATCGAATTAATTCGCTCCTGCCACTCACATTAAAGATACAGTTTAGGAGGAATTGGAGTTGGGACTAGAAAATCTTAACTGCTTCTTTAATCCGCGAGCAATTGCAGTTATAGGTGCAGGTGAAAGCGCAGATTCCTTAGGCGCTAGAATACTTCACAACTTAATCGAATCATATCAAGGTTTAATTTTTCCTGTTAATCCCTTCAAACAGACTGTTCAAGGAATTATTGCTTACTCGAGTGTTAACAAAGTTCCGTCTAAAGTAGACCTTGCAATCATCGCAACTCCAGCACACACGATTCCTCAGATTATTCAAGAGTGCGGGAAATCTGGAATACGAAGTGTAATTATAGTTTCTGCCGGTTTAAATGAAAATGATGAAAACAGTCAGATCCTTGTACGACAAATTCTTGAACATAAGCAAACATATGGAATGCGAATAATAGGGCCCAACAGTTTAGGAGTTATAAGACCAAAAACAAAATTGTACGCAACGTTTGGAGACAAAAAGGCAATTCCTGGAAAAATTGCTTTCATCTCTCAAAGCGCAGCGCTTTGTGGCTCGGTTTTGGATTGGTCTTCAGAAACTAAAGTGGGACTTAGCGCAGTTGTCTCCATAGGCTCTATGATTGACGTTAACATAGGCGAATTAATTGAGTATTTTGGAGCAGACCCTCAAACAAGAGCTATCATGCTCTATGTTGAAACCATAAAGGATCTTCGAAATTTCATAAGCGCTGCAAGGGGATTTGCAAGAACCAAACCAATTGTCATCGTGAAGGCGGGCCGATTTAGCAAGAGTCGTGATTTCTCTTTTTTAGGAATCAATCAACTAAGCGAAGACGACCTCTATGACGCAGCGTTTAGGCGTGTTGGTATTGTTCGCGTGGACGCAATTAACGAACTTTTTGATTGCGCGAAAGCTTTGTCGATGCAGCCAAATCCATGCAATCCTAACCTAACGATAATTACGAATTCAAGTGGACCTGGACTTTTGGCTGCTGATCAACTTCACTTAAAAGGGGGCAAGCTTTCACAAATAAGTAACACTTTGGACCATGCATTGCAAAAAATTTTGCCTTATTACTGCAATACATCTAACCCTATTGACATTCTTGAGGAAGCAACACCTGAAAGATTTAGAACAGCAATGCAAGTCTGCCTATATGACCCAACTAATGGAAGCGTTTTAGTAATATACTCTCCCCAAGGAGTAACTAGTCCTTCTAGCATTGCTGAAACAGCAATTAATTTAGCCGAAAAAACAAGAAAAACCTTTCTAGTAGCGTTAATGGGAGAAGACAACAATTGCCAAGAAGCCAGAAGAATGCTTCATCGCAACGGCATACCTGCTTTCAGAACGCCCGAAGAAGCTGTCTCAGCATTCATGAATATGTATACCTACACTCGCAACATTGAATTTTTATATCAAACTCCAGAAGAGGTACCCTTAGTTTTAGGTGATTTGGCGCATCTTAAAGGATCTTTAAGGCGTGCGTTTTGTGAGGGCAGGCAAGTTCTCAGTTTACCTGAGTCTCTTCGTTTCTTAGAAACATACAAAATACTTACCACAGAGATGCGAATCGCTAGGACAACCGATGAAGCCTTAGCTTTTGCCTCTGAACTGGGCTTTCCCGTAATTATGAAAGCTCATCATACCCAATCAGCCTTCAAGAATAAGAAGGAAAAACTCGAAGTTGAAGTTTATTCTTCGTCTCAAGTATCTCTAGCTTTCAAGGGCTTAGCGGATAAAATTAACTCCAGCTTAGCCGAGTTCCAAGGAATAGTTATTCAACCAAAGATACAAGAAAACTGTACCAAGCTTTTTTTGGGATTAAGGAAAAACAATAAATTTGGTTCAATAATAATTTTCGGAACAAGCGGAGACACACCCGAAACAATCAACAATTTAGGCGTAGGATTTCCACCACTCAATCAGGTATTGGCAAGGCAAATAATACAGAAAACCCGGATAATTCAGAGGGGCAACGATGCCTCATCCGCCAACGCTTTGGAAATCGGTACTATCGAGGAAACATTGGTAAAGTTTAGTCAGCTTGTTGTGGATTTTCCTGAGATTAAACAAATTGATATAAACCCACTAATCGTCAACAGTTCTGGCGTTCAGGCAATTGATGGATGTATCACTATCGACATGAATAGAATTATGAGGGAGCAAGCGGACCACCATGAGCTTCTGTTAATTTCACCTTACCCGACAAAGTACATCTCCAAGAGAACCTTGAAAAATGGCGTACAAGTTACTTTACGCCCGATCAAACCAGAAGATGAACCCCATTTTAACGAGCTTTTTAAGTCTTTGTCCGAAGATAGTGTGCGATTCAGATTTTTTGAGATAATAAAAGAAATGTCCCATGATACGTTGTCTCGGTACTGTAACCTTGATTATGATCGAGAAATCGCCATAGTCGCTCAACTCTACAACGACCCACGAATCATTGGCGTTGTAAGATTAATTCTCGATTCGGAAAGAAAAAATGGTGAATTTGCAATAATGGTAAGCGACTCATGGCACCGGCTAGGATTAGGATCAAAGCTTATGGATTTCATTATTGACATAGCCAAAGACATGAAAATAGAAACAATTTATAGCCAAGTTACTCGTGAAAACATTAAAATGACCAGTCTATGCTGCAAAAAAGGATTTGAAACTAAACCAGTAGATGAATACACCATAAACATGTATATGACTTTGCCTCGTTAAACCTAATCTCCTTCAGATTTCATTTATTAAATTCAGATATTTTTGAAATTTCAAAGTTGATAAGGAACTAAATATCTAAAGAAAGCGTCGTATGATTGTTTATACTTGAAAAATAACGAAAATAAGTCTAAATATTTAAGTCGTTTAAGAACTTCCAGAATTCTTCAATAGACCTAATAACTCTTATTTCTAGATAGTTAGAGCTAAAATTTGTATCCTCATAGATTGGGCCCCTGAAAAATCCTACTGTGTGAGGATAATTCTTTTCAAACTCTGCAAGATCCACAATATCCATTAAACTAACTTCAGACTTTGTATTTCCATTCTTACGATCTTTGAACATTACTGAATAGCAAAGGTATTTTCTTCCCTCATTTCCTGACTCTGGAAAACTTATTAACCAATCCATCTCCTGAAAATGAAAACTTTTCATTTTTCTTTCCAATGTTCACGCCTCAACCTCAACATGTTCAAATTCAATCTGCGACTTCTCATGTTAATACTTGTTGTTAAATTTAAGTTCTGACCCAAAATATTTTTGTTATAATAAGGAAAATCCCAATTAAATCACGGAAGAATCCTCTAAGCTTTGACTGAACCTTTATCTATTTGAGTTGGGAATTGTGAGTAAAATAAGCACTATGGTGCTATGCAACCAGTCAAAGTGAAATCTAAATGACTGAGACCGCCCAAGCAACATCAGGTAAAGAGCCTATTAGAGCTTCCGAGTTAGACCCGAAATTTAAGTATGAACTGCTTAAAATGCACGGAAGCGAAAAAATTCTCAAGTGTTTTCAATGTGGTACATGCACGTCAGACTGTCCAGTTGCGAGATACAGTGATAGTTATCGTCCACGTACGTTAATCCACATGGTTCAACTTGGTCTTCGTGACCGTGTGCTTAAAAGCGACACATTGTGGTTATGCGCAGCCTGCTTTACATGCACAGACCGTTGTCCACAAGACGTTGAGGTGGCAAGCGTAATTCGTGTATTACGCAATTTAGCCGTTGAAAACGGCTGCATTCCACAGGTTTTCAAAGAGCAAGCTGCAAGTCTGCTTGAATCAGGTTACGCTTACAAAATTCCTGAGTTAAGAAGCAAGAAACGCGAATCTCAAGGGTTACCACCTTTGCCGAAAGGCAACGCCGAAAACGTCCGAAAAACGCTTAAAGGTGTAAAGTTTGTTGAGACATTCCAAAAATCGGGTGGAGGTCAACCCTGTGGACAATAAGTACCTTATATTTCTTGGGTGTGCTATCCCGTACCGCGTTTCCGCTTACGAGATTTCGGCGCGTAAAATCCTCGCTAAACTTGGAGTTGAACTGATTGAAATGCCGGAATTCAACTGTTGCGGTTTGCCATTAGATCCAGTAAGCCATGAAACTATGCTTATTTTAGCGGCAAAAAACTTGGCGCTGGCAGAGCAAAAGGGCTTAAATATTCTCACGCTTTGTCCAGGTTGCGCTGGCACGCTTAAGAAAGTAAACAAAATTCTTAAAGAAGACAAGGCATTGAAAGAGCAAATTAACGCTCATCTCAAAGAAGCAGGATTTGAATTCAAAGGAACCATCGAGTCAAAACACCTCTTGCAACTGCTCAAGGAAGATGTTGGAATAGAAAAAATAAAGGCTTCAGTTGTAAAGCCGCTTACTATGCTTAAAGTTGCTGAACACAACGGTTGCCACATCCTAAGACCCAAAGAATACATCGGTTTTGACGATCCGGAAGATCCGCAAACACTTAAAATGCTTATCGAAGCCACAGGAGCCACATGTGTAGACTACATTGACGAAACTGAGTGCTGTGGTGCACCAAGCGTCGGAGTAAGCGACAAGATTGCGCTGCAACTCGCCAGAGACAAACTGAACCACGTAAAAATGGCGGATGCTCAAGCATTAATCACTATTTGTCCATTTTGCCATATAATGTATGACACAAACGAGTTGCGAATAGAGAAAATGTTTAATGAAGTCTATGGAATTCCAATTCTCCATTACCCACAACTACTCGGGTTAGCAATGGGCATAGCACCAGAAGAATTAGCCTTCAATGAGCTTCGAGTAAACGCATCAAAAATACTAAAACAAGTGTCAGAGGGAGTAAACAAACAATGAGTAAAAACAAGTTAAAAATAGCGTTTTACTGGGCTGCAAGTTGTGGCGGTTGCGAAATAGCCGTCTTAGATCTAAATGAGAAAATCCTTGACGTAGTGCAATTAGCTGACATAGTATTCTGGCCAGTAGCTGTCGACGTTAAATACAAAGACGTCGAAGCGATGCCTGACAAACAAATTGACATAACATTCTTTAACGGTTCAATTCGAAACGCTGAACAAGAGCACATGGCCAAGCTGTTGCGGCAAAAATCTAAAACCCTTGTTGCATTCGGTTCATGCGCCCACGAAGGATGCATACCTGGTTTAGCAAACTTGCATAACAAGGAAGAAATCTTTGATCAAGTTTACATAAAAGACAAATCAAACGTTAACCCGCAGGCAACTACTCCTAAAACTCAAACCCAAGTGAAAGAAGGCAGCCTCAAAATTCCCGAGTTCTATGACACGGTAAAAACCTTAGCGCAGACAGTTGACGTAGACTATTTCCTTCCAGGATGCCCGCCACCTGTCAAACTAATTGCTGCGGCAGTAGATGCAATAGCAAGCAACAAGCTACCGCCAAAAGGATCAGTACTTGCACCACTCAAAGCAGTATGCGACGAATGTCCAAGAAAACGCGAAAACAAAAAAATAGAAAAAATATACAGAGTTTACGAGAAAACTCCCGAACCAGAAAAATGCCTACTTGAACAAGGAATCCTATGCATGGGACTTGCAACCAGAAGCGGTTGCGGCGCTCAATGCTTAAAAGTTGACATGCCCTGCACAGGTTGTGGTGGACCAGCCCCAAACGTGCCAGAGCAAGGAGCAGCAATGATTACTGCCTTGGCTTCAATTCTTGGGTATGATGGTGAATCAGGCAAAGCAAAGTACTCCGAGAAAGAGATCGAGACTTTGATGAGCCAAGTGAAAGATCCAGTTGGCACATTCTATATGTATTCACTTCCCGCTTCAATTCTAAAAAGAAAGGTGATCAAAAAATGAAAGAAATAGTTATAGACCCAATCACGCGCCTTGAAGGGCACGGAAACGTTTCCATATTCCTCGACGACAAAGGTGAAGTAGAAAACGCCTACCTTAAAATTCCTGAGCTAAGAGGCTTCGAGAAATTCTGTGTTGGCAGAAGGGCTGAACTTATGCCGCAGCTTACAACCAGAATCTGCGGAGTTTGTCCCGTGGCTCACCATTTTGCAGCAGTAAAAGCCTTAGATGCAGCGTTCAATGTTGAACCGCCGTCTGCTGCTAAGAAACTTCGCGAGCTAATGTACAACGGCTACTTTATCTATGATCACATATTACACTTCTACTTCCTCGGCGGACCAGACTTCATAGTTGGACCAGACGCACCCCCAGAAAAACGAAACATTCTAGGCGTCATCGAGAAAGCTGGTTTGCCAGTTGCAAAAGAAGTCATAAAACACCGCGCATACGGACAAAAAATAACTGAAATCATCGGTGGAAAAGCAACCCACCCAGTCTGCGGACTGCCAGGCGGAATTTCAAAACCATTGAGCGAAGAGAACAGGCTAGAAATCGAGAACATGGCTTCTTCATGTTTAAACTTTGCACAGTTTACACTTAAAATTTTCCATGACATCGTTTTAGGCAACTCCCAATATGTCGATCTAATCAAGAGTCAAGCATATACAATGCCAACCTATTACATGGGCACAGTTGACAAAAACAACAAAGTAAACTTTTACGATGGCAAACAACGTGTTGTAGATCCATCTGGAAAAGAATTTCTCAAGTTCGAATCAAAAGACTATCTCGAACACATCGGCGAACACGTTGAAGAATGGACGTACAGCAAATTCCCATACCTAAAAGCAGTGGGCTGGAAAGGTCAAGTTGCAGGAGCAGACAGCGGAGTTTACCGTGTTGGTCCGCTTGGACGCTTAAATGCTTCTGACGGTATGGCAACACCCTTGGCGCAGGCGGAATACGACGTTATGTACAAGACCTTAGGCGGCACACCAGTCCACAGTACACTGGCTTTTCATTGGGCACGACTAATCGAGTTGCTCTACGCTACTGAAAGAACGATGGAGCTAGTTAAAGACCCAGAAATCACCAGCACAAATGTCCGTAACAAGCCAGGCGAACCAGGCGAAGGCGTAGGCATTGTAGAAGCAGCAAGAGGCACACTGATCCACCACTATACACTAGACAAAGATGCACTTGTTAAAGATGTAAACCTTATCGTTGCAACAACAAACAACTACCCAGCAATATGTATGAGCATACGTGACGCAGCCAAAGGCTTAATTCACAACGGCAAGGTTGATCAAGGCATACTGAACATGGTTGAAATGGCTTTCCGAGCTTATGACCCATGTTTCGGATGTGCAACACACACTGCAGTTGGACAGATGCCGCTAACCGTTGCAGTGTTCAACTGTGAAAAACAATTAGTAAGCTCTGTAAGCCGTTAATTTAGCCTACTTTCTATGGGGCACATCTTTTCTTTTCTCAGATAGTACAAGCGACCTTCATAAAAACCCTAACATTTTAGGGTAAACCCTTAAGTGAACACTTGAGATTATTTGCTCTTCGCTGGATTTAATATGCAGCCACAACCACCCAACCCAGAGCATAAAAGAATGAAAAGAGAGAAACAAACGATAGGGTACATGACAGAAATTTATTGCAGAGGGCACCATGGAACCAAAGGTGATCTTTGCTCCGAATGCTTGCAATTTAAAGAATATGCGTTTATGCGTCTTGACAAATGTCCGTTTCAGGAGAAAAAAAGCACATGTGGCAAATGCATTATACACTGCTATCGTCCAGACATGAAAGAAAAAGTCAAAAAAGTTATGCGTTACTCAGGTCCCAGGATGCTTCTGCATCACCCAGCTTTAGCGTTGCACCACGTTTGGGATGGACGGCGAAAACCTCCACAACTTGGCAAGAAAGTAAATTAGCAATACTTGCTGATCCGCTTTAACGTTTAAAATTGTCGGCTTTTGTCTAAAATTGTTGAAAATTGTCGGCTAATGTCTATTTTTGTCGAGTAATGACGCAACCTGCAAACGACTCAAGCCCTAAACCAGAAAAGCAGTCTAAAACACTTTTTCCAAAAAATTCCAAAAAAAAGTGTTGTTGTTCTTTAATAATAATTACATTCAAAATAGTAAACAGTACCTATTAGGTAAATCTTATAAGCGATTGCTGTTGAATACAGCTTTGTTTGCAGGGATTAATTTGAAGAGTCTTGTTGTCTACTATTCCCGAACCGGTAACGCACGTTTTGTTGCTCAAACGATAGCAGCAGAAGTCGGAGCTGACGTTGAAGAAGTTATCGACCTGAAGAAACGCAGTGGCATAATAGGCTTTCTTAAGAGCGGCAGAGACGCTCGAGGTGGAAAAATAACCAAAATAGCGCCAACCACAAAATCACCAGTCAACTATGATTTGATAATCCTGGGAACGCCCATTTGGGCTGGACGACAAAGCCCCGCTATCACTACCTACCTTAAAGAAAATGATCTTTCGGGAAAAAAAGTTGCGTTTTTCTTTGCCCAGGGAGGCAAAAAACTACAGGCTATTGACCAAACTAAAGCATTAATACCAAACTCTAACTATGTTGGAGAGCTTTCAGTAGTTAATGCCTTAGCTAACAAGGCGGAGTCTGAAAAACAAATTGTCGAATGGTGCAAAACGCTAACGGCCAATTAGGAATGTGAGGTAAGTTTTTCTTTTTTAAATGCCTATCTTGTTTGAATTGGTGTTTCTATGGGTGAGGGAATCGAAAAAAAGCTAGAAAGCTGGTTTGTTGGCGCAAAGAAAGTTGTCATAGCTGGTATAGGTAATCCTATTCGCACAGACGATTATGTAGGATTAAAAATTGTTGAGCAACTAAAAGGGAAGTTGCCCGAAACCGTTCTTCTTCTGGAAGCTGAGACAGTTCCAGAGAGTTACCTCTTAGACATAGAAGAGTTTCACCCTTCACATGTGCTTTTAATCGATGCTGCATTTCTAGGTTTAATTCCGGGTGAGGCCAGCCTCGTTAATGCTGAAAAGATTGCGAATTACTCGGCGATAACGACGCATTTGCTATCTTTGCCTATTTTCTGTGAGTTCGTTAAGCAGGCGACAGGCGCAAAAATTGCTTTGTTATTGATTGAACCGAAGAGTATGGAGTTTGGTGAAGGTTTAAGCACTGAAGTTCAAGCGGCAATGGAAGGGTTAACGAAGGTTTTGCTCGATTTGCTTTGTTAAGCCTCTATTTCCTTTGAAAACGTAGCTTGCGGCTAAGTTTATTTCAGGCTACTCAGTAAAAAAGGAAGTATTTTTAGTGCTTATTTGACCTCGCCAGAAAAAACCGCAGAGTCGCAGGTTTCGAGGCTTTGCCTACGATCCCAGCCTTCTCTTTCGTTTGTCTGAAGCAACCCCTTTTTAGGCTGCTGGGGATTTGTGCCATAGAAACAATCAGCAAGAAGCTTGTCGAGCAGCGTTACTGTGTAATAAAGAAGCGTTAGTTTACGCTGCTAACAACTTGGCTGGTTACGTTAATTAGCTGGTTTTTAGTTAACATTTGTTGTGTAAAAGCCATGTCTGGAAAAGCTGTTATTGTTATGGGTTCAGAGCGTGATTTGAATTTTTCCCGAGAAATAGCTAAGCATCTTAAGCTTTTGGGGGTAAGCTATGAGTTTCGGGTTGCTTCTGCACATAAAACGCCAGAAAAGGTTATGGAAATAATCAAAGAATTCGAAAATGAAAAGACAGTTTACGTTACCGTTGCCGGGCGGTCTAATGCATTGAGCGCTTTCATAGATGGCAACACTTCTAAACCAGTCATCGCTTGTCCTCCTTACAGCGAAAAATTCGGGGGAGCAGACATTTTCTCCTCGCTCAGCGTACCAAGCGGAATAGGCTCTGTAGTAACTATTGAGCCTGAAGGTGCGGCGATTGCTGTGGCAAAGATTTTTGCTTTGGGGGATAGCGGGATGGCTGATAACGTTAAGAATTATCAAGCAGAAAAAAAGAAAGTACTTGAAAATGCCAACGAATCAGTAAAGAACCTAAAGTAAACTTAACTTCTTTCGCAGTGCCTTGCTTTTGCCTTTTGAGTCTTCAATAGTCGAAGGGTAGCGCTTTTCTTTTTGTTGTGTTGATATGGAAGTTTGTCTGATAGAACAACAACACTCATTTTGCATTTTTGTTCAGTTTGTTTTGAGCTGCTTTTTGAAGCAAAGCTTGAATCGTTTGTAGGTTGCGGCTAGAAATGTGTCGGGATGTGTCGCAATGTGTCTGTTTGTCCTATTGTCCCATGTGCATCCCGTTGCGTCTAGGTCCGTCTAGCTGCGTCTAGTTGCGTCCCGAAAAGTCCCCAAAAGGTTGAGGTTAAGTTGCCGTTAGTTTAATGTTCATCTTCAAAGTTGCTTTTCGCGAGCCTTTCAGATTTTTCGAGTGTTCTTTAACTATTTTTGTTCTTGTGGCTTTGGGTTGTTTTCTTGTTTTCAGGTTTGAATCGTTTGCAGGTTGAGTCTAAAATAATCCCTAATATTCCTTAATGGTCCATAGTAGTCCCTAATAGTCCAAAAATAGTCCGAAATAGTCAATAGAAGTTAATTGAAGTATTGGAAGTAAGAGTGGGTACGAGGAAGTTTTGTTCGTTTCCATGGTCTTGGGAGGTTCCACAAAGTCACATTTTGGCTGTTCAAACCAATTACGAAAAGGGTAAACGAATGATGCTAAATGCCACCTTTCTATTTTTACTCGATTTATAGTCCAGATTTGAGGCTGACATAGCGAATGCTAAGACTAAATCGATATAAGCTAAAATAGAATACTCTGCTAGAACTAAAGATAAATAGGGATAACCTGAATGGGCAGCGTAAAAGACCTTGAAGTAATCAAGGAACCAACTAGGCAAGCCATGGGCATTGGCAGGTTCCACTTTTCAGACCGCTACAGCGTTTTTGACTGGGGCGAAATGCCTGATCGCATCGTAGGTAAGGGGGCTGCTCTGTGTCTTATGGGTGCTTACTGTTTTGAACAATTAGAGAAAAAAGGGGTTAAAACTCACTATAAAGGTTTAGTTGACTCGGATGGCGAGGTCGTCAAGTTTAGCGAGTTAAAGCAGCCCTCAAGCATAATGGAAGTTAGTTTAGTTAACGTTTACAAGCCCCAAACAAGCGTAATTAACGGCAAAATCATGCATGACTACAGCATCTACACTTCTCCCCTAAAAAACTGCCTGATTCCACTTGAAATAATTTATAGAAACGGCTTGCCCGATGGCTCATCAGTTTTCAAACGGCTCGAACAAGCAAAAATCACTCTGAAAGATTTAGGGCTAGACCATTATCCCAAGCCAGGCGAACAGCTTGATAAGCCAATTTTTGATGTTAGCACTAAACTTGAAGAAACTGACCGCTACGTCACATGGCAGGAGGCCCAGAAAATTTCGGGCTTAACTGACCAAGAATCAGTAGACGTTAAAGCTGTTCTGCTTAAAGCGGACGAAACCATAACCGAAATTGCCTCTAAAGCTGGGCTAAAGAATGAGGATGGAAAAATCGAGTTAGCCTTCGACGGAAAAAGAAGACTGATGATAGTTGATGTGGTTGGAACTCTTGACGAATGCAGGTTCACTTACAGTGGCGTTCATGTAAGCAAGGAAGTTGCCCGGCAATTCTATAAGAAAACAGGTTGGTATACGGATTTGGAGCAAGCGAAAAAAACCGCTGAAGCTAAGGGCATGCAAGATTGGAAAGCACTTTGCAAATCGCAGCCTCCTAAGCTGGACGCTCAGCTTAAGGCAATCATCAGTGAAATGTACATGGCAGCGGCAAATGAAATGACCTCCCGTAAACTGTTTGGTACTCCTAAGCTTTCAGAGGTAATAACAAATTATAAGCAATACATGAAGGAGTAAAAGATGATTAGTGATAAAATTAAGCAAGTAATAAAAAAATACAATCCTAAAGAAATTCGAATTGGCGTTTTAGGTTCCCACTCAGCACTTGAGATAGCTTTAGGCGCAAAACAAGAAGGTTTGGAAACCCTTGTTGTATGCCAGAGGGGCAGAGAAAAAACCTACACAAAATACTACAGAAACCTCTTTGACCATACGTTGATGCTGGACAAATTCTCTGAGATAACAAACGAAGCAACAGTTAAAAAGCTGGTTGATTTGAACACGATTTTTGTTCCTAATCGCTCGTTTTCAGTTTACGCTGGTTATGAGGCAATAGAGAACCAATTCGCTGTGCCCTTGATGGGTAACCGCTCGATGTTGCGAACAGAGGAGCGTAACACGCCAAGAAACCAGCTTTACCTCCTTCAGAAGGCGGGAATAGCAACCCCGAAAACCTTCAAGTCACCCAATGAAATTGATCGTTTGGCAATAGTAAAAGTTCCTGAAAAACAGCGGGCAATAGAAAGAGCCTTTTTCTATGCTTCTTCCTCTGAAGAGTACGAGAAAACGGGGCAAAAACGTATAAAACAAGGTATAATAACGTCTGAAGCGCTGAAAAACTCGGTTATAGAGGAGTATGTTGTAGGCGCCAAATTTAATGCTAACCTCTTTTGGTCACCCTTAACCGGTGAAATAGACCTCTTAGGCTTTGACAGACGCATTCAAACAGATCTTGACGGTGTCTTAGACCTGCCTGCTCAGGAGCAATTTGAGCTTAACATTGCAACTCAGAACATTGAAATCGGGCACATGGGCGCAACTATGCGTGAGAGCCAAATAGAAAAGATCTTTGAAGCCGCCGAGTGCTTTGTGGACACCTGTAGAAACGAGTATCCACCTGGAATGGTGGGCTTATTTGCATTGCAGGGTGCGATTACCAAGGATTTGGAATTTTATGTTTTCGATGTTAGCCCGCGTGTGCCTGGCTGCCCATGTGTTGAGCCTACTTCACCTTATATGAAATACAAGTACGGTATGGAAGTTGGTCCTGGTAGGCGCGTTGCCATGGAAGTTAAACAGGCGCTTAAGGAAGGTCGGCTTGAGGAAGTGGTAACGTGATAACTAGAACGGAAGTCGCTAAAATACTTGAAAAATACGACGAGAAGAACCTAGCCATTGGCACTTTGGGTTCTCATAGCTCACTCAATATTTTCAAGGGTGCTAGAGAAGAGGGCTTCCGTACAGTATGCGTCTGCAAAGAAAAAGACGCAATCATGTACAAGAAATACCCCCTTGTAGACGAGCTAATTATAGTTAAAGACTTCAATGAACTCTTAAACGAGCAGTTGCAGGAAAGGCTGCGCAAGCTAAACGTCATTTTGATTCCGCATGGCTCATTTACCGCTTATTTGAGCACCGAAGAACTAACTGACAGCCTCTTAGTGCCTATGTTTGGAAACCGGCAACTGCTCCACTGGGAAGCAAACCGCAAATCCCAAGAAGAATGGCTACGCCAAGCGGGACTACGCTTACCAGCAACATTCAAAACTCCAGAAGATATCGACCGCTTAGTCATAGCTAAACTACCAGGGGCAAAGGGCGGAAGAGGATACTTCTTAGCCAACTCACCAAAAGCGTTCCACAAGAAATTTGACGAGTTGGTGAAACGTGGCCTGCTCAAAGACCAGGATTTAGGGCAGATTCACTTGCAAGAGTACGCAATGGGCGTAAACGTTTACCCCAGCTACTTCAGCTCAATCCTAAACGACGACGTGGAACTCCTCTGTGTTGATAGGCGCTATGAATCGGCCGTGGACTCTATTGGCAAGATTCCCGCAAGCGAACAGCTAGAGATAGACGTCAATCCCACCTATACCATCGTGGGCAACTTCCCTATAGTACTCCGCGAATCGCTTTTGCCTGAACTGATGCGCATGGGCGATAACGTCCACAAGAAAGCCCGAGAGCTAGCTCCACCAGGAATTATTGGACCCTTCTGCCTAGAAACAGTCATAACCGACGACTTGAAAATCTTCACATTCGAGATTTCCGCACGCATCGTTGCCGGAACAAACGTTGGTATTGGCACTTCACCTTACGCTTACCTGAAGTACGGCGAAAACATGTACATGGGCAGACGCATTGCAATGGAAATAAAAAAGGCTAGAGCACAAGGTAGACTGCAGGATATTTTGGCTTAAACATATGTTAAGAAAGGCAAAACTCAAGCAAGCCGTCAAAGTGTTCTCTGGTTCTGTTTTTCTTGTAAGCCTTCAATGCGTCGATTAATTCCAACCTATTCTTTTTCCCAAAAATTTCAATCAAAATTTTTGCTGCGGTGCTGTTGCCAGCGAAAAGGTACTGGCAAACCGCCGTAACATTTGCCACTCTCCGCTCAACGCTGGCGGTTTCAAAATCAACAATGAAGGGTTTCTCAGTTTTGTCCAAAAGTAAATGTTTAGGTGCTTTACTGAGTTCCCCATGATCCAAGCCGACTTGGTCCAGTCTGAAGCACTGTTCTAAGATTTCCCCCAAAACTTGTCTCACACTTGATGCATCTTTGTTTGTTTTAAGCCAATTTGGGAGCAGGCTGCCATCAATCAGCTGCATAAGTAGAAAATTTTTGCTTGATGCTATCAGTTTCGGAGCCACGTTCACAGAGTTCGCTTTTAACAACATATGCGCTTCATGAAACAGGTCGGCTCGGTCTGCGTCTGCCCTGCGGATTTTGACCGCAACTCTTTCTCCGTTGACGTGTGCGATCACTACGATACCGACAAAGCCCTTGCCCAAGACTGGAACTGCAACTCCGAAAAGGCTAGCTGCCCCTGAAAATTCAAGAGCCGAGACGCCATGACTGCACAGTTCTTCGAGGCGACTTTGCAGTTCAGCTTCGCTGGGATTTGGGAAGCAGAGAACTGAAGCATAAGGCTCTTGAATTAGCTGGCTGACTTGGACTATTGTGGGACTTTTCAATTATCAGTTCCTTCTAGGCTGAGGATATCAGAGTCGGCGAGGTTATAAATTTAATAGGGCGACGACATTATTGGGATTCTGTTTGTGTATTAGCTATGCCGAGATTCAAGCAGATAGCGCAAATTCAACAGCTAATGAGCCGAAAAGAGCTTATCCGAAACATAGGTATAATCGCTCATATTGACCATGGCAAAACTACGCTTGCCGATTCCTTGTTGGCAGGAGCAGGTTTGCTATCTCTAGCAATGGCTGGCTCAGCTAGGGTGCTTGATTATCTTGATGAAGAGCAAAAACGCAAAATCACTATAAAAACAGCCAACATTAGCCTTCTATACAAAGCCGATAACACGCCATACATAATCAACCTTGTTGATACACCCGGACATGTAGATTTCACAGGCAAAGTAACCAGAGCTCTGCGAGTTATTGATGGTGCAGTTGTGGTAGTGGATGCTGTGGAGGAGATTATGGCTCAAACTGAAATTGTCACACGGCAAGCGCTTGAAGAACGGGTAAGGCCTGTACTTTTCATAAACAAAGTTGACCGACTTATTACTGAGTTGCAACTGAACGAGGAGCAAATCCAGAAGAAACTCAACCACATAATCAGCAGTTTCAATGACCTCATAGAACTCTATTGCGAAGAGCCTTTCAAAACCAAATGGAAAATTGATTTTTCATTGGGCAATGTGGCTTTTGGTGCTGCGTTGCATGGTTGGGGCTTTACTGCAAACATGGCAAAAGAGAAGGGAGTGAAGTTTTCAGACATTATACAGGCTTGCATGGAAGGGGAAGATAAGAAGCTGGGGAAGGCGTTGCCTGTTTACGAAGCGGTTTTTGAGATGGCAATCAAGAAGCTTCCAAATCCAGTGGAAGCGCAAGTTTTTAGGCTAGAAAAGATTTGGGACGGGCAGGTCTCCTCACCGATTGGGCATGCATTAGTTGAATGTAACGACAATGGTCCAACGATTTTCTATGTAGCTAACGTCCATTCTGACTCAAAAGAGAGCACCGTTGCTACAGGCAGAATGTTTTCGGGCAAAATGCAGAAAGGGGATAGGCTACATCTTGTGGATGCTTTAGCTGAAACAGTTGTTAATGAGGTCGCTATTGATATGGGATCATTTAGAGAAGAAGTCAACTGGGTTTCAGCTGGTAACTTATCATCTTTAGTTTTGACAGGTGAGGTTAAGGCTGGCGAGACCCTCGTTGATCTTGCGCATAAAGCTGGCATGGTTCCTTTTGAAGGCATAAGCTACGTTTCCGAAGCAGTGTTAACCTTGGCAATTGAACCAAAAAAACCCAAGGATATCCAAGTTTTGCTTGAAGGACTTAAGAAGCTTGCAAGTGAGGACCCAAATCTTAAGGTGACGGCTGATAAGGAAACAGGCGAGTACTTGCTTAGCGGAATGGGTGAATTGCATCTAGAAGTCGCTATTAACGACTTAAAAAGCATCAGCGGCTTAGAGGTTGGGGTTTCTTCGCCTAGAGTTGTTTACAGGGAAAGTGTTGAGAAAAAGGGATTTGTCGCTTTTGCGAAGAGTCCAAATAAAATGAATAGTTTTTGGGTGCAGGTTGAGCAAGAACAAGAGGAACAAGCAAAATCGTCTGTGGATGAAGCGTTAGGCGGTATTCTTTCAGTTGATGAGTATCGAAACGTGCTTTTAGATTGCACGGGAAAGACGCAGCAAATTTCTGAAAAGATTTTGGAGGCAATAATCGCTGGCTTTGAGTTTGCTTGCAAAGCTGGTCCGTTGTGTGGGGAACCAGTTAGGCATCTGAAAGTCAACTTGGTAGATTTTCAACTGAGCTCCAACGAAGAATTTAGCTCAGCTGAAGTTATGCGCGGAGTAGGCAAGGCAGTTTTCGGTTCTTTCCTAACAGCAGATCCAGTTCTATTAGAGCCAATTTACAAAATAATCATCATTGTTGCGTCCGAACTAGCAGGGGAATCCTCAAAGATGCTAAGTAGTAGGCGCGGAAAAGTCACTTCGTTTGAACAGAAAGGGCTCCTGACAACTATAAATGGCTACATCCCAGTTGCTGAAACCTTGGGATTCTCAAAAGAACTTCGGTCTACCACTTCGGGGAGAGCTTTTTGGCAAATGTTTTTTGATCACTGGGAAAAAATCCCTCAAAAAACAGATTTGCAAGTTATAAGTCATTTGCGCCAGCTTAAAGGTCTTTCACGAGAGGTGCCTAGACCAGAAAAGTTCACGGAGCAATAGGCTAATGCGGCTTGATGTTGCTTTTGATTTGGATTTTTCTCTTTGCTGCGGGCAAGTTTTCAGGTGGAAAAAAATTGGCGAATGGTGGTATGGGGTTGTCGGCGAAAACGTCTTTAAAATTAGACAATGCGGCTTTATATTGGAATTAGATAATGTCAGCCCAGAGTTTGTTGAGTCCTATTTTGGTTTGAACGATGATTTAAAACAAATCAGCCGTTGCATTGGCAGAGACGATTACATTAAGAAGGCACTACACCGTTTTGAAGGCTTGCGGATTGTTAGGCAACTGCCTTGGGAATGCCTCATCAGCTTTATCTGCGCGACCTACAAGAGCATAGCGGCAATCGAACTCATGCTAAGCAAGCTCTCAGTGAAGTTCGGGGAAAGAAAGACCTTTGACGGAATGGTTTTTTGCACTTTTCCAACCGCTGTTAAGCTAGCTTTTGCAAGCGAGGACGCTTTGCGTCTGTGCGGTTTGGGTTACAGGGCGAAGTATGTGCAGGCAACAGCTAAAAAAATCTGCGAAGAAGAAATTGAACTCGAAAGCTTGAAGACCCTGCCTTATCTGGAAGCCAAGAAAAAGCTTGTTGAGTTTCCAGGGGTTGGTTTGAAAGTGGCTGATTGCGTGCTGCTTTTTTCGCTTGAAAAACTTGAAGCTTTTCCAGTGGACGTTTGGGTTAGACGTATAATCTTAAACCATTATGCAAACCAGCTACCAGAAGACCTTGCAAAGAAACTGTCCACCCATGACTCTCTAAGCAACGGTGAATATGAAAAGCTTAACTTTTTCGGCAGAAGCTATTTTGGAAAATACGCGGGTTACGCTCAAGAATACCTGTTCCACTATGAGAGAACGCAACGTTGACCGCGCGGTTCTTTTTTGAAAAGCGGAACTTTTTGCTCTGCCTCATATTCGTTGAATGCAGCTTTAAGTTTCTCGAAACCTTCATTATCAAATTTTTCTTCACTCATCAAATTACCTCATTAATTTTACAGAGCTACCTTGTTCCCGAAATTGGTGAAATACTCATAAGCTATCGAAATTATGAGTAATTTTTATGAAAAATCTAAAGAAGCCCTTGCACATCTTCCCTACTGTATTCAATGATACACAACGTTATGTGTTCCACTCTTGGAACACGCTGTTCCGTCAGTAGAACTAAATCTTACTTTGTTTAAGTATGTGAGAGGAAAGCCGGAATGAAGAATCTAAAGAAAATCTTCTCTTTCTCAATTCTATTCACATTAATTCTTGTCTTGCCAGTTATGCAACCGATCAAAGCTCAAGCTCCCATAGGAATAACCATCAATGCGGATGGAAGCGTCACACCCTCGAGCACTGCCATGCAAATGGAAGGGAATACTTACGTTATAACCGCGGATCTTAACAGCTCCCTTACCATCGAAAGAGGGAATATCGCGGTGGACGGTGCCAACCACACTCTTCAAGGCCCAGGCACAAGCCAGAACTCCGTAGCGATAACTCTAATGGCCAGCAATGTAACCATTGAAAACCTGCGCGTCACCAATTGGAAAGCTGGAGTCTACGGCGCTTTTAACAACAACACCATAACAAATAACGTGTTCGCCG
>JBEKPG010000001.1:0-155211 GCA_049520955.1 Bathyarchaeia archaeon | reverse complement strand
ATGACAGATTTTAATATAGAGGCAACTAAGCATTTGATAAAACTTTTCATTTCGTCTAGACACAAGGGCAGCGGTCCCGCCGAGCACTGCATTTTTAACAAAGCATTCACACAAAACAACTGAAGGCGAATAACAACTTTGACCATTAACAGCATAAATTCAGTTTATAATCAGCTTTTGGCAAAAACGAAGGATTTAATGGTGCTGCAAACAGCTGAGGGAGTAATTCACTGGGACATGGAAACCATGATGCCTCCAGGAGCCGTAGAGCAACGAAGCTTACAACTCTCATTGCTAAGCCGTATTCACCACAAAATGGGCACTGACTCACAAATAGGAAAACTACTCAAAGACATAAAGGCAAACCGCAATTACGAAGCGCTCAGCCAAACTAAGAAACGCAACATTTACCTAATCGACAAAAGCTACAGAGAACAAAATAGTTTGCCTGAAAAACTCGTCGCTGAGATTGCCAAGCAAGAAGTAATAACGATAAATATCTGGAAAAAAGCTAAAGCCAAAAAGAACTTTAACCTTTTCAAAGCTGACCTTCAAAAACTTTTTGAGTTAAATAAGCAAGCGGCAGAAATCCTCATGAAGGTTAAGGAAACAAAAACCCCTTATGAAGCGTTGATCGATAACTTTGAACCTAAAATGACTACAGGACAGATTACAGCAACATTTAATCAGCTTCAGAGTGGCTTAAAACAGCTAATAATCAAGATCCAAGCCAGCTCCAACAAGCCAGATACAGCGATACTTTATCGGCCAGTTCCAGCAGAAAACCAACGGCAAATTGCTCAACTCTTAACAAAAACATTAGGTTACGACACTTCCTCACCTGCAGCATATGGAAGAATTGACGAAACTGAACACCCGTTTACAACTGGATACTATGATGATGTGCGAATAACAACCCATTATTACCCGCACAACTATGCTAGCTCAATCTTCTCCGTACTTCACGAGAGTGGACACGCGCTCTACGAGCAAAACCTCAACCCAGAATGGAAATATCAGCCAATAGGCTCCACCTGCTCCTACGGTATACACGAATCTCAGTCAAGCCTTTATGAAAACATCATTGGCCGTTCAAAAGAGTTTTGGACAAGCTTTATGCCTAAACTCAAAAAATCAGCACCTACTCTTGCAAATGTTGAACTGGAAAAGTTTGTCCGAGCCATCAACAAGGTTGAGCTTTCAAAAATCCGCATCGAAGCCGACGAGGTAACTTACAATTTGCATGTGATTATCCGCTTCGAAATTGAAAGAGACCTTTTCGCGGATAGAATCGCAGTCAACGAGCTCCCTGAAGCGTGGAACCAGAGATATGCTGATTATCTAGGCGTAAGAGTTGAAAATGACTCTGAAGGAGTAATGCAGGATACGCATTGGGCAAGCGGATTATTCGGTTATTTCCCAAGCTACACGCTCGGCAACATTTACAGTGGACAAATAACCGCTGCAATCACCAAAACGCAGCCGGATTGGCGTAATCAGCTTGCATTGGGAAAATTAAACAATGTTAAGGATTGGCTGAAGAGAAATATTTACTGTCAAGGAGACCTATATGATCCAGAAGAACTTATCAAGAAAGCGACTGGAAGAAAACTGAATTCTGAATCGTACTTGCTATACTTAAATGAAAAATATGGTGACATTTACGGATTTTAGGCGGACGGTTTCTTGGTCAATTCCTTGTAAATGTAGATAACAATGTAGGCTGCAATTGCACCGATGAACAGGTAAATGCCTGTGTAACCAACAATTGCGTTATAAATGTTGGCGCCGTATAAAAACAGCAAAAAACCAAGTATGAATATTCCTAAGCATGCCCAGTCAATCCAAGACATCCTACAGCCTCATGGGATGCAATCAATAAAACTTCAAGGTATATAGATTTACCGCTGGCCCTTTCACAGAACGGGTTGAGGATGCTAGCGACAGAGAAAATACACATTAAACGGCAACCTACTGCCAAAACTACCCTGCATGCCACTAATATTTTTTAAAACTTCCGACATTTTTATATATAAGATAATATACAGATGAGCACTGAGGCTAAGGAATGTCGGAAACAGACGTTAAAAAGCCAGAAACTCGGGAAGAATTCATAAAAATATTGACTGAAGCTGCAAAAAAAGAAGTTGGCTCAAAAAATAAGCCGACAAAACCGACAATCGTCGGAACTGCAAAAGAATTGGAGATTCACAGAGATACACTTTATACATGGTTAAAAGAGTTTAATGTCGATTTCAAAGAGATTGTTGATCACACGCCGACAATAATTGTAGACGCCCCAGAGGAAAATTCAGGAAGTATTTACTTAATCGGTGAATCGCTTGTCGGAGAAGGAAACGAAGTTGCACACATCGACCTAATGGTAGGCGACAAGAATGGCCCTGTAGGTCAAGCATTTGCAAATGGCATGACAAGTTTATCAGCTGGTCACACGCCACTGCTGGCAGTCATAAGACCAAATTTGCCGCCGAAACCCCATACGCTAATAGTACCTAAAGTAACTGTTAAGAACATGGAGGATACGGGAAAAATTTTTGGTCCAGCACAAGCAGCAGTTGCCAAAGCTATCGCCGATTCTGTAGAAGAAGGAGTTATCCCCGCAGACAAACTTGATGATTGGGTAATAATTTGCAGCGTGTTTATTCATCCGCAAGCAAGCGATTACCGAAGAATATACCAGTATAATTATGGCGCAACAAAAATGGCGCTTCAACGAGCGTTAAAGAAGTATCCATCGCTGGAAAAGATAATTTACGAGAAGGATCGCTCTAAGCATCCTATAATGGGTTTTAAGGTTCCACGCTTGTGGAGACCACCATATCTGCAGATTTCTATGGATGCCCCTGATCTGGAGAAAACCAAGAAAATCATCGCTCAGCTTCCTGGAAGTGATAGAATCATCATTGAAGCTGGAACGCCATTAATCAAACGTTATGGGACAAGAGTAATCGGCGAATTAAGGCAAGTAGCGAAAGACTCGTTCATTGTTGCAGACCTGAAAACCCTTGACGTTGGAAAAGTCGAGGTCGACATAGCTTACGAAGACACCGCTGACGCAGTGGTTGCGGCCGGATTAGCACCTGCTGAAACTCTTGATGCTTTTGTTCATGAAGCCAAAAGACTTGGAATATACGCGGTCATTGACATGCTAAACGTTGAAGATGTTCTTGAAAAACTTAAGTCTCTCAAAGAGTTTCCAGACGTCGTTATATTGCACAGGGGAATAGATCAAGAAAGCGGAAGAACCTGCGGACTTGAACGCATACAAATAATACGCAAAGCTTTCCCAAACAAGAAATTCCTAATCGCCGTTGCAGGCGGAATAGTACCTGAAACAGCCAAAGAAGCTTTAGAGCAAGGCGCTGACATCCTTATCGTCGGAAGATACGTTACACAATCGAAAGATATCGAGCATGCAGTAAGAGACTTCCTTGAGCTAACACCATCCATGCGTGAAGACATCGACCTATTCAGAGTCCACACAGAATAAATCAAAACCCGAGTGAAATACCGCTCCATCTTTTTTCTTTTAGTTAGTTGCTACGTGCAAAAAGTTTTAGAGCTATAAAGGCAACTAGGAAAAGTACAGCTGTAATTAGAAAAGTTACCAAATACGATTCAACCGTGCTCTTAAGAAGGTAGTTTAAGTCATTCGCAAGAAAGGGCCCAAAGAAAGCACCAATTGCTGCTCCTAAGCTAACGAGGCCATCAAAAAATCCAGTTCTTCCTTGAGGTATAAGCTCCATCGAAAGAGAAAGCATCATAATGTAATACATTGCGTACGCGAAACCGAGGAAAATAAGAATAAGCCCAGTTAAGATATTAGATGAGAAAGCAAACCAAATTACTCCAACTAGTGTAAATACGAGAAGACTGCGCAAAAGCACAAAGCGAGGCATCTGCTTTCTTATGTTCATTGTTCTTGCTCGTCCACGAATTAAAAAGTAGCCTGCTGTTGCCCCGACAGAGCTTAGGATGTATGCTAGATATACATATTGCTGGTGTCCTCCAAACGCCTGTTTTAGATATACTGGCAAAGGAGTAAAAAACAAACTAGTTGCAAGAGAAAAAAGAACTATTGCCAAAGCAAACCTGCGAAAACTTTCCTGCTTAGGTAAACCACCTCCTCTTCGTCCATCCAGGAGCCTGTATAAAGTTTCTAAACCACGATGGACATAATCCATTCGTTTCTCTATGCCTACTAAGCGTCTTTCAAAAATTACTAATGGGTCAGCAATCAACACTAACGCTAGCACAGATGCAACCACACTTAGAGCACTACATAGGTACAGGGTGTAGGTTGCTGAAAAATTTAGGCTATATGTAAAAGCGATTAAGCCGATGGCTAACCCAATAATGAAGCCGATTTCCGTCAGCCCCTCATAGAAGGCATAGGATTTTTCCCAGTCAATACGACTATAATGCTCAGCTATGAGCACATTTTTTGGCGATTCATGGGCTACATGAAACATCTGCATGATAACATACAGGACAACAAAAACTATTAGATTTTGAGCAAATGGAAGAGTCATAATGAAAAGAATTACGGCAATTGAAGTGAAAGAAAGGAGAATAAACACTTTATAGTGACGGGTAGCGTCACAGAGATATCCCCAGAGAAATGAGGCAGGGATCGAGCAAAATATGGCAATCGAAGTCATGACCCCAAGAGCAAGCAGCGGTCCGCCTAAAACGCTAGTGTTTTTGAAAACTATTACGTACAGAGGTATGAAAACTGTTAGTAATCCGAAGGCCATGTCATGGAAGAAGAACCCCAACCGCCACATAGCCAAATGACGACTTCAAAGTTAAATTAAAACGTTTAGCTGAATAATCTAAACTCCCACAAAAAGTTCGTAATGAGCCAATAAACTTCATAAATCCTTAACATGAAGTCACTGGAGACATCTCCCGCATAATCCTCTTTTTTTTAGTTTTACAAATTCTTAGTATTAGACGAGATAAGAAGTGAAAGTTAGACCATTTTAGGGAAAATTCGAAGTAGAAGTTTAGCAAGTAGCTATTGAGAAAATCCGACACAATTTCTCTAGGGCAATTTGAATTATATCCAAAGATTTGTGTGTGTAGATGATGGCCTCAGCTACAACAAAAACACTTAAAAGCAGACATATTCGATAACTATTCTTTACTGGTCACATGTCTTTACTGACAGACAAAGATATAATAAAATTACGCGAAAGAGACATCGTTATCGAGCCTTTTCTCGCGGATGGTTTGACGCCTGCAGGATACGATTTCCATGTTGGTCAATTCGTATACTCCCTTGAAACAGGTATGTTGGAACTAGTAAATGGTATCTATGAATTGCCTGCCGAAAGCACCATCCTAATACTTACGAAAGAGTCACTTTGGGTTTCAAAACGATTAGGCGGATCTTTCCATTCAAAGGTTTCACTTGTTTCACAAGGTTTGTCATCAATCTCGACGACCTTAGATCCAAATTGGTTCGGTCCTCTTTTAATTGCTATAAGAAACAACAATAAAGTACCATTTCCACTCAGAGACGGACAGTCATTTGTTACTTTACAGATTGAGAAGGTTTCGACGCCAACTACCACAAAACCTGGGAAGCCCTCACATAGATTAGATATAATTAAAGGACTACTAACACGACAGTTGCCGAAGGCCGAGGAAGAGAAACTTGAAGACAAAACAACTGCCCAAATAAAAAAATTCATCGGAATAATTGAACAACAAGAAGCCCAGGAACGTTTTACGACCCTAGTTCAAAGTGCTACATTGCACGAATTTAGAAATAGGATAGCTAGATTGGCGTTCATCGGTGATTCTAAAAGGAAGCTCTTGAAAAATCTTGACTGGATAATTGCATTATTCTTAATTGTCTTCCTTGGAACCCTTTCATATTCGTGGACTATCATCCATATGATATTTAATAACATTCCATACGGTCCTGAAGTTACAAATATTCAGTTTACTGGAATAATAGCTGTTTTATTGTTTCTTTTAGGGAGAAGAACAAAAAGTTAGCGATTCTTATTCAAATGCGTTATTTATCTAATTTTCCGCCGGCGTAAATATAGTCTATGATTATTTGAGACCATCGCTCGAAACTTGATTTGCCCGCTTTTAACGAATCTACATCACAGAACTCCAGATCGCATAGACCTTTCTTCCCTTTTGCGACTTTTTTCAGCTCCATATTGCTTTCTGGCAGGGCATTTATGTCTTGTTCGATTTCAGCCACCCATATCAACCCAAAATGAACCTTGCCAACGTCATCTAAATCATCATTGATAAAAAGAGATAAACGAGGCGCGCTGAGTTTGAACCCCTTTTCAAAAATTACTTCCTCATCAATTTCTCTTCGGACTGCACGGTCGAAGAACCCAGAATCAAATAAGAATCGTTGACTATCTTCCTCATTTACGTGTCCCCCCACTCCAATAGAGTATTTTGTCCATAATCTTTCTTCATTTCCCTTTTCTGTTCGTTTATAAGTCAAATATTTTTTTCCTAATTTGATAACTACATAAGCAACTAACTGCTTGTACATAGTATCTCGCTCGGCGATTGAGCGGGGTCTTCTGAACAGGTTGGTTTGAATTTTATCCCATATGAATTGATCAAAAAAAATAACTTGTGATGAATAACTTCCGAGCAGCGCTCTGGGAAAACATAAAACTTTTTCTTCAACCTGATTGGTATTTTCTATTTGCATAACAGTTTCCCCTGATTTTTATTCATTAAGGCATTAATATAAATTTCATAACGTTAAGACAAACCTTTTGGAAGACTTACGCCTTTTTTGTTCTTGTAATAGCCTGCATACGGAGCATTAGTTTTGGTTGCAAGTTTTGCAACAATAAGATGAATAAATCTGCAACCGACTGGTATTTTGATTGATGATTTTCCGCCATAAAAGATACCGATTGTAAGAGTTCCTTCAAAGCCAGCGTCCACGATTGTCATCGGACTGGAAAAACCTAAGCGCGCAAATGTGGATCGTATCGCAATAAATGCCATTAAATCGTTAGGCATTTTGATGAACTCCTTGGTTGTCAGAAGAAAATAAGCGAAAGGGCGAATGACAAAAGATCCATTCTCGTTTTTTAAAATTTTGTAGGTCTCGTGAATATCCTGTTCGGAAGTACTATCAATTATTCTGTTCTCCGCAGAAATGCTCACTGCAATCTCATCACCGATAGTTAAGTCAATCCCATTTTGTTGAATGCTGTCATCAGATAATGGATCTATCGACAACTTGTTTGTTTTAAGCAAATCTTTCAGGTCACGGTCGCTCATAATCATATAATCGCCAACCTCAAAACTTACAGACCTCTTAAAATCTTTTGAGGGATGACCAAATGAAAAAATGTAAATCTTTCTCACAGAAAACAATCGAAAACACAAACTTAAGCATAAGCGTAAGCGTAAGCTTGTGCTTTAGCTTAATGCTAAGCTTTATATTATGATTAAGCTTAAGCTTAATCCTGACCTGCTCAAATGAAGACAAAAAACCGCAAAATTAGCCCTTCTGATCAGGAACTATCAGATGAGATTTTAGTTGTAATAGAATCTGAAGAAGTAAATTCAACCGCTTCTCCAATGGGCATATACGCAATGTATAATCGTCTTAAAATCAATAAGAAGGATTGGATGTTATCCCCAATGCGCATTAGTGCTGCTGCCGATGCTATGATTAAGAATGATGTCTTATGCAGAGTATCAGATGATGATCGCAGATATTTTAAAAAACCAAAAGGAGAAAAAGAGTGAGGTTTATGAACAAACTTTTAGGCCAATCCTTAAAGAAAATCTATTCGCCCATAGACCTAACAATAGAAGTAACTAAGAAATGTCCTTTGAATTGTCTTATCTGTTCTTCTGAGGCAGGATTACCTTATCAAAACGAACTGTCAACAAGCCAAATCAAAAGAATCATGAAAGATGCAAAAGAACTTGGAACTAAGAATATTTGTTTTTCGGGTGGAGAGCCATTTGGACATCCTGACATTGCCGAATTATGCATGTTTGCAAAGTCTTTGGGTTTAGAAGTTCACATTTATTCATCCGGAAACACTCGAAATGAATCCAACTTACTTTCTTCAATACGCGAAGACCTTTTAATTCAGGTTAAAGACTCAATCGACAAACTCATCATTGGTTTACAAGGTCCTAATGCTGAAACTCATGAACTAATCACTCGTGTCTCTGGAAGTTTTGAAAACGCCATTTCATCGATCGAAAAAGCGGCTAAATTGTCTATCCCTGTGGAAATACACTTTGTTCCAGTTAGATTAAATTACAAGTTGCTGCCGGAAATGGTTAATTTTTCAAAAAAAGCAGGTATAGTGAGAGTTAGTATCTTACGTTTTGTTCCTCAAGGAAGAGGAAAAATATACAACAATTTATTGAACTTAGACAAGGACGAATTGTTATCACTCAAATGCATTTTGTCAAAGATAGCAAAATCAGAATCACCACAGGTTAGAATTGGCGCTCCTTTCGCTGTTTTAGGTGTTTCACAAGCCGCTTGCACTGCTGGAGAAAATAGGGCAACAATCAGAGCTGACGGTGCTGTGTTCCCGTGTGAAGCATTAAAACAAATGTCATTCACTTTCAATAATCTAAACTTACAGAATCTAAAGGAAATATGGGAAAACTCCCAAGTGTTTAAAGACACAAGAAATTTCACTTCAGCTGCCAGAAACGGTCAATGCGCGGAATGCGACAAGTTTGAATACTGTGGCGGGGGCTGTCCTGCGCAATCTCTTTATCAACTAAATACTCCGTCGTGCTCCCCGGATCCATATTGTTTAGAAAAAAGGGTTGAATTGAATGTCGAATTATGAAACTGTAAAGGACATATGCATTGATCATGATGCATTTCTCTTGGGAAAGATTCAAGAGCAATGTAGAGGAAACCAAATAGCCTTCATTACCTCTCCAACGTCTGGAGCTATTTTGGGGTTAAAGGATGAAGGTCAACTTCTTTATAAAATTGATGATCTTAACAATCTGTGGAAACAACTAATTACTGATGCAATAATCTTTCTAAAACAAAAAGATACACGTGAAGAGTACCATGATTCCATGACAATGGGGACCGAAAAACTCTGCAATTTTTTAACAGAGTTTCAGAAGTTTGAGCCCATTCTCTATGGTGCGGTAAATAATTATAGAGATCACATTGCTCATGTTTTTAGAGTATATTTCCTCGGCCAATATTTAATAACAAAAGCAATAGGCTTTAAAAATATTTCAATAGGAAAATGTGAAAATATTTCAAAACAAGAAAAAGAAGCCATGTGGTGCATAATAGCATTGACGCATGATTTAGGAACGGCGTTTGAAAAGATTCTTGAAATTAACAAAAAAGTCAGAGGAATGTTGCAGGAATTTGGTAATATAACTGTTCAGGAACTTGGGTACAGCTACTTTACCCAGTATGGTCCATTTAGCGAATTTGTTGTAAAATTCATCAGTTCTGACATTGCCGAAGTTCATGACGAAGGAAAAGAGCAGCTGCCAGGCGGTCAAGGTGGCAATAAAGCTAAAAAATTCACCACACATATACAATCTAAATATTATCAGAAATTTTTGGCAGCGCTTGGAAATTTCAATCATGGAGTAATGAGTAGTATAATTCTAATGAAAGAGCTTGTCTTCTTCAAGGAATCTGACTATAAGATGGATCAAACTAAGTCACTCGTAGAAGAAGATGCCAGACAATTTATGATACGAAGAGAAATACTTCGTTCGGTGGCTTCTCATAGTTGTGATGATATTTATTATCTCAAAATAAACAACTTTCCATTCTTACTAACGGTTTGTGATGAGATGCAGGAATGGGGTCGCCCGAGATTGGTTGATGTCTTGAAGAGAGGCGAAAGCAGCACTAAATTAACGATAAACAGCTTTAACCATAAAGTAGTCGATTATAGAGTTACTTTCGATTTCAAATCTAAACCTTCCGAACAGGAAATAGAGAATGCCCACAAAGAGATAATTAAATACTGCCTTGCTAAAAGAAATAAATGGCAAAACGTTTTGAGGAGCGCCGTCTCTCTCGGAACTGAGAGAGAATTAACACTTAACTTTGAAGTGGAAGATGGCTCGGTTACCCAGCATCAATTCTACTCGTTAAAGCATACAAACCCACGTGATGTTAAGTTAAGTCCTGAAAGCGAGAAACTTGAAGAGGAACTAAAGCCTAAGAAGGTCTCTTAGATTCTCAGAATATTCACAGTGTTTTTTGACTGAGTACTTGCCCTGATTATATACCAAGGGTGATACAGTACTATTTATCGAAGAGAAACAAATAGCAAAACGTTTTAAGAAATGCAGGCGACAGAAATGATAGGAACATAATTCTACTAACTAAGACTTCTTAACAGCATTGGATAGTTTTTCCATGTCTAACATCCTGTCTATTGTCTGAATGACATCTGCCCTGTCCCCTTCATACGCTACTCTAGCTTGGCCTTTTTTTGCCTGAACCGATTCGATAAAACCTTTGACTGTACTACCCAATTCTCCATCAGAAGTGCCATTTGATTCAACGATAATTACCTTGTACCGAGACATTTTATTCCCTCAAACAGTTTTAGCCTAATATTCTTTAACTATTTAAACTTGGAAGGCTTACAAAAGACTGAAAACGTCATTACAAGGAATCCAAACTCATGCAGTCCCAGCAAGAGATTAGAGTTCTTCCACTCAAAACAATAGCTTATGATGAAAGAGCACGTAATGGATACTGGTGTACCCTACCTTACCCTGGTCACAAGAAAGGTTGCCCTAAATTCCCTTCATGCCCAAAAAAACAAGCAGATTTTTTATCTCTTAAGGCCATGTATGATTGGTCAGCTGTGGTTATTTCTTTCGATCTGAAAACGCATGCTGAGCGTATGCAAGCAAAACATGCCGGTTGGTCAAGACGGCAAGCTCGTTGCGTTCTTTACTGGCAAGCAAAAATCGTTCACAAACTTCGGCTTAAGGCATACAGTCTTAATTCTGATATTGTGCTTGAATGCCCTGAAGCAAGTGGCGTTAATTTATTTGTAACTATGGCGCAGGCAGGCATCAATTTGAAGCCAAACCCTGAACTTGTTCGCAAGATTTTTTTGGTTGGTTGGTATAGAGGATAGCGGGGCAGGAAATCCTCACTCAATATTTGCCCTTGGTTCATTTATCATTGACTGGCAGATTATAATCAATTAAGCTCTCTTAACCGCAAATTTTTTATCTTCAGAAAGCAGATAAAGCAATCGTTGTCTTGTTTTGTGTTGTCTTAGGCAGCTTACTCTCTAAAGCGGCTAATGGTTGTCTTTTCTCCAGTGGTGTTGGAGACACAAACTTAGGAAGGCATAGTTAAGCTTGGGTGAAGTTGAAACTAAAACCGAAAAGAAACCGTCATCAAACCGGTCAGCTAAAGACCGCAGAAATACGTTGTTTCGTGTTTTAGACGGCGTATTGAGCTTATCTCACAAAAAAATTCACAATGGCGGCAACAGCGATCGGGCTAAGCAGGGTTGGGCTAGAGTTTTGGTTTCAGCCGTCTCAACTTATGGCGGCTTACTTAAGGATGAGGATTTGGAGCTTCGGGTGATAGCGTTAGAGGAGCAACTCAAGAACAGCATATTGATACCTAAATCAGAGGAAAAGAAAAAATGAATATCTTAAGCAAAAGACTGCATGAATTAGAAAAAAACGTGTTACCGGAACTTCCCGAAAAAGGCACAACAAAAATAACATGGGAAAACGGGGACATAGAGTTAGACCGAGCCGAAAGCGAATTACATAGACGAGCGACTCAAATTTTAGAGGCTCATGCGGAAGAAATGCAGGAAGCATTATCACGGGGAGAAATCGCTTATACTCCGCTGTCGCCAAGCGACCAAACAATCGTGGACACAGCTAACCGCCGCTTTATGGCTAGGATACTGGAGATTTTCCGAACCTTCACGGATGCTTTTGTAACGTATAAAGACCCTATGGCTGATTGGGTGTTCTACACGCGGTTTTATTGGCTTATAGAAGAAACCCGCAAGTTTAAAGAGCAATTCGACGCAGAAGAAGAAGTCTTTAACACGCCTGGCTATTGGGAACTATGCGAGGGCGAACAGGAACGGCGTTTAGCTCCCGTTTATGCAAACTGGAACCATGACCTATTTACTCCTGAGAGTTTTAATCGCTATTGTGACCGACATCACGTTTTCAAAACGACCCAGGACATTCAACAGTTAACAGCTAACAGGACAGCTGAGCAAGCAAGAGCGGACGAATTAGAAGAACAGCGAGAACAAGCGGAGAATGCGGAGATTGACGCGCGTAACGCACTTTACATTAAAGAGAAATGTCCGAGGTGTGCGGAGCGGTGCGACTGGTTTAAGAAGAATGCCCAAAATGTCCAAATTGACCACTTGTCGAGTGCAGAAAAAGTAATGGAGAATCCGAAAATATGAGCGATCAACAAGTAGAGACCGAACGAAGTCGAGAAATTCAGATTCCGATGTCGGAACGCGTGAAAATCAGCGACCTCAAGTTTGACCAAGATAATCCCAACAGGATGAGCCTTGCGCAACTTGAACGATTGAAAGCCTCAATTAGAAGATGGGGTGACATCGTTCCCGTCGTTACCAACAGTGATCTTTTGGTGGCTGATGGTCAGCAGCGTGTTACCGCTATGAAGGAGCTTGGCATGACTGAGTGCAGCGTCATCCGCCTGCCAATCAAAGATGTCGACCGCCGATTGCTAAGGCAGGTGCTCAACAAGCTAAGGGGCAAACATAACAAAGAGTTGGACAATGCCGAATATCTGCGCATACTTGAACAGGGCGAAAAAGAAGATTTGCGATTGCTGCTCGACTCGGTCGGTGAGAAGCTCCCGATGGATGTAGATGACCGTGAGGTCTCCTTTTCGGTTCCTGAAACTTACGAGTTAATCATCGAGTGCAAAGACGAAGCCGATCAGAAAGCCAAGTATGAGAAACTAAGATTGGAGGGATACAAGCTACGGATTTTGACATTGTAAAAAAGTGGGATCAAGCGGATAGCTTTAGATCTCAAAGCGTGGTCGGCAGCTACACGCTTTCTGATGTTAAGTTAGAGAAGCGCTTCAAAGGGTCTTTGCCGATTGAAGAGGCGGATTGGCAGGTCGGTGTTATCGTTGGCCGCAGCGGCTCCGGCAAAACAAGTATTGCTAAACAGGTTTTCCCAGAAGCTTACATCAGAGGCTTCGAATACAAAAGTAAATGTGTCTTAGATGACTTTCCCGAAGGGCTTGAAACCTCAGAGATCACCCGTATGCTCGGCAGTGTTGGCTTCGCCTCGCCGCCTGACTGGCTAAAAAGTTACGATTGCCTAAGTCAAGGCGAAAAGATGCGGGTTGATATTGCCCGCGCCCTTTGCCTGGACAAGCCTTTGATCGTTTTTGACGAGTTCACAAGCGTTATAGATCGAGAGATTGCCAAGGTCAGTGCCTTTGCCATCAGCAAAGCAGTTCGAAGATCAACCAAGAAGTTCATAGCAGTAACGTGCCACTATGACGTCATCGACTGGCTTGACCCAGACTGGGTCTTCTGCACTGACACAATGGAGTTTAGTAGAAAAAAAGAGGTCGGCCGCCCGTTAACCTCCAAGTTTATCGGTGCGGCGCCTCAATGTGGCAGATGTTTCGGCAATATCATTATTTAAATGGCAAGTTGGGCGCAGGCGTCAGATGCTACATTGCCCTCTATCAAAACAAACCCATAGTCTTCATAGCTGTCGCATGCACCCAAATGAAAGTAAGATACTACCGCGTCAGCCGATTGGTAGTTCTGCCTGATTACCAAGGAATCGGCGTTGGTAAACGGTTCCTAAACTTTATCGCTGAGCTTTATTCTTCCCAAACAAAAATACCATTCTATATTCTTACTAGCAACCCACAGATCATTCGAGGGAACATTGGAAACTGGAAAATAGCTCGTTTGGGACATGCAAGCAGAGGCAGAGGAGACACAAGGATAAACAATGAAATACGCAGCAGCCTTAGTCGAAAACGGATTACTGTTTCAATGGAATATGTTCCGACCGCAAAACCAACTTCCATAGAATTAAAAAGCTGACAAAACTTGCTTGCTGATTGTTCTGTTGATTTAATTTCTTGAGTTATTGCTCGTTTTAAAAGCGAGGCAACGTTACTTCTCTGAATGAGAGCTCACGTTACTTGCGAGAAAGGAAAAGTTGGAAGCGGCTCTCTAATTGGGTTTTTAGCTTGTTAACACCGGTTTAGAGAGTGTTGATCCGCTTAGCTGCATCCAGCCTGAGAAAATGCTCGTTTCCAGGTTTATGCTGCTTTGCCATAGGCTACTGCCATCCGATCCTACAACGGTTATGCAGAGAGTATTTGCCATCAATGTGGCAGCTGGTGAATCGGGTGTTGTTCCTGACGGCAGAGCGGTCCAGCCACTCCAAGTTTGCGATGCGATGGTATAGAACTGGTAGTAGATGAGGTTGTTTTCACCCTGCACAACCAACGCCAAAGTTGTACTGTTTGACGTTAACGTGGGCGCTGAGGGCGAGGAACCGTCCAGCGGGGTCCAGCCGGAGAAGACATCTGTGGTAGGGTTGATGTTGCTGAACCAAAGTGACGCGCCATCCGATCCCGTGACAACTACATATAGGGTATTTCCGACCAGTGAAGCGGCGGGGCTGTCAACTGTTGTTCCTGAGGGCAATGCAGACCAGCCACTCCAAGTTTGCGATGCGATGGTATAGAACTGGTAGTAGATGAGGTTGTTTTCGCCCTGCACAACCAAAGCTAACGTGGTGCCGTTTGACGTTAACGTCGGCGCTGAAGGCGTTGATCCACTCAGTAGGCTCCAACCTGAGAACGCGTTGTTGGTCAGATTTACTGAGCTAAACCATAGACTGCTGCCGTCCATTCCTCGAACGACGACATATAGGATGTTGGAAACTATGGCTGTTGCTGGACTATCTATTGTGGTTCCGGTGGGCAGATTATTCCAAACAGACCATGAGGTCGAGGTATAATTGTAAGTGCTGTAATAGATGCAGTTATTGCATCCGCGAACAACTGTGGCCAAAGAAGAACTCACAGAAACAGTAATTGCGCTCGAAGTCGTCACTGCTCCCGCACTATCTGTCACCTGAAGCTTAAAGCTCCAAAGACCCGTAGCTGTAGACTCGATGGTTACGAAGCTGAAACTTGATGAATCAGAGCCAACATCAACATATGAACCGCCTGGAGCCATCTCCATCCACTGGTAAGTGAATGGACTGGTACCAGTCGCAGTAATATCAGAGGAAGTTAAAACTGAAGTTTGAGTTAGAGCAAGCTTTACCGAAGAGGCGGTTACAACGGGAGTAGCTAAGGCAGGATCAACTGTAATCGTTACAGGCGAAGAAGTGCCGGCATCAGTCGTAACAGTGTCAGTTGCTAAAACCTCAAATTGATAATTGCCAAGGGTTGCACTGTTTGAAGGCGCAAAGGTGTAAGTCGGGCTATTTGCACCATTAATATTTGAGAAACTTGCTGAACCAGGAGCCTCCATCATCCACTGGTAAGTATAACTTTTGCTGCCGCCAGTGATAGAAACTGAAAGAACAGATTTCTGACCCGCATCTATAGGCGAGGCAGAAGCAAAAGCAGAACCCACGTTTAACGTTTCAGGAGCGAACATGGGAGTAACCGAACCGTCGCCAGCTACTGTTACAAGCGTTGAAGATGAAGTTGTGCTACTTAGTGAAATTGCTCCGGATGGAATCCAATACTCAAAGATTTGACTTGCACCTGCTATTGCAGTAAGTTGGATCTGTGTTCCTGAGTTGGCGGTAAGGGTGTTAGGAAATTGGTCTGCGAGTTGTGTCCCTGAACTATCATCATACGAGTTTGAATAAGAGACTGAGCCTTGAGAAAATTCGTTAATTGTTAATCCGTACGGAGGTATTAACAGGTTAATTGAGGTTGACCCAAAAGTCAAACCGTTGGAAGTACATGTAATGGTAATGGGGTATATGCCGGGCGCTGAATCTAAGACAAAGAAATATGATTTAGCATAAAATGGAGGGCTTATACCATTCGCTTGAGGATACGTCGGGGGTCCGGTTGGGTTATACCAGGTTACTCCTTGTGGAAGACCAGATATGGAAAGTATGATTGGTTGTGTAGGACCATTATCTAAAGAGGCATTTAGATAAAAAATTCCCCAGTTTCCACCTGGTGCCACAACTACTGAGGTCGGGTTGGTGGTTATGGAGCAAGTGAAGGGTCCTATGACTTCTACGTTTTCAGATATTGATGCTGCCTCGTAGTTGTAATCGTTCGCACCTACACTTATGGTGAAAATACCGCTTTGAGAGTAAGTGTGGCTTTCAGCATCGGTATATGTACTAGGTGGGTTCCATAACCATGCAATTCCACCTTCGTTGCCTCCATCGCCCCAAGAAGGCAAAAATACCTCATGTATACCTACGCCCGGTGTCGTCGTTTTTACCGTGTAATTTAGGAAGATTGACATTCCGTTGACAATTAATTGATTGATTGTTATTATCGGAGGAGTTAAAGGGTCAAAATTTGCAGCAACGCTTTCGCCACCATCGCCAATTACAATGATGATTGTTGAAGACGTAGCTGAACCACTTAGAATTGTTATGCCATCAGCAATTGCCCAAGAATCGAAACAGGAACCTGTGTTTGGAATTGCAGTTAAAGAAATTTGCATTCCAGATGATACGGGGAGGCTTATTGACTGGCTTGAAGAAACCGTTCCAGAACCGCTACTGTAAGAGTATGATACGTTTCCTGATCCATATCCTCCAAAGTTTAGTGTGAAACTCTGAGACGTGCCTGCATAAACGTTGACGCTCGTTGAGCTGGCTGCCGTACTTCCGTCGGTGAAGTAGGCAGTAACAGTGATAGTGTATGTTCCGCTTTGTGTGAACGTGTGGCTGCATGGGAAACCACTGTTTATGGATGAGCCATCTCCCCAGTTAAATTGAATATAAGATAGCTGATTACTGGGGGTCACACCACCTTGAATACTAACAGTTAAGCCATCAGTGGATGAAGACATCCAAATTTGTGGAGGAGTGACTGCCGAAAACTGGATATAATCAGATATTGCAGCACCACTTACGATGATACTGCCTGCCTGCTCAGAAGAAGAAAGAGCGTAACCGGATGGCACACCAATGGAATAACTGTAAACACCATCAGGTACATTAAATGTTATCGAGCTCCCTAAGGAAGATAAGATGTAGCTTTCGAAAGTCACAGACCAGCTAACCCCTGGAGCTAATCCTGACTGGTTAATCGTCACGTCGTATGTTGGGGAGACAACACCGTTTTCAAAAACAGACACTTGTTCAAAGTTTTTAAGTGAATTGTAAGCAAGCTGAATTGAGCTTTGGACAGACGAAAACAATCCTTTAGTCCCGAATAGATCGCTTGACCATTGTTGGAGTCCTGCTGGATAGGGATTTTCAAAGGAGAATTTCAAAAGATAGTACGGTTGAAGATTTCCATTTGCATCGGTTTGCGGTGAGGCATATTGGTAATAATCACTGTATTGATTTCCGGATCCGTCTGGGTCAAACAAGAAATTGTTTGGGCTGAAGCTAGATTGCGGTCGATAGAAAACCGCCAAGTTTTTACCATTTGAATCTTGTTGAGTTGGTATATCCCAAGCCCATCCAGTCGGGCTTATTATCCCTAAAGAATTGGTCTGGCTCGATATGTAAGATTGGCCTACTATATACCCTTGTGAAATTTCGGGTGTTTTTCCGTCGCCACTTTCTATTGATGTTGCGTAATAGCTACCTTGCGAAGGATCTGTAGAAGACGGCTGGTAATAACTTGCGATAGGATTGAAAGATTCCGACGGTGCGCCGCCCAAACCGATTTTTTCCACTGTTGCGTTAACAGACAAGATCCCCGCTATACTCGCGGTTACAGTATTGAGTTGCACGCCTGCCTCAGTAATTTGATGATAGCAAGCAGAAGCAAAGAGTTGATCTATTGAGGTTACAGCGTTTGCAGCATCTGTAGACAGGCTAGTTTCTGCTTGAGCAAGGTTACTCCAATAAGTTTGTGCTGACCCTAATTGGGTTTTTAAACTTAAGATTTGGGGATCTGTGCTTCCTGAGTAAGCAATTTGGTTGGTAAGTTCCCCTGCTGCAATGCTCATGTCCATGGAGTTAGTCGCTTCAGCCTGCATCTTATTGGGGTCTATTTCGCTTAATGCTGTTCTTACTTGCCACAGTTGGGTTAGGAGCGGGGACATCTCTGTTTCAACCTGACCTACATCGGTGAAGTAGGTCCACAAGTAGAGTATAAGCGACGAGGCCACAACAATTAAACCTACACCAGAAGCTATGCCAAATAAGGTAGATGCTAAATCTGTTGTCAGACTCACAGATCCGATGCTCGAAATTCCTGCCCAACCAAGGATTGAAATTAGCCCAGCGCTCATGACTGCGAAATTTCCGACCAACGAAAGAACTTGAATCCATAGTTGTGGATTGCTTAAACCATTTAGACCATCTGCTTGTAGTTCTTGGTATATGCCAGTTATTGTAATGACAGTACTCAAAGCCGCTACTGCAGTCCCAAAAATAATGCTTGCAGCCTGTCCAAGTTCTTGAAGACCGGCTGTTTTAACGACAGAATTAACGATAGTACCAAGTCCTGCAATTAATGAAAGCCCATCGCGGTAAAGACCGAGCTGCTGAACGTTAAGCACCACACCATCGAGGTTAACTGTTTCAAGAGACGCATTCTCCTGACTCAAGTGAAGAATATCGAGGACACCTACTGCCATTCCAAACAATGCGAAACCACCTTGCGCTGAAGTGCTTTCAAGGGCTTGGAAGGCGGGTATCTCGTCTATATTTAGTGCCAATCCATCTTGGATTTCCCCAAATTCTATAGTTAGGGGAACTGGATTGTCAATTGAACTGGCGGCTGACAAACCATCGCCAGTAGCTGAAAGAATGTCTATGAATGACTTACTCAAGTCTGATGTCAGCACACCTGTTGAGCTTAGGGTTGTGACTTGCTCAATCAAACCATTTATCCAGTTAATCCACACCGCTGAAATGGCCGTATTGTTTGCACTGTTAGTACCGTCTATTGTTGGCATGGGATTTGCTAAAAGGTTGTAACCCAAAACGTTGGCGATATTTTGGTAAAGACTCCGACCTTTGTCGGGTGAGTTCATAAAGTCTACAGCCATTAACCATTGAAGAACCTCTGTTTCACTACCGATTCTGTAGGTGTGTTCACTTATTTGGAAAGTACCAGATTGCCCATTTGACGCCTTCCAAGAATATGCTCCAGAAGGTGGATCATAAATTATCGCTTGACCCGACCCATCCGTTGTCTTAGTAAACACAAGGGATGTTCCCAAGGAAACCTGAACTTGGACACCTTCGACGGATCCCAAGTTATTAGTCGCTTGAAAAACTGCATCAGCGAGCCCATCTTTGTTCACATCTGTAATTGTGGATACAACAGTTGTTGTTGTTTGAGCCAATGCCGTCTGAAATGTAGGACTTATGAACAAAGCAATGATGGTTAAAGTTAACGCCACAATTAACAGTCTTTTCATTTTACCTCACTGTCCTATACGGGGAGTTATAGTTCTCTGAATAGTTGCGGAACGACTATTTGTTTAATACTTATCCATCTAAGAGAATATATAATATTTGGCAAAAGATACTGTTTGCCAAAAATACTTGAAACACATTTTTTAAAAATAAATTTTAGAAAGATAATCTGAAATTTTCCATGAAACCATTTTCTTTTTGACTTTGAAAATGACTCGTTTTGGACATGCTAGTAAGGGAAAAGGAATACACGAATAAACTCGGAAATCAGAAGTAGCCTTAGCCGAAACCGCATAACCGTTTCTATGCAATACATAGGAGTTAAAGATGCAATTAACACCTTAGGGCGCTATATAATCTGCGCTTATTACGTTACACTTAAGCGCCCGCTGTATTCTATGGAAAGACTCAAGAACTTTCTGGTTTTCTGCATGGGCAGTACATGCTATGATTAGATTGCTTATGCTTCAATTTTCCATCTTCCAAAAATAGTAAATGTCCGCAGTTTTTGCACCTTAGCCGATTTTCGTTTTTTCCCATAAGGGGTATCACGCTAAGTTTTAGGTCTTTTCCCATTCTGAGTATCCAATGATCCCGTTGTTAAGTTCTTGTTTGCATTGGTCCCACTGTGGCATGTATGATTTTAGCAATATCTCAAAGTGTTCGTTATGGTGTTTTTCTTTTAGGTGAGTTAACTCGTGGACTATCACGTATTCTAAACAACGGGGCGGTTTCTTTGCAAGTTCAAGATTAAGCCATATTCGCTGAAACTTGGGAATGCAGGTTCCCCATTTGGTCTTCATTTTCTTAATCTTGACTTCTTTAATGTTTAATCCAGTAATTTTTTCCCATTTGGAGACCAAGTCGGGTATTTGCTTTTTTAATTCGGACCGGTAGAAGCTATCCATCAACCGCTCTTTCTCTTCGAGAGATGCGTGCGGTTTTACGTACATATTGATTCTCGTTTTTCTTTTGATTTCAATTTTTGGCTTGGAATCTGTTTGCATTACGTTTAAGCGGTATCTATTGCCAAAAAAGTAGTGGCTCTCACCGGACACGTATTCGCGCTTGGTTTGACGTTCTTGCCCCTCAAACTTGAGTTGCTGTTTCTTGATCCAGGGCATTTTTGAGATGACTAAAAGTTTTATTGCCTCATCGGTTGTTTTAAGCGGAGCTGCAACTCTCACTCTTCCGTTGGGAGGATAAACGCCCACATGTATGTTTTTTATGTCCTTCTTTACAGTCTCAATCTCTAAATCGCAAATTACGGTTCTGGTTTTCTTAGTATTCATTTTGGTTTTTCGCCAGTTCCAATATTGTTTCTACAGTTTTTTCATCAGTCGCTTGCGATTGACTCAAGGCCTCTCTGATTGCGTTTCTGACTTGGCGTTCTTTGATTCTGCTGCCTCGCCATTCGTCAGCCTTTGAGTTAATAATGCTTTCATGCACTTTTAGGGCAAGCGACTCATTATAGTTCAAGTTGTCGTAGAGCGCTCTTTTTGCGTTAGTGTTAACTGTTGTTGGATATGAGCCAGTGGCTGATACGTTTTTAAGTTTATGTACAAAATCAACTATTTTTTGGAGATAGTTCGCGTATTGTATTGCTTCTTCTTTTCTTTCTCTAATTAGCGCATCAAGCAAAATAGACATTTTTTCAAAGTATTTTGGGTTAGTTGGCGTCTCATCAATGATTAAGCGGCGTACGTTGTTCTCAATGGTTTCAGCAACCGCATTCTTATTTTCCTTAATATTCTCTGGCAAATCATTTACAGCATCTACCCCTTTGTTAACTATCAAATCAATAATTGTCAAGTCTTCAAATGCTGAAACTCTCTGGCTATCTTTAGCGTCAATGTAAGTATCTATTAAGTGACGCATTGCTGGTTCGAATCTTTTTAGATCGATGTTTTCGCCGCTTGCAAGTTGTATTTCCTTTTTTATGTTGTTAAAAAGTTCTACATCTATCTTTACAGCATCTGCTTGGCTTTGAGAGTATCCTGCTTGTTCCATTTCGTTAGCAATGTTCGCGTAGGCTCTTACTAGCTTGGAGGTTGATTTGTAGAGGGCTTCCCTTTTTTGTTCGGTTGCTTTTAGTTCTTCTGGTTTTTCTGTGTTTCCGCAGAAATATTCTATGAAGGTTTGAGTGTCTTTTGGAGGTTTGACTGGTTCACAGAGGCTTTTTACTCTTTCAAGTGCTGAATCTAGATCCTCTTTTGCTTTTGTTAAGCGGTCTTTAAGTAAGCCTTTTACGTCGTCTTGGTCAAAACCATCGAAGGCTTCTGATGTGTAATCTTTAACTGCTGCGCTTAGAGTGTTGAAAAGGTCTCTGTAATCAATTACATAGCCGTAATCTTTGTCTTCGCCGTCCAGCCGGTTAACTCTGCAGATTGCTTGGAAAAGCCCATGGTCTTGCATATGCTTGTCAATATACAAGTATGTTGCAGGGGGAGCATCAAAACCGGTTAACAGTTTATCGACTACAATTAGCAGTTTCATCTGCCCCGGTTCTTTAACGAATTTTTCTCTAATTACCTCTTCAAAGCCTCTTGTCTTAATTTCGGGATATAGGCTTTCATAATAATTAAACATCTTTTGGTATATTTCATACTTGTAGATGTTTTCGGTTTCATCTTCCTCTCCAGTGCTTTCTCCTTTAATCTGGCTAATGTCACCATTGTATGAAGTAATTATGGCGCATTTTTTTAGGTCGCTATTTTGGAATAATTCGTAGTATTGGCATGCTTGGTAGATGTCTCCTGCAATTAATAGAGCGTTACCTCGACCGCTCATTAAGCGGTCTTTTAGTTCCATGTCAAGTACAATGTCTGCAACAATTCTTTTGAGCCTTGGTTGGGAACTAATGACTTTCTGCATAGTGCCCCATCGACGTTTTAATTCGGCTTTTGCATAGTCGGTTAAGCCTTTGGTTTTTACTTCGAACCATTGGTCAATTTTGTCTTGTGAGGTAATTGTTTGATCTACTTCTCTTGCTTCATACTGCAGGTCTAAAACCACATTATCGAGAACAGCTTCATCGTATTTGTAAGTGTGAATATATCTTCCGAAAATCTCTATGCTTCTTGCTTTATCTGTTTTAAGAAGAGGTGTTCCGGTGAATCCAACGAAAACGGATTTTGGAATAATTTTTTTCATAGCATCGTGCAAATCACCAGATTGTGTTCTGTGACACTCATCAACGAACACATACAAGTCGCCCTTTGCCTTGAAGTCTGATGGCTTATAGAGGTCTAATTCACGCAGGTATTCCTCCATCGCACCTTGCTTTCTTGAGCCAAACTTATGGATTAGAGAGCAAATAAGCCATGGCTGTGTATTATTTAGTTGATTAATCAGATCTTTGCCGCTTTTGGTTCGATAAATGTCCTCATCAACGCCTTTGAAGAAACGCTCAATCTGACCATCAAGCTCCTCTCTATCTGTTATAACTAAGACTCTAGAGTTTTCGATGTTTTCTCTTATCCATTTCGCAAGCCAAATCATGGTCAGGCTTTTGCCTGAGCCTTGAGTATGCCAAATGATACCGCCTTCCTTTCGCTTCAGGTATTTTTGGGCTGCCTTAACCCCAAAGTACTGGTTGTGTCTGCAGATTTTTTTGACGCCGCCGTCAAAGACTATGAAGTCATGGATAATTTCTAAGAGCTTTTGTTTGTTACATAGTGAGCATAAGTCTCTGTCTAACTTGTTTGTTATCGGTGAATCTTCTTTCCATTTGAGATAGTATTTCTCAGGTGTCTCGGTGGTTGCATACCTTAAGCCTTCTGTATCATTGCCTGCCATTAATATCTGGATTGTTGCAAAAAACTGTTTGATGAAAACTTCTTTTTGGTTGTCAAGACTCTGCCGTATTCCCTGCGATACTGAGATAATGCTTCTTTTCAGCTCAAGAGTAGCAAAGGCAATCCCGTTGACGTATAATACAATGTCTGGGCGTTTATTGTGTTGCCCTCTTACTGTTACCTCTTCTGCTAGGTAAAAATCATTATTTTCTGGATTTTTCCAATCTATCAGCCATACGGTTTGATTGGTTTCGCCAATGCTTTCCTTAACTTGAACGCCGTATCTTAGCAGGCTGTAGACTTCTTTGTTAATATCATACAAACCCTTATTCTGGTTCTGAGCAACCTGCTGCAACTCAAACAATGCCTTACCAATTAGAATATCACTGTAATTTTGTTTTTGCAAGAATTTGATCAAAAGCTTGTCTTCAATATTGCTGTTCTCTCTATCTTCCCAACTTCCAAGATATTCATAACCCATCTTCTGAACGAACAGTTCGATAATTCTGTTCTGGGTTTTTCTTTCCGCTTGACCAACATTCAGTTCTTGCATTTCAACCGTATTCTCCCAGTCAATAGCTGCTGCATCATACCAACCTTAAGTTGCTTGTACTTATCCCTCTTTTGCTCAAGCGCCTCTATCTCCAAATCCATGTCATATAACACTTGAGCGATGGCTATTTGTTCTTCTTTAGGTAGAGGCAGTTGAATTTCAATTTTGTTCATTTCACTCTTATTCAACTTTGACCTTGTACCATTAGTCAAGTATTGCAAGATATTTTTGTGAACCAATGCATAAAAAATAAAATCTTGAGAAAAGTTTGCCTTTGCCTTCAAAATGTGAGCATGATTGTTTACCCAGCATTTCCCTTTCATTCTGTAAGCAATGGGTCTATACGAATATTCGTCAAAATATCCTCCGTCTTCAGCCATAAGAATAATGTCATCGTCGATTGCAAACTTATTAATATAATCAAGAATGCCGTTGGCACCGCAGTAAGGATAATCACCTTTCATTGTCAAACGTTGGGATTCATTTAATGGAACCCTAAGGTTATCTAAAGAGTAAGTAATTTCCATTAACGTACTAACGAGCCAAGCCCCAGTGAATCCGGGCAGTCGTTTTTTTCCTGTGAGAAACTCCTGCATAGCTCCTAGCTTGATGTTTTTCTTCTTTTCAACAAGCCTATTAAGCGATTCAACAAGAGCATCTGTATCTGAGAGGACTTGAGCCATAGCAGATTGTTCTGTGCGATTTTTTGGAATTAAGGCTTCTATTGCATGCACGTCATTTCTATTTAGAGTAGGCACACCGGAACCTGTACTGTACTTTTCAAGTCCTAAAAAAGAATACAGATAGTAAATAAATTTGGGGTCATTATCCTTAAAGTCTGTTACCCAAAGGGTGGTGTTATGTGGCCAATAATTGTCTTCAATATAGGTGACCCGACCTATCGTTCCCGATCTTCCAGTAATAACTCCCGGACCCTTTGCTTGGTATTTATTATGGAAATTCAATACACCGTTTGAGTAAACAACTGGATATTCGCCCTTTGCTATTTGTTTTGCAGGTAAGTCAAATCCTCTTTGCAAAGGGGCAATTTCGCCGACTCTTCTCAGAACCCAATCTGTGGGAATCTGTATTTGAGTTACCATGCGAACCCCATATTTTTCAAGTGATTATCGATCGTTTTGGAGTATTCTTCAATCTCTATGGCTAATTTAGGTAGGGGTGCGCTATAACGCTCTGCAAGCTCCTTTATTCTTCCAGCAAGCCTTTGGGAAATTTTTCCCAGTTCATCCTTAACAGAATCATATAGTGACTTCAGCCATTTGTTTTCAACAACTATTAGCTTGATTTCTTCTTCTGTCAAGCCCCCATATTTGTGAAGCAGGTTCTTGTCAAGGTCGGTTTCAGCATCTTTTATCTTACCGTCAATCTCTGTCTCCTTCTCTATGAAGTCAAGATATACTTGCAAAGCCTTAGTTTCTTCCAAAAATTCATTGTTGCCTCTTATTTCTCTTAAGCGCATTGTGATTTCAGCTCTTGTTATCTTTCCAGAATCGCTCTTTGCTTCTGCGAACAAGTCGTCTTCTCCAGAGTTTTCTTCTTCAAGAGCTTGCATTTGCTGAGCGATTTTGTCTTTCTCTTCCGTAAGCTTATCTATAGCTTCCTGCTCCTTTACAAAATACGTTTTGATTACTAGGTTCTTTGGGATGAGGTCGCAGTTCCAGCCTGTTTCTTTTCCTTTATTATTTTTTATAATGGTAACTTCAACTTTCCATCCGTTTGCCGCAATTAAGTAAACATCATCTTGCATGGTTTCTGACCAATAGGTCATTAGGTTCTGATAGATGTCATAGTTATCGATTAGTTCAATCTGGGAAAAAGAAGAAAGGATACCTTCTGACAAATCAATAATTAGCGCTTTAGGCTTACTACCAACCGACAGGTTTCTCAGAGTGGGCAACACTGAATTTTGCCAGCTCTCAAATGCTCCCTCGACTTTGAGCTTGTACGCTGAAAAATCAGAGTTTTCATAAATGACTGGTTTGATTTTTGAGTGCTCAACCTTTAAAATGGAATAGCCTGCTCTTTCACTTGGAATAAATAGCGTGTTTTTCAAGGAGGGGCAAACATTCCAAAAGCGTGATAGGTCTTCTATGTCCTTATTGGGTATGCCTCCTTTTAGGTGGGCATCTATGTCTTGCAAGTCGTCTTCTTCTTGGCTGTCTATGTAGCGGGGTATGTTTAGGTTGTAATCGTTTTTTGGGTCGGCTATCTCTGAAGTTGGAACCATTCTTGAGTATTTTGGAATTTCAAGCTGCTTATTGAATACGTCGACGATTTTGTGGACGTCTTGTTCTCTTAGCCTGTTCTTGTTTCCATCTTTGACAAAACCCTTGCTTGCATCTATCATGAAAATGCCTCTACGATTGGCAGCATCTTCCTTATCCAAAACTATAATGCACGCTGGAATACCAGTGCCGTAGAACAAGTTTAGCGGGAGACCAATTATTCCTTTTATATATCCTCGTTTTATGATGTTTTTTCTTATTTCTGCTTCCGCGTTGCCCCTGAAAAGCACACCATGCGGCAAAATTATTGCACCCTTGCCAGTGCTTTTCAATGACTTGAGAATGTGTAATAGAAAAGCGTAGTCTCCATTTTTGGCTGGAGGAACCCCAAAACCCTCGAACCTGCCAAATTCATCATTAGACAGATTTACACCGTTAGTCCATGATTTTGTTGAAAACGGTGGATTAGCAACCGCATAATCGAAAGTTTTTAGCGTTCCATCATTATTTTTGAAAAGAGGTTTGGATAAAGTGTTCCCTTGTCTGATGTCAGCGGCCGGATTGTTATGCAAAAACATGTTCATCTTGGCTAAACCTCTAGTAGCCACATCCATTTCTTGACCATAGATGCTTATGCCATGTTCAGTTTCGGCGGCTGCCTTCAGTAACAGAGAACCTGAGCCACAAGTCATATCATAAACAGTGTTACAGTACTTTGCGCTCTTAATGTCGATTACCTTTGCCATTATTCTGGAAACTTCAGCAGGAGTATAGAATTGCCCCTTGCTCTTGCCCGATTCAGTCGCGAAATGACGCATTAAATACTCATAAGCGTCGCCTAAAATGTCGTCGCCTTCAGCCCTGTTTTTACTGAAGTCCAATTCTGGGCTTTCAAAAATTGCGACCAAGTGAGAAAGACGGTCTTGCATCTCCTTGCCTTTCCCAAGCTTATCCGAGTCATCAAAATCTGCAACATCGATAACGCCTTTGAGGTCGTTGGGCTCGGCAAGTTTGGCGATAATTTTGTTAATTCTATCGCCAATGTCTGGTTTGCCTATAAGAGCCACCATGTCGGCGAAACTGCCGCCTTCTGGAACCACTATCTCTTGATTGCTTTTTCCCGCGTACCGGTCGGAAACATACTTTACGAACAGTAGCACGAGAACGTAGTCTTTGTATTGGGAGGCATCCATTCCGCCTCTTAGTTCATCGCAGCTTTTCCAAAGCGAACTGTAGACTTCACTTTTCTTAACAGGCAAATCTTATACCCCAACATCTCATGGATAACACAAAGCCCTGATATGACTTAACTTATAATTAAAATCTTGGATGTTATCCGCTTCAAAGCTGGGAGAACATTAACTTAATAAAAAGTGTTACAACATTGCAACAAAAAAACCCATATCCCTTTGAATTTGCACTCTATCTGGCTTTTTGGAGCATAGATTATCAATAGCTTTTAGCGCTATTTCGTAGCTAGTTATTCGTTGTTTGAGGTAAACTATTCCATCTCGATAATGAGTTTTTGCTCTTTCTCTGAACTGGCTGTCTTCCTGAAGCAGGTCAAACCAGTTAGATATTAGACCACCCTTTTCTCTAGGAACAAAAGTAAGCCAATCGTCTTCAATATCTTTGACTTGGCCTGCTTGATCTAACCAGAAATTGATTGGGTCAAGCTTTAATATGAACTCTCTGAGTGCGCCTTCCAACCCATGCTTCCTAAATAAATCGTACCTTTGAAAAATAAACGGGTGAGTTTCACTCCACTTCTCGATAATTATTCCAAAACTTTCAGGAAATTTCTTGAGCGCCCAATAGACGCCCGCGAAAGATAAGCCATAACTCCGCATCCAACGCGGCCAGTTATACTCTTTGTCAACTGCGATTAACCTTCTGCTAATCATCGAAGATAAGTCCTCAGGATCGATTGGAAAACCTGCCTCATCCACCTTGCCCCAAATCGCTAGAATAGTCCTTTTCTCATCAATACCTGTTTTGGCCGCAATCTCTTGTAAAGTTAACCATCCATTAACAGCCAAAGCCAAAGTAATCTGGTTATTCTCTTTTTCGTGGATAGAGATGTTTTTGATTTTCGCCTTTTCTTCTTCTGGTAACCTTTCGAAGTCCAAATCAGCCTGATGGTTATCCTTCATCGCTTGAACTTCATGTCTCTTATTTTTAGGGACATAATAATGAGGGTATTTGTCCCCAGTTGCGAGTTCTCGCTCCAAGGATCCTTCTGCCAGAAGTTGATCGATATATTTGTTCATTGTTTCTCTTGAGAGTCTGGATCCTCCAGTTGATTGGGGACCATTGTTGCATAACTTTGAGAAATCCTTGAATTGAGTTTTATCTCGGCTAAGAGCGAAAAAAAGTAAGTCCTCTTTGGTAATTTTAGTTAATCTCTCTGACAGTTCAGACACCGAACTACAGTTCAGCCATTAGCCTATAATAAATTATCGCATATTCTCTTATGACCATGACAAAACAAACAATCTCTTTCCTGGAAGACAAACAAGTCATTGAAAGCATTGACAAGTTAGCTTTAGAACGTGGCAGTGATCGCAGCGCAATCATCCGAGAATGTATACGAAAAGAAATGCGACGACTGAACCAAGAGACCCAGAATACTCTTTCTTAGGAGGAAATAGAACCATCACCGAACACAAAATCACTAAAAATGACAAACTAGGTGACAGCAAGGAGCATTGGAAGTTTCACCAGCATTGTTCCAAGTATATTATTAGCACCCTCAAGACAGCAGGCTATGCGCTAACTTATGCAGACTTTGGCAAAATCTACCGTTATGGAACCCTTCGCAACGAAATGAATGAACATGTCAAACAAGGAAAAGTCTTATCACTTCCAAAAGAATGGCCTAAACGATTTATCCTAGTAGAATGGGCGACTCGTCCGGAATATGGTTGCGTTCAGAGAAATGACAAAAAGAGTAGGGTAGGTCGATTCGATTATTTGTCATATCTGGAGGGCTTGGGTTGGTCTTCACCTTTGTCGGTCCATAATTTGAAGTTCTGTTTTCCAGTTTATCATTATCGTTGGCTTGGTTCTGGCTGGGAATACTGCAGTGATAGCAAGAGTTTCTCTCGCACTCTTGAATTGTCTTATCCAGTTAAGGTTCAATGTTATGATACGGGTTCGGTCATGGTGAGCGTAAGATGCAGCGCCAGACCGTTTTCTCTTGATTTAAACGGACTTTTGGCTTTATCGACTCTTCTTGGAGAAGTTAGGCAAATACTTCATGCACCAAATATTCCTGATCCGATGACTTGGAGGGTTGCGCATTGGCACCTGAATCGAGATAGTGAACAACTCATGGGTGGTGGCTTGGATTTCTACATTACTTTTAGGGATTTCTTTGGGGATGCAGCTCAATTCTACTATAAACATTCACTGAATGTGGTCCGTACGGAAGTAAGTCAATGTCCTGAGCGATCAGTTCAAGAAGTCTTTGAGAAAATTATCGACAGGGAAAGTTTTGGCAAGGGAGGCCTTTAGATTGCTTAAAGCTCTTGTTTTAATGCCAAATGAGAAAACCACTGAAGTTGGAACACTATTGGCAGTAGCCAGAGACGCAGCCAGAAGACGTGAAGATGCACAAACGAATCCGCCTATACGCGCTCTTCATTTTATCGCTGAACTGGGAATCTTTGTTGCAGTCTATGAGGCACCTGAAAAATCCAATATAGACCACATGAGCACGGAGTGAAAATGATGACTGGGGGAGAGGTTGGCTTCCACGACCATGTTTTGCGCACTCTTGGCAAAAAGCAAGTTAAGAGTGGGAAGTCGGCTGAGAATAGAGCAAGCCGCTTGCACCAACCCCCTAAACAGCCTCAGCTTAAATGTCCCCAATGCTCATCGGAGCGGCTTTACAAGGATGGGATGCGTTACCTTTCAGGTGGCGAATCGGTCCAACGTTGGCTTTGCAGAACCTGCGACTACCGATTCTCTGAAAAACCACCACAAAAAAATCAAGAGTGGTCAATAAATACTCAAACCAGCTTAACTTCTAGACGCCAAATATGCGCAATACAAAAGGAAGCGAAAAATTTGGATCCAGCAACAGAAATAAAGACTGTTGCGGGAGATGTAGTCAAACTACCACAAGACGCACGCGGCTTACTAACAAAATACATGGCATACTTAGAACGCGAAGGATACTCAGAAGGAATAGGCTACCCAGCAACCATCAAACACCTCATTAAAGACGGAGCAAACCTGCTTGACCCTGAAAATGTCAAAACTATCATTGCTCAACAAAAATGGAAAAGTAGCGTTAAGATGTTGGCGACTTATGCTTACGATGCTTTCTGTAAGATGCAAGGCATCCAATGGAACATGCCAACTTACCGCCAAGAAGAAACAACGCTCTATATTCACGACGAAAAAGACCTTGACATATTAATCAGCGTGGCAAGCAGACGAATGGCAACTTTTCTCCAATGCCTCAAGGAGACTTTTGCTGACCCAGGAGAAATCCTAAGACTAGAATGGATCGACCTCAAAGAAAACGTCTTATCAATCAATCATCCGGTGAAGGGACACCTTCCAGGCAAGTACCAAATCTCGCCCAGACTCACAGCTATGATTAACGCTTTACCCAGAGTAGACAAAAGAATCTTCCCATTATCTTATGCATGCGCCGAAGATTGCTTAAAGAAACTCAGAAAAAGCGCAGCCGCAAAATTCCAGAACCCCGTTCTGCTATCCATCAGCTTCAAGTCTTATCGCCACTGGGGCGGCTCAATGCTTGCACACATCACAAACGGCAACGTTCTCGTGATTAAGAAAATGCTCAGGCACAAAAGCATCGCAAATACAATGAAGTACATCCACACGATAGAGTTCAAAGAGGAAGACTACGAAGAAACCACCGCTACAACACCTGAAGAGATAAGGCAACTCGGCAAAGCAGGCTGGGCAAAATATGACGAAATGACCGTAAACGGAATGCAGATGCACTTCTACCGTAAGCCTAAAAGATTCGGCGGACTAAAGGCATCTCTCTAATAAATCAAATCTCTCTCAGATAAATCCTTAATAGAGAGAGCATCCAACTTCATACTCCGCTGGAGAGTTAATCAGCAAAATGGCAAAATTTAAGATAATAGTATCTGATCCCGAGGCAGGAACTTCAAAAGTTGTTGAGCTCGAAGAAGCGCGAGCAGCACCATTCATCGGAAGAAGAATTGGAGAAACCATTGACGGAACTGCAGTAGATTTACCAGCGCATAAAGTGCAAATAAGAGGCGGCTCAGACAAGGATGGGGTTCCTATGAGAGGAAACGTTCATGGTGGTGTCCGACGAAATGTGGTGCTTAGTGGTGGAGCAGGCTTTACCCCGAAGAAAAAGGGAGAAAGAAGACGTAAAACAGTTCGGGGAAGCACCATAACAGATGAGATTGTACAAATTAACATGAAAATTATTGAAAAGCCAATTGCAAAAGCAACTGAAGCCAAAGCTCAACCAGTTGCAAAATAAGCACAAGTTTTGACGAGTTTATGCTTAAACCTTATAACTCCCATAGTTCTCATAATTCATCAAATTTATATAAAGAGAGAATAAAATGAGTGACACCGGTCAAGCCTTGCCCAAGCAGCCAGAAGTAAACGTCGGCACCATAGGTCATGTTGACCATGGAAAAACAACATTGGTACAAGCGTTAACAGGCGTTTGGGCGTCAAGACACAGTGAAGAACTGAAAAGAGGCATCACCATAAAACTAGGCTATGCAAACATGCCCATTTACAAGTGCCCAAAATGCGAACCGCCAAAAAACTACACAATCAAGCCCTATTGCGAAAACTGTAATTCTGAAGCACACTTTATTCGAGCCATCAGTTTTGTCGACGCTCCTGGACACGAAGCTTTAATGGCTACTATGCTTTCGGGCGCAGCCATAATGGATGGAGCGATTTTAGTTATCGCAGCTGACGAGCCGTGCCCTCAACCGCAGACACGCGAGCATCTTGCAGCCGCTGAAGTTAGCGGCATAAAGAACATAATTATTGTTCAGAACAAGATTGACATTGTAGATGAAAAAAGAGCGTTAGAGAGCTATAAAGAAATCAAAAACTTTGTTAAAGGCACGGTTGCGGAGAAGGCTCCGATTATTCCAATCTCAGCTCAGCGTGGAATAAACATTGACGTACTTCTTAACGCTATTGAAAACGTTATTCCAACGCCCAAAAGAGATGAAACAAAGCCGCCGCTCATGTACATTGTTCGCTCTTTTGACATTAACAAGCCAGGAACTACAATCGACCACTTAGAAGGCGGAATCATCGGTGGAACAATAGCTCAAGGAAAATTTGCTGTTGGAGACGAAATAGAAATTCGCCCAGGAATCAGTGTTGAAAGAGAAGGAAAAACCGTTTACGATGCATTAATCAGCGAAATTGTTAGTTTGCACTCAGGGGAACAAAGCGTAAAAGAAGCCACATGTGGGGGTCTAATTGGAGTTGGAACATTACTTGATCCATCCTATTCAAAGGCAGATGGCTTAACAGGCAGCATCGCTGGAAAAGCAGGAATGCTTCCGCCTACATTGACAGAGCTCACTTTAGAAACACACGTTTTAGAGCGCGCAGTCGGGACAAAAGAGCTTTTGAAGGTTGAAAAATTTAATCCCGATGAAACGTTACTCCTTCATATTGGTGCGGCTGTAAACGTTGGGAAAATCGTTTCAATAAAACAAAACGTCATTAAAGTAAAGTTGACTAGACCGATTTGTGCATTACCAGATTCCAGAGTTGCCTTAAGCAGGAAAATTACTGCCCGTTGGAGACTCATTGGATACGGACTTATTGTAAAGTAAGTAACTAACCTTATTCAGTCGGTTTTGTTATTCCGTTTTTCTTTAGGAAATCGTGTGCTTTTTGCAATATGTCCTTGGCATTTTTAAAAGTTAGTTTTTCCAAGGCGTGCTGGTAATCTAGCCAGGCATAGCCTACATGCTCGAAAGATAACTCCACTTTATCAGTGTATGCTTCCATTATGAAGAATACGACTTCTTTATTGATTGTTAAGCCTTGTCTTCTGTAAAAATAAGCGATTGCTTCTCTGAAACCATTTATGAATTGAGCCTCAGTTATGCTTGTTTCTTCTCTTAATTCTCGGATAACGGTTTCTTTTTCGCTTTCGTTAGCTTCAACGTTGCCTTTAACAAAATCCCAATGCCCCGCTGTGTAATTTAGAAGGAGATACTTTGTCGCATTATCTTTTTTTATGAATATTACGGCGCCACACGATTTCTCGCGGAGCATACATTCACCTGGCTGTTGCTCAATTCATTTGTTCAAGGTATTTAAACTAATAGTAGTTTTAAGACTAACTGTAACTGTCAACTGAAATAAAGAATTATAAACGAAATGTTTTAAGCACACAAAAATTAGTTTTTTAAGAATCAGGAGCATTCCAGTGTCAGCTTTACCGAAGAGAAAGGAAACATTAAAAATTATCCTAGATTCGAACGCGCTATTTGTTTCGCTTAAGTTTAAACTCGACATTTTTGTTGAAGCCGAGCGTTTGTTGAATCGGAATGTTGATTTTATTTTGCTTTCGCCTGTAAAACATGAACTTGATCTGCTGGCTACTAAGGATTCTCCTAAAATTCGCAAAAAAGCTTCTTACGCCTTAAAGCTTGCGGAAAAATGCAAGTATGTTAAAGTTGACGAAGATGAAAAGTTGTCGACTGACGATGCAATAGCTAAAGTTGCTAAAGCGTGGAGTTCACCTGTGTTCACTAACGATAGACAACTTCGAAGGAAGCTAAGAGATATAAGTGTGCCAGTCATTTATGTGAGACAAAAATCGCGTCTAGAGATTGACGGGTTGATATAACTATGTTTAAGCTCATAACACTACAGGATACTATCCGTATTCCACCCGAAACCTTCGGCAACCCCTTAGAGAAAGTTGGTCGAGATCAAGTAAAGCATAAGTATGAAGGAGTTGTCGATGAGGAATTAGGGTACGTCATAGCAGTAACAGCCATAGAAGTAAGCCCTATTGGCAAAATAATCCCAGGCGACGGAGCAACCTACCACAAAGTATCATTTTCTCTGCTAACTTTCTATCCGATAATTCAAGAAATTGTTGAAGGAGATGTGGTTGAAATCGCAGATTTCGGCGCCTTTGTACGCATCGGACCAGTAGACGCGTTACTTCATGTTTCACAACTTATGGACGACTATATCTCTTACGATGAAAAACAAGGAGTATTGCAGGGAAAAGAAACCAAAAGAAAACTAACAGCAAGCGACCAAGTACGTGTGAGAATAACTGCAGTTTCGCTTGGTAGAGCAGGAAGCTCAGGAAAAATCGGCGTCACCGCTAGGCAACCGTTCTTAGGTAAACTTGAATGGCTAAAAGAAACTGCTGAGGCGCCTCAAAAGAAACAAGCAGAAAAAATAAAAGCGGAGTAAATGGGATCGAATCAAAATGAGCGAAAAAGCATGTATTAACTGTCATTCTATAACTAAAGAAAACGTTTGCTCTAAATGTAGATCCACAAGTTTTAGCGAAGACTACAGTGGCTTAGTTATCATGTTTGACCCTGATAACTCGGTTATTGCAAAAGCCATGAACATAAAAGAGAAAGGCAGATACGCGTTAAAAGTGCGTTAAAAAGCTTTTAATTCGTAGAATGGTAACTTCACACAGCCTAAAACTGTTTGTCCAAAAAGGTCGAAATGATGACTGTAGTTTACACTGTAACACCGGAACTCCGAACAAAATTCAAAGAACCATTCGGCATCTTGATTCAAGGTCCATTTGATAAAACAATGGATAAAATGAAAGAGTTAGTGGACAATGAGAAGCCGACAAGAACAATTTCTGTGGGAGATGTAGTTTCCCGAAACCTTCATATGCACAATATTCACCCACAACTAACAATTATTGATACCAAATTTCTCAGAAATCAAAAAATGCCCGAAAAAGTCTCAGTAGAAAAAACGGTCCACGTGAGGAACCCCCAAGGAACAATAACTGAAGAAGCAATTTTAGCAATCAAGGAAGCTCTAGAAAGAAATGCGCACACGCACATTATTGTTGATGGCGAGGAAGATTTACTCACACTCATAGCCGTCTTATATGCTCCAGAAGACTCTTTCGTAGTTTACGGGCAGCCATATTCGGGCATAGTTATTGTCAAAGTTACGCCAGAAAAAAAGGCTCGGGCCAAGGAATTTCTGGAAGCTATGAAACCCTTCGAAAAGCTAAATAGGAAGAAAACTGTATGAACTTACGCCTTAAGTGAATATTAATGCAAATCAATATAGAATCAACCAAGAACAACCCGCTTCTGAAAAGAAAAGAAGTTGGCTTTACAATTATTCAAGGTCCAAAAGAAAAAACGCCTCCGAGGCTAGAAGTGAAAAAAGCCCTCGCCATTGAAATGAAAATAGGCGATGAAGTAGTTTTCGTTAAGAGAATGCACACAAAAACGGGAACAAACATCACACAAGGAGTTGCTAACGTATACCAATCAGTTGAGCAGGCTAAAATCGTCGAACCTGAATACATCAGAAAGCGCAATAGTCCACCTGAAAAACCTAAAGAAGAGGCTACGGCATAATGTCAAAGAAAGCACCACCAAAGAAAGAAGACACTCCCGCAGCAGCACCAAAGGAAGAAGCGAAACCGGCGGCAACGGCGGAAGCAACGGCAAAACCGCAGAAAGCCGAGAAAGCAAAACATGAAAAGAAACACAGAGAAGAAAAAGGAGTACACACAATGTACAAAGTCGAAGATAATAAAGTCAGCAGGGCTCGTCCAACCTGCGAGCGATGTGGGGCAGGATTCTTTATGGCAGACCACCATGACAGGTACACTTGCGGTCACTGCGGTTTTACTCGTTACAAACAGAAATAAACAGTTTTAAATCTCCCGTTACGATTAGTTTCTGATGACCCAACATGCTTAGAGTTAACGTTGTAATAACCAGCATCACAGCTGAACGTTTTTGGGATATAAGAAAGCCAATCCCGCCAATTCAGATAAACACTAACATCAACGTTGTTGGCATGGAAAAGAAACAGGATGAATCAATGGAAGTACCATTTGTCCTGTCAATAACGTTTAATCCCTCCATCGCTCAAATGAATCTAAAAGGGAATGCTTACGTTACCGGCGAAAAAAACGAAATTGAAAAAGCTCTCAAAGACTATGAACAAAAAAAGCCGCCACCACAAATAATTATACAATCAGTATCCAACGTCGTATTCATTGAAGCAGTGCTTATATCAAGAATATTGAATATTCCACCGCCAGTTCCGCTACCGCAGATTCCTGAAGCTGGAAAACAGCCAAGCTCTAAACCTGAAGGAAGAGACTACAGCGCATAACTGCTTGATGCCCTTTATAGAAACCCTCTTAGTTTTCTAGCTGTAGCATCGACAATTCTTAGTTCTAATGGGAAACCAAAGTACCTGTGCTTCCAACGGTACTTAGCAAGTCGATTCATTATCGTGTAAGCAAACTTGTATGATAGCTGTCGCTCCATTATTCTTGATTTTGGATAAAAAGCGAAACGCGTAACTGCTGAAATTGTATGCAGTTTTTCAACTTGCGATTTGCTAAGCCAGGGGGGATCAAAATGAAAAACGTTGATACTACCCCACTCTTCAAGTGACTGTGGAGCCTTAAACTCCGGAGGCAAAAAGTCCATCACTGGACTTGGAAATGGGGTATAAACAAATATGCCATAATGCTGCGTTTTAGGATTAACTTCACACATTTTGTCCATCAAATTGAAAGTCTGTTTCAAATCATCATCAGTCTCGCCTGGGAGACCACTCATCCACGAGACATAGGGCTCAATAGATGGCGCCCAACGCCGAAGATTCTCAACTGACCGTAACATCTGGTTTGCAGTAACATCTTTGCAAATAAGCTGTTGCAGACGATCTGAACCTGATTCTCCTCCAAAATCTAATTCAACGCATCCCGCTTGTTCTAAAAGCTCAAGAAAATCCTCATTATAAGAATACAGGTAATCGAATCGGCAGTTGGCTCGCCATTGAACATCAATTTTTCGCTCTAAGAGACCATGACATATTTCTTCAACCCGTTTTTTATCGACAAAAACATTATCGTCAATTGGGTCGATAATTTTAACGTGCGGAAACTTGTTTAGTATGTATTCAATTTCGTCAAGGACGCGCTTAGCGCTTTTTGCTCTCCACTTATTTTTGTTGAAGACGCTGTTATAGCAGAAACCGCATCTGTGTGGACAACCTCTGCTTGTTTGAATATGAAACCTACCTGATCTTACAGACGGATACCTATCCATTTGCAAAAGATCATAAGGCAAAGCTACGGGTATGGCATCTAAATCGATTACTTTACCGTCAGGATTACTTTTGATTGATCCGTTAAAAATGTAAGTTACACCTGCGACGTCGTCGATGGATTGGTTCAATGAAAGTTTTTTTGCTAAATCTTTTATGATTAATTCGCCTTCTCCACGAACCACAATATCAACAAGATCGTTCCTAGCTGTTTGCTCAGGCAATAATGTCGGGTGAACACCGCCCCAAACAATCGGACAAGAAGGATTTTGCATTCTTACAGAGGAGGCAAATTCTAAGGCGTACTTGATTTGTAAACCGCTCATACAGCTTATGCCAACAAAAACGGGATTCCCAATTTTAAAATGCCGGTAATCTTCGAGCCGCATATCAAGAATCCGCACATTAAAGTTTTCTTCCTGCAACGAAGCGCCTAAATACAAAAGAGAAAGGGGAACCTGCGGGTCGGGAGCTTTAAATTTTCCCGGAAAAACAAGCACAGCATCCCTTTGATCGCAACCTGAATCTACATTGCAAAAATGAGATAAGCATTTATTGGAACTAAACAATCCTAAAAAGCCTCAATACTAGACTAGTCAGAATCTCCTTTTAATCCTTCCTAATTTCTAAAGCTTCCTTAAAATACTGCAACATTACAAGTTTTTGTTTGCGAAATCAAACAAAAATATTGAAAGCGGGGAAAAAGCTGTTTTATTTTAGCGGTACATACATTGATGAACGTGATGCGCCGATACCTGGTGTTCCATGCCTAACGGGCTTGTTTGTTATTGCGAATTCGCCTAGGTAATGCCCTATCATTTCAGGTTTAATTTCGACGTTAACAAAGTCTTTTCCGTTATGTATCTGGATTTTTATTCCAACCATTTCTGGCAGAATAATGAGGTCACGTACGTGAGTTTTAAGGTTGACTTCTTTGCCTTGTTTTTGGGCTTCTTTAGCTTCACGAAGTTTTTCCAGTAATATGCGTTGTTCAGGAGTTAAACCGCGCTGTAGGCTTCTTCTTTGTCGTGAAGGAAGCAGATTAATGAATTCATCCATAGACATGCCTATCAAACTGCTCAAACTGTGGCCGCGGTAACTAAACTCTTTGGGCATTTTTCATCTTCACCTTAAACTTATGTTAAATGCTATAAACCTTCTGTCTATTCTTAACGGATAGCGCGTTTCTTTTTCTGTCCTGGACCACGTGCGGCGATCAACCCGACTTTTTGTCCTGGTGGAGCCCCATGAGAAGTGGTAGTGCATCTGCGAGCGCTTCGTTTGCTGCTGCCGTATGGATGACATGCTGGAACCATTTTGCGTCCGCTAGTTCTTGGATACTTGTGACCTTTAGCCTTCATAAGATGGAATTTAGCGCCTGCTTTCAGGAAAGGCTTCTCGATTCTTCCAGCTGCAGAGACTACGCCTACAGTTGTCAAGCAGTAGTCATCAACGTATCTTGTTCTTCCAGAAGGCAAACGTATCATTGTGCCCTGTGGAGTGTGACCGACAACAGTAGCATAGGCGCCTGAAGACTTTGCCATTTTGCCGCCGTCGCCTGGACGGAGCTCCAAATCGCAAACTATGGTTCCTTCAGGTACTTTCCCTAAAGGAAGAATGTTGCCTATTTCAGCGGGAGCTTTTCCGCCGTAGCAAATTTGCTGTCCTATGAAAAGGCCTTCAGGGACAACTGTGTAGCAGGATAAGCCATTTTCAAATTTAACTAGTGATAGGGGTGCGCCGCTGCCAGGATTATGTACAAGAGCTTCCACTTTGCCAGTTAATGAGGCTTCAAAAGATTCTTTTGGTGCTATTGTAGGATACTTTGCAGGGGCAACCCGTTTGTGGGTTGAGGCTCGCCAGTTTTGTCCGCCACGACCGCGTCTTTGAACACGAATTCTTTTTCCCATAAGTCATGCCTTCTAGTTATTTACAATATTCCAAGTTTAATGGCGACATCTGAAGCTTTGAATTCAGGGGTAAGCTTCACAAATGCTTTTTTTACGCCTTGAGGGGTGATTAGCAGATTTACTTTGCTTACTTTAACTTCATAAAGTTCCTCAACAGCATGTTTCACGTCGCTTTTTCCCGCCTTTAAGTTAACTACGAATATGAGTTTGTTGTCCCGTTCAACCATTAAGCTTGCAGATTCAGTCATTAACGGGAAAGATATAACTTCGTTGCTGTCCATTATTCGCTTTCTCCTTTGCCGTAGAGTTCATCTAATTTTTCAATCGCGCCATTGGTCCATAGAGTTAATCGTCCTGGGTGAGTTCCCGGCGCTAACATTTCAGTATTAAGATTAGCAACAGTAGTAACGTCAACACCTGGAACATTACTTGCAGCGTTCACTAAGCCTTTATTCTCAACCACCACAATAAGCGGTCCAACGGCCTGCTTCATTTTTCGTCCTCTATGCTTCCCTTTGCCTGCGCGGATTTTTCGGCTGTCCCGGACGCGGGTTATGTCTTGTATAATTTTTAAATTTGTGAGAGTTTCCTCGACTTCGTTAGCTCTAGTTAGACTTTCAATGGCATTGTCAACTATCAATGGTATCTGGAGAACATCTCCGATTTTGTGGCCGCGTGAAGCTACTACGTCTTTCTGGGCAGTAGCTGCAATTGCCGAAAATAATGCTAGTTTAGCCTCTTTTTTCGGAATACTTTTTAGTATTTTCTTTTCAGCTCTTGGTGGATGAGGTTGCCTTCCTTTAACTGTGCTTGGAGCAAAAGCTGCTCTTCCACTTCCACCTTTGATACGGGGAACTCTCGCAATTGCCATGCCTGTTCCCCGAGATTCTGCAGTGGTTCTTTTTCCAGCCATAGGGTCTCTGCCTTGCGGTTGTATCCGGCTGGATTGAATAGCTAAGACGGCACGTTTGATTACGTCTGGTCTTAGCGGACTTGAGAATATTTTGGGAAGAGTTATTTTTCCTGTTGATTCGCCCTTTAAGTCGAAGATTTCTGCTTTTCTTTGTGGTGCCATTAGTGTTCAACCTATTTTCCTTGCGGAGATTCAAGCGACACATATGTGATTTGTGGAGCTACCTCAGGGATCTCTGTTGGTGGACGCGCAGGAACACGCAAGCGGATTTGGCGTTTTTCTGTTCCAGGTACGCTACCTTCGATTAGTATGTATGGTCCTTTTACTTCGCCATACCGGATGTATCCACCTTTAACTGTCACTTCTTTGCCGTCCTTCCCTATTTTCAATATACGTTTGTTGAATTCTATGCGTTGGTGATAACCCATCTGTCCTGCTCTTGGAATTGAATACATTAAGTGATGCGGGTTCCAGGGACCTAAAGTGGCGATGCCACGTTTTGTCTTTCTTCCCTTATGCTGCAGGCAGGTTACGCCCCAACGTTTTACTGGTCCTTGGAAGCCTTTTCCAACTGTGACTCCGCCAATGTCTATGTATTGTCCGTCTTTGAATACTTCTTCAGGCGCTACTGTTTTGCCTATAAGTTGCTTTGCATATTCAAATTGCTGTTGGATTGTGCCTCCGCCAATTTGGACTTCGGATACTTCAGGCTTCTTCTTCGAGAGGCTGGTTTGAGTTGGCTGAGTTGCAGTGATGACTCGAATTGTGCTGGTAACGTCGAGGTTTTGTTGTACTTTCTCAAGCATTGCTTCGGTGTTAAAGTTTTCTGGAAGAACTAGTGCGCGGTCAAGGATTGCCGGCGGCTCTTTCATCCATGCTTCCGAAATGTTTTGGAGCCCGTAGGGTGTTTTAGTGTAAGTTCGCATGCCACAAACAAGTATAGGTGGCGTTTCTAGTATGGTTGCAGCTTTCATGACTTCTTTTCCAAAGTGAGGTGAACGTTTCCGGTCTTCAATAGTAAAGACATAAGTCATGCCTGCCTTGTAAGCTGAAAAACCTAAAAGCTTTGGAGAGTCAGATTTTATTTCTGGCCAAAAACGGATTCGCGCAACAGGTTTTTTAGCGCGTTTCCTAGGTAAATAAGCAAGTGAACCATGTTTTGGAGCATGAGTTTTACGATGTCCCATTGTACTTCAGCTTCGCGCCTTTAGCAAATATAAAATAACGTTATAAACGTTACCATTAAAAACAATAATACGGGGCAGATTTAAGCATCTAGGCAAATTTGTAGGCCTTGCATAGATTTTATGACTACAACTATCAGGTGTGTTATAAGTTTTCACAAACTAAAAACAAATGCTCTTTTATGCTGTGAAAAGCTCGTTAGAAAAATGGCCTAAGTAATTATCGAGCTCTTGCATCAGACTTGTGGGCTAAAAGCCTATCCCAGATTACAACATACTAGCATTAGGCACCAAACAGTATCCAACATGGTCAACAAAGAATTAAGTTACGCACTTTGCATTGAGCATAGTGTTTTTTATGAAAATTGGGAGCTTTTCAAAGAAATGTTGCAGTTTCAAGAGTCAGGGAAACCTATGTTTGGCTGGAAATGTTTTTACACCGCTAAGGCAATCGTTGTATTCAAGCCGGGGTGGCGGAGTGGTTATCGCGCTAGCCTCGAGATCCATGTTTGCACAAATGGGGCTGTGCTAAAATTGACAAGCCAGCTAGTGGGCCTTTGGCTCGCAGGGGTTCGAATCCCTTCCCCGGCGCCATTTTACCATTAAAGCTTTATTTGTGGTTATTCTGGCTAAATGAGCCTATTTGAAGCTTATTTAGTTTTTGTTCTTAGGTCTTCGTTGCAAAAATCCAATAACGGCTTCGTTGACTAAACACTCTTTTTGACAGCAACGATGGATCATGATAAAGCACTTTTCACGAGAATTATTGAGTAGGACTGGACTTACCCCCGAAACGGTATGAGCTTCTACAATATGGATGCAATAATGGCTGCGTTTGTTTTGAGTCTTGCGTTGATTTTCATAAGAAGAGGCTGGACATAGAGGAAAACGCTGGTTTATGTGGACAATATTAAAATATTAGTTAGAAAAGCTAATTGTTAGAAGATGCAATTAATATGACTTTGTCTCCAGAAGAAGCCGCACGTCAGTTACTTGAAGTAATTCCAGTCGTCATGAGAGAGATACGTTCAGAAATGCGCAGTCGAAGAACACCAGACTTAACAGTTCCTCAATTTCGTGCCCTTTCTTTCGTAAGTCGAAACGTCGGTTCCTCGCTTTTGGAGGTGGCAAATCATCTCGGTTTGACTCCACCGTCAACATCTAGGATAGTGGACGGGTTAATTTATCGTAAAATGATGACAAGGGAAGATCACCCAGACGATAGGCGACGGGTAAAATTAACTGTAACTCATGTCGGAGAACAGATCTTGGAAGCCTCACGTCAAGACGCATTAACCTATTTGTCCACAAAATTAAGCAATATTAATGCTGACAACAGAGAAGCCATCGTTAAAGCCATGAACGTTTTGCAGCCCATCTTCACAAGTGACGCAAAAACTAGAATAGGGTTAAAGTAAATGTTTATTTTAACAACGGAGCATCTTACCCGCCGCTTCGGAGACTTGACTGCGGTTGATGACCTGACGATATCAGTTGAGGAAGGCGAAATCTTCGGTCTCCTCGGCCCTAACGGCGCTGGCAAATCGACCGCAATCAAAATGATTATCACCCTTTTGCCTCCGACCTCTGGACTCGTGAGTGTCGGCGGTTTTGACTTGGCGCATGACGCAAACAAGATCAGAAGATTGATTGGCTACGTACCCCAAATCCTCTCAGCTGACGGAACACTCACAGCCCGCGAAAACCTCATTGTCTTCGCTAGTCTATATGACATTCCAAGAAATGAACGTTCCAAAAGAATTGACGAGTCATTGGCGTTAATGGAACTCACGGATGCCTCGGATAAACTTGTGAAAAATTATTCGGGCGGTATGATTAGACGTTTAGAGATAGCACAATCAATGCTTCATCGACCCAAAGTTCTTTTCTTGGATGAGCCAACCATAGGTCTTGATCCTGTTGGGCGCAAAGCAGTTTGGGACCACATTCAAAAACTGCGTGACAACTTTGGCACAACCATTTTTCTTACAACGCATTACATGGAAGAGGCAGACAAACTGTGTTCCAGAGTGGCGATTATGCATTTAGGAAAATTAGCCGTTGTCGGTGTACCAGCCGATTTGAAGATGTCTCTACATTTAGATAATGCGACACTTGAAGATGTGTTTACGCATTACACTGGTGGAGCTCTCGACAGGGGAGACAGTTACCGAGAAGCAAGAATGACAAGACGAACAGCGAAGAGGCTCGGTTAAAATGGGCACTGATAAATTGAAGACCGCCTACAACTCAGTCAGTTGTTTCTTTAGTAAAACTTTGAGTATAGCCGCAATGGATGTTCGAAAACTTCGTCATGACCCAGCTGAGTTGATTACTCGTGCAGTGCAACCAGCGCTTTGGCTACTGGTCTTCGGAGAAGTTTTCACAAGAGTGCATATCATACCGACGGGTAATCTGTCTTACTTATCTTTCATGACGCCTGGGATTTTGGCTCAAAGCGTACTTTTCATAGCTATATTTTTCGGCATAACTGTTATCTGGGAACGAGACCTAGGTATTATCCATAAGTTTTTGGTCAGCCCTACTCCTCGTGAAGCATTGGTTCTTGGAAAAGCCTTGTCCGCAGGAGTCCGCGCTCTTTCTCAGGTGGTTATCATTTATGTTTTGGCTGTGTTGATTGGTGTTGGAATAAATTGGAATCCCATAAATCTAACATTGGTCGCAGTCGTCGCAGTATTGGCTTCAGCATCATTCTCCACGTTTTCGCTCATCATAGCTTCGGTCGTGAAGACACGGGAACGTTTCATGGGCATAGGTCAAATCTTAACCATGCCTTTGTTTTTTGCAAGCAACGCCATTTACCCGCTGTCCATGATGCCGAGTTGGCTACAAATGGTTGCACAGGTTAACCCCCTAACATATACAGTTGATGCCCTGCGAGGGCTTATGATCGTCGGAGGAACCAGCGTGTATGGTGTTGGTTTGGACATGCTTGTACTTTTAGTTAGTATGATAGCCTTGATAGTAATCGGAGCTAAGCTCTATCCGAAAGTAATCGTTTGAGGCTCTATCTTGCTAAGGGTAAGGAATCGTTAAAAAATTAATTCTTGAACGCTACAAAAGTTGAAGCATCATCCGCTAGAATTTAAAGTAATCCCTTAAGAACCTTTTTACCGTTAAACTGGGGTTCGAATCCCTTCTGCCTCCGCTTCCTGAATTACTTCAAGCACTACGAAAGCTACTTCATAACCGCATTCTTCACAGATTGAAACACTCGGCGTTGGATAGTTTTCTATATACTCGGTTGAGCAACAACTCGAACAGAGCTTAAAATTCAAAAGATTTCTCACTCATACTGTTCACTATCTTAGAGTTTGATTTAAAGAATCTAACGGAATAACCACTAAGAACGCGTCTTAGAAATGAGGTGCACTCGCTCCTCAATAATACACATTTTTCCCCAAAAAACCATTAAATTTCCCCCAAAAAGCGACTCTTCCTCTATTTGCATATTGCCTCTCCAAAAAGCATCCCCCCAAAATTACTCAAAATTGAATAATGCCACACAAAAGTTACACTCGAAAGCAACCCCCAACAAAAAAGAAAAAGCAACATCAGTATAGGCAGGGAAGAGACGTAAGTTAACTTTATATTTAAACTTAAACAATACGCTATTTGATGAGCGAATTTAACAAAATGGAAAATATTGCTGAAGGTATTAGTGACTTTGGTGATTTGAAGCTATTTTGTTTAGGGCTTCTGATGGCCGTCATTTTGTGCGGATTGTACCTTTAGAGGGCTTGGAAGAACCTCATATAGATTGGCTTGGCGGGGATGACTATTTAGAATGGCTCAGATGTCTGAGCAGATAAGTTTAGGATTGAACATTCAAAGAGCCATTTATTCTTCTAAAAAAACCTGAAATTATGAATTTAGCGAATGGGTTGAACGCACAGCCTTCAATAAATAAAATGCAAGCATGTACTTCGTTTAGCTTCGTAACCTATTGCTTATTCTATCATGTATGTAATATCGTCCCAGGGGTGTCTGTAGAGGCCTTGCTTGAGCCGCTTTTGGTCCAAAACATGTGCCGCCATGCCGATGGTCCTGCCCACGACGAATATGCCGTTCAGGGCACCCATCTGTATGATTTCATCAGCTTCCTTCTTCGGCATCTCATTTCTCAGCATGTCGACAAAGCAAATCCCGATGCAGCCGTCCACATTAAGGATAAGGTTGTCTTTCTTGGCTGTAGTGACTTTCTCGACCTCAAGCGCGAAGTCAAGAAGCGGGGTGCTCTTGAAGTGTTTTTTAGCATACTCCTTCATGATCGTCACCCGCATATCTGGATTATGTATATTTTTTACCAGGTGCCCGATGCCTTGGATGTTCTCACCCTTCGTTTTCATCTCCTCAACAAACTGGAAGGGTGTTAATCCCCTGTCATAAGCGTTAGAGAATATCTCAGCTGCACCGTCGATGGCGCCTCCGAACCTCGGGCCAATTGTTAGCATTCCGCTCGCGACCGAGGAAATCAAGTCCTTTCCTGCCCTAGCAGCGACTATGGCGTTATGCGCCCCTGAAACTGCAGGCCCATGATCAGCCGTGACCACGATGGCCATTTCAATGAATTTGGTCGCGTAAGCTGGAAACTGGTGTTTGAACCATAGGATGCTAAGCACGCCGCCGATTCCTATGTCTTTCCTGATGACCTCGGAAATAGGCATCTTGCCATAAAGCAATTCTTCTCCTCGGTCATCTGATATAGTGCAGATAAAGTTGGAAGGTTTCCTTATGAGCCCTTCTTTTAGTGCCTTGGCATAGTCCATCGGGACCTTCGGCACTGGAGGTTCTGGCTTTGGCTTAATGATGCCCTTCTCAACCAAGTTATCATATGTAGCTTTTATTTTTTGGTCGTAGTCGTCATATGAGTTGGGAACAATGGCACCCGCAGCCCTGAGAGCTGCGTTCTTTGCATCAGCGGTTTCCACTTCGCAGCCCGCTTTTGCGCCGGCGTGTCCGAACTGAACTTCCGTCTTAAATGCTTTGGAGCATGTCCCAGTGACCCAAATCACTAGTGGCTTTGTTATCTTCTTGTTCTTAACAGCCTCAGCAATCTCATACTCGGCGTTTCCACCCACTTCGCCCAGGCACACCAGCATTTTAACCGCGGGTATGTTCTCGAACCTGAAGAGATGATCCAGCAGTGTGGAACTTGGGTACGTATCTCCGCCGATGGCTATGCCCTCGTACAAACCGTCCGTGTTCCGAGCAATGATGTTGTATGCTTCGTTGCTCAAACCTCCAGATTTGGATACGAATCCTACGGAACCGGGTCTGTGAAGTTTGGAGTCGATGATGTTTTCGATTGTTCCTCCTGCATTGCCGATTTTGAAGCAGCCAGCTTTTATTCCTCCGACGGTTGCGGGACCGATGATAACCTTTCCTAAGGCTTTGGCCTTGTCAGTGAGAAGTTTTGTTCGCCGCTCAGGCACTCCCTCCGCGATTATCACAATTGTTCGTATCTGCGGTATGGCTAGCGCTTCCTCGGTTGAGGGAACCGCTGACCTGAAGGATGCAAAGTTTATCATGACATCAGCATTAGGATGCATCTTTGCGGCGTTCTCGATAGTTTTGTATACGGGTATAAGGATCTCGTGCTTGCCAAAGAAGAACTTGGAAAAACTATCTGAGCCAGTAGGATTAATTATTGCTGCGACTGAAGGTGTCTCTCGACATGATGCGTAGTCAAAATCCAACATTCGCTGAGTTGCATTGACCTGGTTATTATAGATGAATGCTTGAGTATTTCGATCAAATAGTTCATAAACGTTGGTTTTCTTAGAAGACGTTGACTTTGCCGTACTACTTTCCTCCTTTTAACGCCATGGAAACAATCTTGGTCATGTGAGTTTCTGGTCCATATACTTCAATTGGAACACCAAGCTTCTCGCCAAGCGCCCTCATCTGGCGCAGACCTTCCTGGTAGTTGGGTCCGCCTCTGCGGACGTATATCTTGACCTTGTTCTCCAGAAGCTTCTTCTGGAACTCATTGAGAGCTTTGATTATCCCCTTGAAGGTGCTGGCTACATCAGTGAAGTTTGCTATTCCACCGCCTATGATTAAGAATTTGCCTTTAGGGTTTGCATGTCGCGTCATGAGGTCGAGTATCGTCTTGGCATAGAGATAGGTAAATTCCTCGCTCGGGTCTCCGGAATATTCCCCGTAATTAGCTAACTCGGTTATGTAGCCAAGATCAGTGATTGTATCCGCGTATATGACTGATGCGCCACCACCTGCAACCATTGTCCATACTCTCCCTTGAGGGTTTAAGATGGTGAGCTTGAGAGAAGCTCCCGTCTTAGAGTCCAAGTCCTCAATGTAAGCTTCTTCTTCAGTTGGGGTTCGGCCAAAGGGCGCAGGAAATTCTATCTTGCCCCACTTACCGCCGCTCTCAAACTCCGCGGTACTGTCCAGTTTGGCCGCAAGATCCATCGGAATAACAGACTCGTCTGTTACTACAAGAGGGTTTATTTCAAGGAAGGTAAAGTTTAGATCCGCGTAGAATTTGAACAAAGATTCGATGAAACCTGAAAGGCGCTTCTTGCGGTCAACAGCGACCTTTCCCAGAAGTTTCTTCTCGATCTCCGATAGTGTCGGGAATGTACCAATGGGTACTTCCAATCGTTTCGCCTTGGTATCCACATCGCCTACGTTCACACCGCCTTGGGGGTGGAACATGATGGTGTCGCCGTCCTTGGTTGAAGTTATTGCGAGGTAACATTCATCCAAATCTTTGTGGGGTATCATTGGCTCGATGATGAAGTGTGTGAGTTGTCCAACTATTCCTTTGTCGGCGGGCTTTCCGTTGGCATCGAATTTGCCGTAGATGGTTATTGGCCCATTGGACTTTTGTAATATCCACTCCTTGGCTTGTTCGTAGTTCGCGCCGACAAGGATGAGTTTGTTCTTTCCCCTGCGCTTTATCAGCTGATCGGGTTTAACGACCAATTTTTCGGTGGTCAGCCACTTGTGTTGAATCGCTAACTTCGTCAGGTCGGTATCTGGTCCAACTGTGACAATCTTATCTGAAATGTCGTACTTTCCATTGGAATAGTCTTTGAATAGACGGGCAAGCATGCGTTTACCGTCAGCTTCTCTGATCGCTTTATGCGCCATTTTATTATCCTCTAATCAAGTTTCTTCTTGAGCTTTTTTGCCACTTCGGCAATGAATTCCTCGGTATATACCTTCTTGTTCTGGGGGGCTGGTGTAGCAACGAGCATCAAATCGCCAGTCATGATGCCGCTTTCGACAGTTTCTAGAGCCGCTTGTTCGAGTTTCTTCGCGAATTCCACAACTTCTCGTGTTTGGTCCAATTCGCCCCTCTTTCTTAGGCAGCCAGTCCACGCAAATATCAGAGCCATGGAGTTGCTTGAGGTCTTTTCACCTTTCAGGTACTTGTAATAGTGCTTCTGGACCGTGCCGTGAGAAGCTTCAAACTCGTAGTATCCTTGAGGACTGACAAGCACGGAGGTCATCATCGCTAGGCTACCATAGGCTGAGCCGAGCATGTCGCTCATGACGTCCCCATCATAGTTCTTGCATGCCCATAGCATGCCGCCTTCGGTCTTCATTATCCTGGCGACTGCATCGTCGATCAGGGTAAAGAAATACTCGAGACCAGCCTTCTCAAATTTTGCCTTCCAAATATTCTGGTATTCATCTTCGAATATTTTGCGGAATTGAGCGTCATATGTCTTTGAAATCGTGTCCTTAGTACCCAGCCACAAGTGAAGTTTCTGGTCATAGGCGTATGTAAAACATGCCTTCGCGAAGCTACTTATGGATTTGTCAGTGTTGTGAATTCCTTGGATGATGCCTGGACCCCTGAAGTCCTGAATGGTTCCACGCCACAATTCCTTGCCTGCGGCGTTCGTGAATGTCATCTCGGCTTTTCCGGCTTCTGATACTCTGTATTCGCAGTTCTTGTAGACGTCACCATAGGCGTGCCTTCCGATGTGGATGGGTTTCTTCCAAGACCTAACTGCAGGCAGAATATTTTTTACTAGAATGGGTGCCCTGAAGACTGTGCCATCAAGCGCAGCCCTGATGGTTCCGTTGGGGCTTTGCCACTCCTGTTTCAGGTGATATTCTTTAACCCTGTCCCTGTTTGGCGTAATCGTGGCACATTTTACGCCAACACCGTATTTCTTAATGGCCTCCGCCGCCTCGAGGGTTATTTTGTCGTCAGTTTCATCCCTTTTCTTCAACTGGAGGTCGTAATAATCAAGGTTCATGTCCAAATAGGGAAGAAGAAGTTTTTCCTTGACCATCTGCCACATTATTCTGGTCATTTCATCTCCATCCATCTCGACAATTGTGCTCTTTACTATAATTTTGTTCATTCAAATCATCCTTTGAATATTACTTGACGGTGTACGAAAGTAGACCGCCCTCGTAAAGAATTTCCTTCTGCCTCTGGGAAAGATTGTATCCAAGCTCGATTTTCAGGTTCTTAGTCTTGTCCACCAAAATGACTGGCACATTGTTATGCAGTTTCTTCTTGATTTCTGGTATTTCTATCTCGTCGTCCTGCTCTATTTTATCATAGTCCGACATGTTCTTGAAGGTTAGTGAGATTATGCCGAAGTTCACAAGGTTCGCCGCGTGAATTCGCTCCACTGACTTGGCTACAATTGCCTTAACGCCAAGATACATCGGGCATAGTGCGGCGTGCTCTCTGGAACTTCCTTGGCCATAGGATTCGCCGGCGACCACTATAGTGTGTAAGCCATTTTTCTTGGCCTCCATAGCTCTCTTGGCGAATGTTGGGTCAATCTGTTCGAAGACATATTCCGAATACTTAGGTACATTGGATCTGTACTTGAGCCTGGCTCCTGCTGGCATTATGTGATCAGTTGTGATTTTATCGCCCACCTTTATCCCGACGTTGCCCTTTATGTGATCGGGCATTTTGTCATTGATCGGAGGCGTGCCTATGTTCGGACCCCTGACTATCTCAGTATTCCTATCAGTATCCTTGGGAAAAATGAACATTGAATCGTCGATAAGGAATTTCGTCGGCATGTTAACCTTCGGATACTCAAAGTCGGTTGTACGGGGGTCTGTCATCTTGCCTGTGATAGCTGCCACAGCCGCAACTTCCGTGCTCACAAGGTAAACCTTCGCATCCTGAGTGCCACTTCTTCCCTCGAAGTTCCTGTTGCTTGTCCTGAGGGAAACGCCGGTCGTTTTCGGGCTTTGGCTGTTGCCGATGCAGAATCCGCACGCTGCCTCTAGCAATCTAACTCCCGATTCCAGCAAGTCACCGAGGTAACCGTCTCTTGCGACCATCTGGAGGACCTGTCTGGAGCCAGGTGCAACTCCGAATGAAACGTCTGGATGAACCTTTTTGCCTTTCATGATTTTAGCAACAGTTGCTATTTCTTTGTAGGAAGAATTGGTGCAAGAGCCTATCATTATTTGGTCTACTTTTAAGTCCTTCACGTCCTTAACCCGAACGATGTTGCCTGGGCTGTGAGGAGCCGCAGCAAGAGGCTCCAATTTGTCGAGATCAAGTTCTAATACCTTGTCATATTCTGCATCATCGTCAGCTTTTAGCTCGACCCAATCACTTTCCCTGTCCTGAGCTTTGAGGAACTTTCGAGTTTCCTCATCTGAAGGGAATATGGAAGTCGTAACACCCATTTCAGCACCCATGTTGGCGATTGTAGCTCTCTCTGGGACAGTGAGGTTCTTTACACCGGACCCAGAGTACTCCATTACGACATCGACATTGCCTTTCACCGTGAATATCTCCAGCATCTTTAGGACAATGTCTTTGGCGCTAACCCAAGGCTGGAGACCACCCATCAGGTTTATCTTGTAAACCTTTGGGCATGTAATGTAGAACTCGCCTCCGCCCATGGCCACAGCAACATCCAGCCCACCAGCTCCAATGGCTATCATGCCGATGCCACCTCCAGTTGGTGTGTGACTGTCAGAACCAAGAAGAGTCTTTCCGGGCTTGCCGAACCTTTCCAGGTGAACCTGATGGCATATTCCGTTTCCAGCCTTCGAGTAAACAATGCCATATTTTGCGGCTATTGACTGAAGGTACTTGTGATCGTCAGCGTTCTCGAAACCTACCTGGATGGTGTTGTGATCTACGTAACTTACGGAGAGCTCCGTTTTGACTTGGTTAAGACCCATCGCCTCGAATTGCAGGTATGCCATCGTTCCTGTGGCGTCCTGAGTCAGGGTTTGATCAATCTTTACGCCTATTTCCTTGCCGACTATATATTCGCCCGTTACCAAATGTTTTTCGAGTATCTTGCGTGTAAGGGACTTGCCCATAACATCTCATCCTTCAGAAAGACTTTCTAATTTTCTATACATATATAAAAGTTGTCAATTTACGCGATGAATAGCGACTATCTTGTACTTGTTTGACAATAAATTGGGCTAATTTCGCATACTATAGATACAAAGAACAGTATTAAAATAAAGATTATGGCTGAGAAGCCATGTAAGTCTGCCTTTTTCAAAAACTATAGTTGAATTAATTGCAATTTATTATGAAGCCAAATAACAAAAAAGTCTTCTGAATATTGTATTTTAGTGTTAAGGCTATGGCTTAAAGGTAACTTAAAAGCAAAGCTGGTTCGAATCTCTTCCCACGCCATCATTGTTTGATAACTTCTTAACAAAACTATAGAAATCTTTTGCGGCTAACGAATTCAGTACCTAATAGGAAGAATATTTTCAACCTTGATTCTCTTTAGTTTGGAGCTTCACTAAAATTCCTGTTTGAGGTAACTCGTCTTATAGTTTTGTTATTGTTGAAGCACAATCACATTGACTTAAAAACCAGTTTTTCCTGTTTGTGCTTGGTGAATAATATGGTTTTAGGCGAAAAATTATGGGAAGGCAAAGGCAAAGGTAATCCGGGATTCATAAAATCCGTTGGAATGGAAGGAATAACATCGATTTACACGTGGACGGCACAGGTGAAGGGCATGGGACGAGCTAAAGGAATAGATGGCAACATCAATGTGACCGCAAAGAGTATGATGCCTCCTAAAGGAGTGGGAGCAGCAAAAGATCAAGGAGTATTCATGACAATGACTGGTGACATGGCCGTGCTGAAAGGTTTTGACTTAATGAAGATTTCAATGGCCAGCAAACCAACAAGCGTGGGCTTATGGTGTTTCATGACAATGTCCGAGAAACTAAGCTGGATGAATGACGTCATCGCTGTCATCACTTTTGAAGCGTTAGACCCAATGTGGATGGAATTGAACATAACAATCCACGAATGGAAATAGAGAATCCCAGCCACATTTTTTAATTTCTTCTCTTTTTTCTTAGAAAAGACTTAAATCGATCTACATAAGATTTTGTAAAATTACAACGCAATTCTCGTTTGATTATCAAATCTGTAAAGGTAAAGAATTCTTTCGCATTAGCCTTTTTCTTTTAAAACCCATGTTGTTCTTAAACAGTAAATTCAGCATAATCAATTCCTAGACCCATCCTTCATCCCCCTTCTATTTGCCTTTTTAATTATGTTGACCTAAACATTTTGAAGAAACGTAAAATTCCTCTAAAATTCTTGCCCGATTTTGGGAGCCAATTTCCAAAACGTTTTTCTTCTAACAGATATGCTGATTTCTTGAGCTCATCATAATCTTGTCTGGGGAATTAAGTGATAGAGGATAAGGAAAAAAACAGCAAACCAATCTGGGTAAGCAGAGAATTCTCAAGATGCAGTGGCTGCCGCAAATGCGAAATTGCCTGCTCTCTTCATCATGAAAATAAAATCTGGCCTGAAGCTTCTAGAGTACGAGTGTTTATGCTATTCCCAGGAACAGAATTTCCCCACTTATGCACGCAATGCGAGGACTATCCATGCGTTGCTGCATGTCCATTCAAAGCTCTTGCCGTAAACAAGCAAACAAGCGCCGTCACCGTTAATGTAGATAAGTGTACAGGCTGTGGCAAATGCATAAATGCTTGCCCAGGCAAAGTTCCCCATGTTCACCCACAGACAAAGAAGATTCTGATCTGTGACTTATGCGGTGGCTACCCTCAATGCTCCAAAGTCTGCCAGGAGGGCGGCTGGAACTGCTTAAAAGCAGTTGACCGAGGAGATCACGAGTTCAAGCTTTACGCACGCACTCCTGATGAGACTGCAAAAAACCTCGCCATTAAATTGTATGGAGAGAAAGCTGAGGAGTTCTTTTAATGCTCGGTTACGCTGGAAAATTCTTAGAAGTGGACCTATCCAAATCAAGCTTTAAAAACACTACTCTCCCAGACGAGTGGCTATTAGATTATATTGGGGGCAGAGCGTTAGCCGCTAAAATTCTAAGTGAGAGACTAATTCAGAGATGGGAGAAGGTTGACCCACTTGGACCTGAAAATATTCTGCTTTTTATGCCAGGACCTTTTACGGGTTATTTTCCAGGTGGTAGAACTTGTGTAACCGGCAAATCACCCCAAAGCAACGGTATGGTAGGTTCCACTGTTGGTGGCGAGTTCGGTGTGGAGCTTCGATGTGCAGGTTACGATGGCATAATCGTGTCAGGCAAGGCTGAAAAGCCAGTTTATTTGTTCATTAAGGATTCTGATGTGGAACTTAAGGATGCAAATTGCATTTGGGGAAAGGACAGTAAACAATCTGACGCTTTGTTGAACCGCGAATGCCGAAGCTTGCTGACTAATCGTTACCCAAACTTGGGTGCTTGGAAGGAGCCAGCTAAACTCTACATTGGACCTGCAGGTGAACAGAAGGTTCGCACATCGGTTGTTGTGGCTAAGTGGACTCATGCAGCTGGCTACGGTGGCTATGGCGCAGTTATGGGGTCAAAAAACCTTAAGGCCGTTGCTGTTAAAGGCACGGGACCGCTACCTGAAGTCTCCGATTTAGAAAGAATCAAGCAAATGATTGATAATGTTTGCAGGGGCTCCTATGAGAACGTGTTGTGGCGCAGGTGGGGAACCGGCGGTGGAGGCTACAGTTTCGGCGCAGAAACTAGTTCTGAGCCTGTTCGGAATTGGCAGGAAGAGTGGCATGACAAAAGAAGTTACGGCGTGGATCAATTTGAAAGCAAGGTTTGGGTCAAACCTGCATGGAGCGATTTCGGTTGCCCAACAAACTGCTTGAAAATCAGCTGCATCCGCTCAGGCAAATACAAGGGCGCCATAACGGACAATCCCGATTATGAGCTGCAAGCTTTTCTGGGTCCAAATTTGGGATTGTTCACGCCTGAGGAAAACGTGTATTTGTCTTCGCTCATTGAAGATTTAGGTATGTGCGGCATCCAAGGAGGCAGCGTTCTGGGTTTTGCGGCTGAATTGTTCCAACGAGGTATCTTAACCAGGGCTGACATGGATGGTTTGGAGCTGAAATGGGGCAATGTTGATGCTTTTGCCGCTTTGGCAAGAAAAATCGCGAATAGAGAAGGCATAGGCGACCTGCTGGCTGAAGGCACTTACCGTGCAGCTCTCAAACTTGGAAAGCTGAAAGGCATAAACCTTCTGCCTTATGCCGTAACTAGCAAAGGTATTAGTATCGGTGCGCATGGCATCCGAAGCGGAAGAGACTTCTCACGAGAAATAGGTTATGCCTGCAGCGTACAGGGTGGAGATCACTCATCTATGACTGACTTACCTATTGATGGTTGGGGCAGTGAGATTTGGCAAATATTCAACGATTCAGCAGTTATGTGCATTTTCACTTCATTTAGCATATCGCCAAACTTTAGATATGAATTCTACAATGCAGTTACAGGTCAAAGCTTAAGTCGTAAAGAGTGGCTAAACGGTGGTGGAATGAAAACTCTACAGATACAACGCGCTCTTCTGCTTCTCGGCGGCCCAGACTTACAATGGAACCCAAAAGTTGACGATGACAACCCTGAAAGGTTCTATGAGCCTCTGCCTTCGGGACCCTGCAAGGGACAATCCGCTGACAAGGCAAGCGTGAAACAAAAAGTGCGACAGTACTACGACCAAGCAGGCTGGGACCAAAATGGTATACCTAAATCCGAGACGTTGACTAGACTAAAAATAGAATATGTTGATAAAAGCTTAAGCAGACTAAGGAGTTAAGATTCAAAAAGAAAAAACTTTCGAAAAAGTCTAAATTCTAACTCATAAATGTTGGGTGCGCATCTTCTTCATTAATGTGATGCATAACATGAATCGCCAATCCTGTGGCGGCACCAGCAGAAAGCCCTAAAAGCAAACTGTTTAGAAGCGCAGACTGCCCAACCAGACCTAAAACTACAAGCGCATCAAAAACCAATGCAACTGCCAAGTAACCAACACACCACATTTTAACGCTCATTCCTCTAGGCTTGTTTATGCCAATACCACCTAACAAGCCAAACATGACAAGGAAACCTATGAGAGTATAGATCCAATCGAAACTCAAACCTTTTCACCTGTTAGTCTGGCTATGTTCATATAGAGCTTTATTAGCTTATCGAATACAAGCCTGATAAAGACTCATTATTATTAATTTCAGCGATACATACCGCTAGGTTTTATTACCTTTATAGGAGAATCTTAACTACTTCAAGGATGTGAACGGGTTAACAAAATTCGACGCGTGGCAATGTCATAAATGGGCTCAACTTTTACTTATAAGGCAACAAAAACTCAATCAAGCCTTAACTGCAATAACAGAAGAAAACTTTGATTTAGCAAAGCTGTTGTTTTCTCAAATTTTTTTCGGGATAAATGGCGGCAAACAAGCAGATCCGGGCATGGCTGGTTCACTCTTGTATCACATGGCGATGATTACAAAGATGGAATCAGAAACACGCGTGCTTATTGACGAACTACATTTAAATTTACCTGAAATATCTCTAAAACTTAGCAAGATTTACAGTGATTTTGAATCAGACGTTAAAGAGTTGACCAAGGAAGTTGCCTTGTTTCCTCTAAACTTTCAGGAAATAACGTCAACCCCACATCTTGGAACTTTAGAAAAAATCAACCTTTTCACAAACTTAACTGAAGAAAACAAAGCAGTCGAAAGCCTGCTAGACAAAAAGAGCGCCGAAGCGATTACTGTACTAAAAAAATTGTTCAGTTCCTGGACCGAACAGATAATACGAATGCGTTTAATCCAAGAGTACGAAACAATAAAGGGTTTACTAGTTACAGCAGAGCTGGCAAAAAGCATCGGCGTACCAGCGCTTGAGAATGCAATGGAAAAGTTGCAGGATAAGTTCGGTCAAGAAACCGTTGATATAGCTCTTGACGTTACACTTAAAGTTGGTATGAAAAGAGAAAAACTTCAATCAATCATGCTAAGCGACCACTTCATAAATTATACAATGAACATAGATACATTGGATGGGCACATGGAGTTTTTAAATTGCCCGATTTTTGGAAGCCACAAATACGCTGAGCAAAAATACGACGTAACCCCTCAAGTGTCTTCGCTCTTTTGTACCCATTTCTGTTTTGCTCATGCCAAAGCAATGCTGAACACAGTGCTTCCTTTCCCATTTACGCTTTGGCAGCCTAAACGGCTGGCGACACATGAAAACTGCGAGTTCTACCTAAAACTTGCATACTCACCTGAGATCAAGGGGTCTGAACGGTTTATTCCGCTTGTTATGTCATGGAACATTACGCGCGAATGCAATATGAAATGCTCCCATTGCTACATTAACGCCACAGAGAAAAAACTTGACAATGAATTGACCACTCAAGAAGCCAAAAATCTCATGGATCAGATATACGAAGTTAGTGCGCCGTTACTAATTCTTAGTGGCGGTGAACCTATGTTGCGCCAAGACATTTTTGAACTCATAAATTATGGCTCAAAGAAAGGGTTGAAAATGGGGCTTGGAAGCAACGGAAGCCTCATCGATGAGACAGTGGCAAGAAAACTCAAGGAGGCCGGCATAGCGACCGTGTCAATAAGTTTGGATTCCAATATTCCATCTCAGCATGACGAGTTCAGAGGGGTAGCTGGCGCATGGGAGAAAGCGGTTGAAGCGTGTAAGGTTTTGAGGAAAAACAATGTGCTTGTTCAAGTAAATACAACATTAACCCAGCAGAACTACAATAAGATAGACGACATAATGTCATTGGCTGAGAGCATAGGCGTTGAAAACTTTCACTTGTTTTTCCTTGTTCCAACTGGTCGAGGAACAAAAATAACCGATATTTCCCCAGAAAAATACGAGGAAATGATTACAAAAACCTTTGCAAAAACCAGAAATCACAAACTAAACGTTAGACCTTCCTGCGCACCGCAGTTTATGCGAATCGCCAAAGGAATGGGCTTAGATATGCGACAGTGGATTCGCGGTTGCATAGCCGGATTATACTATTGCCGCATATACCCCAACGGAGACGTAACACCCTGCCCTTACCTACCAGTTAAGCTGGGGAATATCCGGGAAAAAAGCTTCAAAGAAATATGGTTCAACTCAAAAGTCTTCAACGCTCTGAGAAATCCTAATTCGCTGAAGGGCAAGTGCGGGGTCTGTGAATATCGCTCTTTATGTGGTGGTTGCCGAGCCCGAGCCTATGGTCTTTCTAACGATTTCATAGATTACTGCGGAGACCTCAATGAACCTACAGAGTTAAAAAATGATTACTTAGCTGAAGATCCATGGTGTGTCTATCAACCAAAAAAAACTCAAAAAACCACAAACAATCAAATTCAGTAACAGAAAACGCGCACTAGCTGAGAATTGGCCGACAGAAACTATTTAAGACATTATTGTCTTTCAAAAACTTTAATCGGCAGTTAGAATTGCTTTGGCAGCCCGCAAAACAATGGCTGGGTAACTGTGGACCGCCAAACAAGAATCAGATGGCGAAGAAAATATGATAAGAGTCCACAAACCAACTAATTCAGAATATGCTCTTATGGCGACTGCATCGATAATTACAACAAAAAGGAACTTAAATTCCACTCAAACCATAACCAATACTTTTACGAGATTAATTAGAAAATACGATATCCTCTTTTCTCAAAATTAAGGGGGCAAGCTGAATTCCAAATGGGAGCCTATCAAAAAGTTTCTGGGTTATGTTTAAAGAAACGATATTAGCTTACTCATTTGACATTACTGGATTGCTTGCTGGTTTTCTGATTGCTTACCAGCTTAATGTTTTCAGGCTTGCACCTTGGGTCTTTGCCCTTTATCCAGCGCTAATAAGTACAAGAGTAATTAACGGTTTGCTTAGTGGCCGTTTAAGCACTGCTTTGCATCTTGGTACGATTAATCCACAATTTCTTGGAAATACAAAAAGCTTCCACAAATTAATTCATGCCATAATCGTATTAACTTTAGTAACAAGCTTAACTGTTAGCCTAATTTCTTTGTTTTTAGGTTACTTGCTTTGGAACATTACTTTCGCCAATTTCCCTTCTATAGTGATGGTAATGGTTTCAACATTGGCAATTGGTTTGCTTTTTTCCTTGGTAACAATTAAACTTGCATTTATCTCTTTCAAGCGAGGATTAGATCCTGATGTAGTGGTTTATCCAATAATATCTACCGCAGCCAGTATTTTCATAACGCTCTGTTTCATTGGAGTGCTAAACTTGTTTTTCTTTTTACATTATCTTGGTAGCTTGGTAATTGTTGCAATTGGCCTTACGCATGTGTTTCTCGTTCTATATTTAATAGCAAAAGATAAGGAAGAACCTGAATTTCTAAAAACTATACGTGAATCTCTGATTATGCTGATGTTTGTAGCCTTAATATTAACTCTTACTGGAAGCGTTTTTAAGGGAATAAGTCGTTTGGCAGAAAACCGAAAAGAAATTTATACGATTTATCCAGCTTTAATTAACATGGTAAGTAATGTAGGCTCAGGTGTAGGATCCACAGCCAACACTAAGCTTGCTTTAGGTTTACTTAAGCCTTCTTTCTCTTCGATAAGAAATCATGCAAGAAATATTAGTAGCGCGTGGGTAGCTTCATTTATTATTTTTACGGTCTTAGCCCTAGTATCTCTAGCAATTAATCGTGTGTTTCTGGCATCAAATGCACTTGATTTCATGGTAATAATTTGGTTATCTAACATAATAGCAGTCATCGGGATAGTGATTTTATCTTACGGTATCTCGATATTAACATTCAGAAGGGGCTTGAATCCTGAGAATTTTGTTATTCCAATTGAAACCTCATTTGCAACCCTAATAACTTCAATAGCTTTGCTGGTAGCTATCTTTCTAATCTTGTAGAAGGAGCATAATTAAAATAATTCAGAGCATTATTTATTATGGGAAGCGACCTCAAGGGCATGCCTAAATTTGAAAAGATAGAATACAAACCTATCCCTGTCAGAGAGCTTTTGCTCGAAATGAAAAATCTATCTGAGCTCATGATTGATTTGGCTTATTCTGCAGCGCTTTATAACGATAAAGATCTTGCCGAAGACGTTCTAGCACTTGAAAGTCGAGTTGATACTTTGGCGTACCTTTTAGAAATGCAAATTATGGTTGCTTCAAGGGATCCTAAAGATGCAGAGGCAATGGTGGGCATTTCCAGAGTGGCTTCTTCTACAAACAAAATTTCAGATGCTGCCGCCGATATTGCAGCCATAGTTACCCGCAATATTGGCATTCATCCGATAGTTGGTGAAATCTTCGAAAAAGTAGAAGAGCGTTTAATGAAAGTAACTGTTAAAGCTAATTCGGCGATTGTTAAGAAAAGCATAGATGAACTTCATTTGGCAGCGAGAATGGGCGTTGATATTATTGCTATTCGCCGAAATAGTGATTGGATACTTAACCCCAAAAAGACAGAGAGAGTGTTCCAAGGGGATATTCTAATTACTCGTGGAGCGCAAGTAGGTATTGAAGAGTTTAAAGATTTAGCAGAGGGTGAACTTGCAAAACTAAACGTTGAGGAACGCGCTAAGTTCGAGGAAATTGTATCAAGATTCGTGGAACTCAAAGACACGTCTGAATTAATGTTAGATTTATCTTATTCCTCCCTTTTGTTAAACAGTAAAGAGTTAGCTGAAGAAGTCGAGCATCTTGAGGAGCGCATGGACCAGTTACATACTGATTTTGAATTGCTTGCTTTAACCAGCGACTTCAAAAAGGAAGATGCATCAGGTTTTCTGGGTTTAATTCGGTTAGGTGTCGCGACAGAAAAAATCGCTGATGCCGCTGCAGATATGGCCGAGGTTGTTCTAAGAGGTATTGAACCGCATCCAATTTTGAAGCTGACAATTAAAGAAGCTGAAGAAACAGTTGTTCAAGCTTGTGTTACTGCGGATTCTCTTCTTGTACACAAGACGCTAAAAGAAGCGCGTGTTCATGAGGAAACAGGCATGTGGGTTTTAGTAATCAAAAGAAAAGAAAAATGTTTGCGCCCTCGCGCAGACTCAAAAATCGAAGTAGGGGATGTTTTAGTTGCTTCAGGGTACGCTGAAGGCGCTGATGACTTGAATAAGCTTGCTTCTCCAGCCCAAACATGCAATGTCGAATAGTCGGCGTCTATATTTAAGATTCATTAATACTATAAGCTAGTAAGTACCATCCATAATGAAGGCAAGCTTATGGCTGTAAAAGAGAAATGAGGGAATACGAACGGTTACCTGCCCGAATCCTGAATGCATGAAAACCTTCAGTGCGCCCCTTAAAACCTTGAATATGCAGCAGGGTTCAGCACAGACTTATGAAGCATGCCCATTTTGCTTAACAAAAATAAATGAGCAAATAGAAGCTGACGATAAACCCGAAAAAATACAAGTTGAAGTCGAAAAAACACAAGTTGAAACAACTCTCACTAAAGAAAAACAAAATAAAAGCAAAGAAAAATCATCTGCCTGCCAATATTACCTGGGTTACCTAAGTGAACGAGAAAGAAATCAGCAAATTCCCGACGAATGCATCATTTGCCAAGATATTGTTGGATGCATGCTTAGAAAAATGAGAACTGAATAAAATAATATTTCATTTTTTCAAGGGAAAAATGGCTAGAATTAAAAAAATGAAAGAATGAAGATAGGATTTTTTTTTATTTCTTTTTCTTGGTTGTTTTTTCTTCGGTGGCAGGTGCTTCATCCGTTTTGACTGGCGCTGGCTCTTCTACCTTTGGTTCTTCTTTTTTGTCTTCAATTTCGGTTGTTATTTCTTCAATTGGTTTTGGAGGGGGGGTTGTTGCCATTGTCCAGCCTATCCATGCGCCGATCGCGAGAATTGCGATAAATGCTGCGGAAACAAGAACCAGTACTGCATCTAATCTAACATCATTTCCATTTAACTTGAATAAGCCAGGATCAATCACTAAAACGAGGTAGCCTATAGCGACTATAACGCATACACCGAGTATTGCTCCACCTATACCTTGATCTTTGCTAACCATTTAAGTCACCACTTTATAGCCATGTACTATGTCAAGCAATTTAAAGTTTGTCATGGTTTTAAGTGTACCCTTGTTTTATGTTGTCCCCATTTCCCAGGTTGATAGGTACTTTTTCTGTTCCGATGTAAGCTCATCGATATTTATGTTCATTGTTTTTAGTTTTAGTTCCGCAACTTTTTCGTCAATTTCTTTTGGAACAGGGAAAACTTTAGGTGTTAACTTCGGTGTTTTAGCTATGTATTCTGCACATAAAGCTTGATCAGCAAATGACATGTCCATGACTTCAGATGGGTGTCCTTCTGCCGCCGCTAAGTTTACTAATCTGCCTTCAGCCAAAAGATAGAGCTTTCTGCCGTCTTTTAGCGTGAACTCTTCTAAGTTTGGACGCATAGTTCTTTTGGCAGTCGACAGCGATTCCAAATCTTTTGTGTTCACTTCCACATTGAAGTGGCCACTATTAGCCATAATTGCACCATCCCTCATTTTTTGCATATGCTCTTTTCGTATTACACTGATGTCGCCCGTGGCAGTTACAAAAATGTCGCCTAAGGCCGCCGCTTCAGACATGGGCATAACACGCAAACCATTCATTACCGCTTCCAACGCGCGAGTAGGTTGAACTTCTGTTACTATAACATTGGCGCCTAAGCCCTGAGCTCGCATGGCTATGCCTCTTGAACACCAACCGTAACCGCAGACTACAAAGTTTTTGCCTGCTATCAATGTGTTGGTGGCCCTCAAGATACCATCCATGGTGCTTTGGCCGGTTCCATATCTGTTATCGAAAAGGTATTTTGTGTACGCATCGTTTACGGCTACGATGGGATATTTGAGGCTGCCGTCTCTTTCCATTGCTCTTAGACGTATTACTCCTGTCGTGGTTTCTTCTGTTCCACCTTTAACATCTTTCAGTTGCACTTGGCGTTTGCTATGTAGTGTACCAACCAAATCTGCTCCATCATCAAGGGTTATGGATGGCTTATAATCCAGCACTTTATCTATGCAATTGTAGTATTCTTCAGTGTTTTGTCCTCTCCAAGCAAAAACGTGAAGTCCCTCATCCACTAAAGCTGCGGCTACATCATCTTGGGTTGAGAGCGGGTTGGAACCGCAAAGTACGATTTTGGCGCCTGCTGCAGTTAATGCCTGCACAAGAACAGCTGTCTCTTTGGTTACATGGAGGCATGCGCCTAAGGTTAAGCCTTTAAACGGTTTTTCTTTCTCGAACCTGTTTTTTATCAAGTTTAATACGGGCATATGGCGTGATGCCCATTCAATCTGCAAATGACCTTGAGGCGCTAAACTTTTATCTTTAACTTGCGATTCTTCCATAAATATTCCTTCTTTTTAGGAAGAGTATGTCATCTAACTATTTAGAATTTACTTAAAGTTGTGGGCAGTCAAATCATGTGAATGGCTCAAAACACTTTTTATGGACTGGAAAAAGTTTAATTACAACTCGTCGAAAGCTAACAGTAAGAAGGGTGGATGTGTGAAGGAACCTTTTGCCAAATTTATTAAAGACCATTTAGACTCGAAAACATTACTAATTACGTGCGGATTGCCTGGAACTTGGAAAACAGAGACCTCTGAGGAAGTCTCAAAAATCAAAGGGTTCCCAATTCTCCGTAGCGATTTGATTCGCTTAGAAGTTTTAAAGAATGAGGATGTTTTTGACGCAAAAGTTGCAGGAAACATGAATAAACGTCTGTCTGTCTACGATGAAGTTTTCCGGAGAGCAGACGATTTAGCTCAAAAAGATGTTCCGGGCATTATTTTGGATGCCACCTTTGTTGCTCAAGAGTTAAGGCGGCGAGCGGCAGAAATAGCAGCAAAACATAACATGACGTTTGTTATTCTGCAGACGAGTTGTCCTGAAGAAGTGTCGATTGCAAGGATTGAGAGACGTACTAAAGAGAAGTATGAGTCGAACGCGCTAACGGTGGAAGCGTACCTTGCGAATAAGGGAAAGTTTGAACCAATTAACATTGATGACTTAAAGAAAAGGTATCCGACACTTAAGATACTGCATTTAACAGTTGATACATGCCATGATAACTCGAAGGACTGGTACGTTATTGGGATGGAAAAAGGTAATTGGGACACAGGTAGATAATGATAATCGACTTGCATATACACTCTAGTTCTTCAGACGGAAAACTAACTATTACCGATATTTTTAAGGAAGCAAGAAATCGAAACATTGGTTTCATGTCAGTTACAGATCATGATTCTATCGGTTGCCAAACTCAAGCCCTTGAAACTGCAAAAAAAGTTCACATTCAATATATTACTGGAGTCGAGTTAAACATAACCTTTGTCCACCCAAAGTACCTTGAAGGCAAAGCTGTTTCTCTAGATTTCTTAGGTTACCAATTTGATTCCAACAATGATGCGCTGAAAAGCAAACTTGAGGTGATGGCAAAGTATCGAGAAAAAAGAGCTGCAAGAATTCTTGACAACCTAAACAGTGAATTTAAGAAAGAACACATCGCAACGTTAACAAAGGATGATTTAAGACAGATTGAAGCTTCAGTTGATGGAGTACTTGGCAGACCCCACATTGCAGATTATTTAGTTAAGAAGAACATTGTTAAAACTCGGCAAGAAGCCTTCGACAAGTACCTTGTGAAATGTGATGTCCCCAAGTACCCTCTTTTCTTGGAAGAAGCATCAAGACTTGTCAGGGGCGCTGGTGGAAAAATGGTTTTGGCTCATCCTAACGATCCGCATGGAACTTCGCTAGTTGCCTTAACTAAATCGTTAGTTGAGCAAACCGAGATAATTGAAGAAAAAATGATACCCTATGTTGACGGTGTTGAATGCTGGCACTCGAGAAACACGCCTGAAACAACAAACCACTATGTGACATTCGCGAAGGAACACGGGTTAATTATGACTGGCGGAAGTGATTGTCACCAAAAACCAATCATTATGGGGACCGTTCAAGTTCCCGATTGGGTAGCTAATCAATTCGAATAAGTGAATATTTGTTTACAGGTTTTTGGCGTAGTCGGCGGAGAGTTTGAAGTAGGCTTGTGCTTCTTTTGTTGCACCTATCTTTTCCTCACTGTTAACGCTTGGGTCGTCAAGTTTGAAGCTGATTACCTTACCACGCACATACGCTCTATAGCATTTGTAGAACGAAAGCAGATTTGTTAACTGTTGATCTTTAGAGTACACTATGTATCTTTTCACAAAGTAATCTGATAGGTAAGACCGCTTTTGAAAATCCAGATCCATCGCCAAGAAGGCCACATCTGAAGCTACGTCAGAATATCGGAAGCGATCGTTGAATTCAATAGCGTCAAAAATGCAGATTTCATCAGTTATGAAGATATTTCCAGAGTGTAAATCGCCATGGCAGTCTCTAATTTTGCCGTTTTCTATTCTGTTTTTAAAAAGCAACCTGTTATTCTCCATAAAGTTGTTGACCCCGTTTTGAATAAATTGGTACTCAGCGATAGGGATTGTTTGGTTGACGTATTTTTGGGTTTGTGAGAAATTTTCGTCCCAGTTAAGCTTTATGATTTTAAGTGTACCATACTCTTTTATTTCAGTGCTTGTTTGAGCTTTGGAATGAAATTGCGCAATTTTGTTTGCAATTTTGTCAATCGTTTTATTGTCTACTTTATTTCCCTGGAGGAGCAATGTCATTATTCTTTCTTGAGGCAAGCGCTTCATCTTTAAAGCGTATTCAATTGTTTCGCCGCTGCCGTTTATCTTGATAATATTTGATTTGTTGATGGGCACGACTTCAAGGTATATGGCGGGGCAAAGTCGTCTATTGAGCTCTAACTCTTTTTCACAAAAGAAACGCCTTTTTTCAAGTGTGGAAAAGTCAAGAAAACCAAAGTTTACGGGTTTTTTGACTTTGTAAACAAAATTTCTTGTTAAGAAAACGAAGGATATGTGCGTTTGGATTAATTCGATTTTGCCTGGGTCTTCCTGGTAAGCTTCCGCATGAAGAAGGGCTGTGATGGCTGGTTTTTGAGCTTGCATACCTCATGTTTCTTCCTTTGAACTGTTTATTTGTGAAAACCATCCAATAAACATAGGGTATATCTTTTTTAGGCGGCCATGTGGTTGAAATATTATGAGGAGATAGAAAATATGGAGAGAGATAAGCTCAAGGACCTTAAAAAGGAACTCGTAAAAAGCGGTTATTCTAATAACACAGTTGAGGAGATAGTTAACTGGTATCGTTAACTTCTTTATATTGTCTTACAAAATCTAATACGGCATGAGCTTGCCCTTTTGAGATATTTTCGTTGCTATACAATGAATCAGCAATCTCAGATATTTTAGCTAAAGCATGAACGCTAAAACCTAGCTTTTCCAATTTTTCTTTGCCGCCTTGCTCCCGGTTAACAACCACCAGCAAGTGCTTAACATTGCCGCCCAGTGTTTGAAGAGGTTTGATTCCTTCAACTTTGGATAAGCCTTCGCTTATGACGTCATCGAAGAAAAGGATATTATCGCCTCTGGCTACATCGGCGCCGGCGATTCTGCCTGTAACGCCATAAGCTTTTTCCTCTTTTCTAACCACAATACAGGGCAGATTTACTTTACAGGCGATAATTGGCACTATTAGCGCGCCTTTAAGTTCAATAGAGGCTAATTTGTCTATCCTGTCAGAAAGCATTATCTGTCTAATCTGCTCAGCAGCCAAATCGGCTATAAAACACATTTGTTTTGGTGATGATAGTAAGCGTGCAAGGTCAATATAGTATGGGCTAATTGCGCCAGACTTAATTTTAAAGCTCCCAAACTTTAAGCATCCAGAAAAGTAGAGAGCATTAGCCACTTTATCCGCAATACTTGACATATCAGTCATTCCTAAATTTAGTGCAAATCAGCAAATTTAACCCTTTACCACAAAGAAGGGTTAAGTAAAAGGCAGCTAGACAACTAAGTCTGCCATATCCACACTGCTTTCATAAATCTGCCTTAGGAAAGAAACAGCTGCGAGAACTTGAGGCATCAAGTCTACAAAGGAATCTTTTGCGACGCATTCAATGTTTGAATAAGTTGCATCCATTTTTCCTCGGAGGTTGCGTACATGCTCAGCTAAAGAGATATCTTTAGTCACAAACGCTTTCAGCGCTTGCTCATTGGCTTCAAAACAAACAGCTTGCAAATCAAAAAATAATTTCTGCATTTCCCCCGAAAGCTTCACTCCCTCGAGTGCTATAGTTTTTTTAGCCACATGAACACATGCATCACCTATGCCTTCAATTAAACTTGCGGCCAAACGATAATCCAAACAATCTATCGGAGTAATCCTTAGTTTCTCACTTAAGCGTGGATTTTGAATTATTGTGCGTAGAATCCTAACCAATAAAAAATATAACCTGTTACTTTCATCATCTCTGACTATAACACTTTTGGCTAGCTGTAAATCACCGTTAGCAAAAGAGTTAGTGACATCACGAATCATACCAGCAACAATAGCATAGTTGCGTTGCAAAATTTTTTCAGGCAAAAACCCCGATGGTTCAAGTAAGCACTGTAAAACTATTGACGAAGAAGTCTCTTCAACAATTTCTAGTCCAATCAGTGAAGTAACCGTTGACTTTACCGTGTTTCTAACGTCATAAGCTATACGGTCCTTTGCTTCAATGCGAATTACGTCATATCCAAGCAGGTAACGACCAACAATCTCCCGACCCAGAAAAGGGCCGACATTTAAAGAAGCAAGTTTAGGCTTCTGCTCAACATTGTATTCAGAATCCACAATAAGCTTGCCATCATTGGTTACATCCACACTTACTAAAGCGCCCTTCTTTAGACCGTTCTGTTTAGCCCAATCTCTAGGCACACAAACAAAAAAAGTGCCGGTTGGTGTTTGTTGAACTTTCCGTAATTCACCCATAGCGATACCTCAATCAGGATATATCATATCTAAACTATAAATCATTTATCTAAACTAAGTTGATTTTGAATAATTAACGATTAATATGTAATCAATGCTACTGTAGATGCTTAATGACCCTTGGCCAAAATCAGCAGAACCCTGAAGATTTGCATAATTAATTTTGCAAGTAAAAAACAGTAAATATCGCAAAAGCATATGAGCCTAATAATCAAGCATACCTTCATATCTACTTGCTAAAAAGAACACGATTAAAATGAGTGAAAAAGAACAACTACAAAAAGCAATAGAAGCAACAATCGTTGCGGGATACCAACTAAACAGCGAAGCCTTCGAATTCTTAAACCAAAAATCAGGCGCAACCGATCCACTTGGCATTATAAACTTGGCACTTCAAAAGCTAGCAGGCTTGCAAGAAAAACCGTTTTTCATAGACAAACTATTCTTAGAAACCTTAATGCAGCAACAAACAGCACCCGTTATGGAAACACAACCTCAACCTCAGCAAAATGTTGTTGAGTTACCAGTGCCAGAGCAAATAAGTGCGGTCGACAACTCTTTTTATCCTTACGCAAAGGACATAAAAGCAGACATTAAAATTGTGGAAGATTCAACAGGCAAACTTAGTTCTAACGGCACCCTTGAAGAATATCTGGAATATTTCCAGGATAGGTTTAAACGGATTGAACGTTTGCTTAGACAAAGAATCGACGTAAAAGCTGCAACACCAATACTAGAAGCACTTAAATCCCCTGCTAAAACAAAACTCAAAATAATTTGCATGATAACTGAAAAAAGAGAATCAAAAAACCAAATGATATTGTCAGTTGAAGATTTGTTGGGAAGCGCTACTGTCTTAGTGCCGCAAAAAGCACCTGAAGATGTGCGCAAAAAAGCGCTTCTTCTTTTGCCTGACCAGGTAGTATGCTTGGCAGTGATAAAGACCCGAACTAACCTTTTCTTAGCGGAGGACATAATTTTCCCAGAAATAGGTAGAAAAACCCAGCAGAGAGCGCAAGAGCGAGTTTATGCGGTCTTAACGTCGGACCTACATATTGGCAGCAACAAATTCCAAAAAGAAGCATTCAAACGATTCATTCTATGGCTAAAGGGCAAATATGGAAACGACCAAATGAAGGAAATAGCAAGCAGGGTAAAGTACTTACTAATCGCAGGCGATATTGTTGACGGCGTTGGTGTTTACCCCAACCAAGCAAGAGAACTCTCAATACGAGACGTTCACAAACAATACAATTTTGCTGCGAAATATCTGGAAAAAATCCCTGACTACATTGAAATTTTTATTTCGCCAGGCAATCATGATGCGTCGCGAAAAGCTCTACCCCAACCCGCCATACCCGAAGGCTATTTGACTGGAATGCAAGGTAAAAAAAACATTCACTCTGTTGGAAGCCCATGCCTGTTAAGTTTACATGGCGTTGAAGTCTTAATGTATCATGGACGGAGTTTAGATGATATTATCGCGGTTCTACCGGGAATGGACCATGATCACCCAGAAAAGGCAATGAGACTACTTATGCAAAGCCGCCACTTAGCACCAGTATACGGAGGAAAAACCATGCTGTCCCCAGAAAACCGTGATTACTTAGTCATCGAGAGGGTTCCCGACATCTTCCATGCTGGTCACATTCACGTGTTAGGTTACTGCAATTATCGGGGAGTGCTGGTTGTTAATTCAGGCGGCTGGCAAGAACAAACGGATTATATGGAGAAATTAGGGTTAGTTCCGACACCTGGAAAAGTTCCTGTGGTAAACTTGCAAACGTTGGAGACTACGGTTCTCTCATTTAACTAATTTCTTTATCGGTTTTTAGCTAGTTGCACTTGAGCCTTTATGTGAGGATTGCAGGGAATAGTTGAGTAAGCTGCCAAATCTGCCATCGGTGCCAAATACATCCTTTATGAGGCTTCTTGCGATTTCAAGTCTGATTTTTTTGGTTCTGCCATACCGTCCCATACTTACAACTTTTGCGTTAACAAGTCCCATTGAATCAAGCTCGTTTATTAGGGTGCCTAATCGGCGTTGTGTTAGAAGACCAGCCCCCATTTCGCCGCATAGTTCATTGTAAACATCGTATATTTCGCCTGTAGTGGCGCTTGGCTTGTTTAAGTGATAAACACTGAGAAGCACCAGTTTTGAGTGCAATGTTAAGTTTTTGAGCGCTTCAACCACTCGGTTGTGTTCAATATGCTTCTCTGCCTGACGCACATGTTCTTCTGTAATCAACGTGGCGCCTTGTCGCTCAGCAACTTCGCCAGCCACACGCAATAAATCCAAAGCTCGTCTTGCATCGCCATGCTCTGCAGCAGCCAAAGCTGAGCAAATGCTTAATGCTGGATCAGACAAAACGCCTTCTTGGAAAGATAATTTTGAACGTTCAAGTAATATGTTTCGAAGTTCCGCTGCGTCATATGGTCTGAAAACTAGTTCTTCTTCGCTCAGAGAACTAAAAACTCTGGGGTCCAAAAATTCTTTCAGGCGCAGGTCATTTGATATGCCGATTATCGAAACTTTGCTCTTGCTTAGAGTTTCATTTATCCTTGTTAACTCGTACATAAACGCGTCTCCGCGGTCTTTAATCAATGCGTCTATTTCATCGAGAATTATTATGAAAATTATTCTTGAAGAATCTAATCCTGCTCTGAATCTATCAAACACTTCTCCAACAGATAAGCCAGTAAAAGGTATAGTCATACCAAGATTTTGGCTTAGATTTGCGAAAACGCGGTACTCTGAACCCGTCATTCGGCAATTTATATAACAGAATTTTACTGGTGCGCCATATTCCTTAGCCTTAGATTCTAAATGGCTTAAGACATATTTTGTTACAGCAGTTTTTCCTGTCCCACTTTTTCCGTAAATAAAAATATTTGAGCATCGTGCATCCTTAAGGACCGGTGCGACTGTTTGCCCAAGTAATTTTATTTGGTCTTCTCGATGAGGTAGTTTTTCGGGAAGATAATCATGCCTAAGAACTTCTCTGTCCTTAAACAGCCGGACCCCTTTAACGAAACTTTCGAATACATCATCTAATATGCTTGGATTCCCCATAACGCCTATCCCCTCGATTTCAGAGGCTCAACCCTTATTTCGTATGGAACAGATAAAGGATGCAGTACAAAAAACTGGTCTTAAAGCACAACAATCCTAAAAAACAATGAAAACACCAGATAATAACTAGGTAAATTAAGAGCAAGACACACCCCGAAGTTTCTACTGGAAAAAATTCTTGCACTAATGAAAAAGTCAACTATTTATTATAAATAATAATAATTAAATAATATACTCTGGTAGATAAGTAACAATTTTATATATTAATAGTTGTCATCAAAGATTTTAGATAAGTTTACAGCGAAAATTTTTTCAGTGATTCCTTACCTTCTTTTTGCCTGAAAGCTTCGAGAGGAAACGTAGGGGTGCCTGTATGAGGATTTTTAACATGTTAAATCATTGTAATGAAGATGGAAACTAAGATTTATTGGCAATAATTTCTTCAAATTCTAAGTTAAGTGACTTTGAGAATTTTACCTCAGAAAATTTCTGCTTTTTTGTTCACAATATTGTGAACACATGTGAATTAGCGTTAAATTTGCCGCTTAATCAGTTTCCTTTTGCGACATATTATATTTTTCTTGTCTCTTTACTGTGAATAGCCCACCCCTACGCTTCTACTGGAAAAGCAGAATCAAACAATAACTTTCACTTTCCAGTCATTCTGATTTACTGTGAAGCTCGTTATGCTGAATAGAATGAAAATTGTAGCTATTTAGTTAGAATAAGCTGGATATTGCCTTTTTTATTTTTCCACCTTCACCATAACAGCTATAAGCTGTGAAGTGTAAAGTTGTGAACAACCCTTGTGGTGGAAACCAATGCCAGCTCGTAAAATGCGTGTTGAGCTGTTCGATAGCGATGGTAATCGATATACTATTGCTTTCGAGGGTCAAGTAACCCGGGATAAAGCTCTACGCCTTTTAGATCTTGTTGAATTGTTAGGCGGTGCGCCAAGTGAGGGTCCAACTGCAGGTGCAGGTGCTTCTTTACCAAATCGAGTCCTTTCACGCTTTGAAAAAGTTCAGTTAACGATTCAGAAAAGTTTTCCGTTGGTTTGGTTTTCTTCAAAGGATATTCAATCGGTTTATGAGCAGGAACTTAAAGAGCCAGTTGGCCTTAGTACCGTTTCAACTTATCTTTCAAGGATGGTAAGCAAAGGTATGCTTTTACGAACAGGTGGATCAAACAATTTGAAGTATAAAACAGCAAACATTCCACAAGCAACGATAAGACAAAGAATAAAGTGACTTGAACGCTAAGAGGTACGATAGGAATTAAATTTGGTTAAGAATGAAATTATTTCGCGAGGTTATGTTGGCGGGGTATTTTCGGTTTTCTTTAGCAGTTTTTCCATCTCTGTTTTGATGCTGTACTTGAACGGTATTTTGCTTACCTCCCTTTCCAGGTAGCCTTCTTCATAGAGTTTCTTCATTAGCCTCGCTGTGTGTTCTCGGCTAAGTTGAACTCTGTCTTTGATTTCCGGAGCTGTCTTGGGGCCTTCTGAAGATAACATTTCTAGCACTGCGATTTCTGTGTCAGTTAATGCAGCCAATGCTTTATCACGTTTGATAAGTATAACTGGTTCATTGTTAATTTCTGGGGCAATCGTGAACTTTTGGATTTGCTGTTCGAACCCTGCAACTTTTTCTTTTAGGGTGCCCTGTGAAGCTTCAATATCTCTGATTTTTGATTCCAAGCCTGTTAGTCCAGAAAGGATGTTGGTGCCACTCTGAGAAACAGACTGTGAAATAGTGCTGATTTGATTCTGCATGGGCGCCATCCTTTTTTCTAAATTGTCAACTTTTTTTAAGCTTGTATCCGCTTTAGCAAAGTTTCCCTCTATTTTGAATGCGATTACGTCTAATTTTTCGGCTTCACGTTTGAGCTCTCGGTTAAAACTGAGAACAATGTCTTCGACAATACCCTTGGCTTTCTCATACTCTTTTTGGGCGTTACGGATTTGCCTGTAATACTCAATTGCCGTTGCAAATGTTGTCGCTAGTAAAACACCTATGATTACAGTTACAAAATCAACCGTGATTTTCCATCCCTGTGATTTATTCGTGATTTAATCGGTTGCATCACACATCACAGTAATTCATGGACTTTTTAAGGTTTGTGGTGATGTTCTGAATACGTTGATTATGATATCACACGTCACACCCATTCTCTTGGCTACGTCTTATTGTAAACAGCTTGCCTACAAGTCTTTAATTTGAGCTTATTTTGGACTTTAAAGCTTGATAGTGGCGCTTATGGTTCGGCTTTTATTACGCCGCTATTTCTGTTTAAGAGGGTTTTTTTAATCTGTGATTTGTGACGTCACAAACGCTCTTCTGATGGACCAGAAAGCCGTTTTAGGCTTGTTTCAAGCTCTTCCCTGATGATTTCTATGACTTTTAGATGGTCTTTTAGCTCTTCTTCCTTGTTGGGGGTCTCTTGGTGTGCCTCCACATATTGGTGCAGTTTATTGGCTATTTCGAGATACGGGTCGAGAGTTGTGCTGTCAAACACCCCTAAATACCCTAAAAGTAGTACCGTATAGATCGATTTTATCACGTTTTCTTTGGACTGTTTTAACGTCCTATTAAATGAGCCGCGGCTTATCTTAGCCTTAGTTAGCCTTAAATTGGCTTTTTCATCGTACTTTAACTGTTTGCCTGCTATAGTCTCGGCTAAAATGTCAATTAGTAATGTTTCAAGCTGAGTTTTGGTTAATTGACTATTTTTAGCAAGTATTTTCACAATGGGGTCGTTTAGTGCCCCTGTTAGCCAGGCTTGAACACCGTCTTTTAGCTTCAAACTCCTTATCTCCCAACAATCTAAATGGATACTCTTTTGTATACTGAGCCGACTTTTTAAGTCTTGTCCGGGTAAAGATGCGCCATTTAGAGGTAGTAAACACAACAAAAAATAGGTCAATTTGCAAAATAAAGCAGATATGGCCATATTTATCAAATTAACGTGATTGCAGCTGTAGTTAGCAGATAAAAGTCAAAATTATTGGATATTTACTGCATTCAATATAGTGAATTTTAAATAAAAAATGCAGTTTTACAAAGGCTCTCTTGCCCAATATTCATGCTTTAGGTGGAATTTTACGTTTCCCTTATTGTTCATTGTGTACTTCTTTTGATAATCTTTTAAAAACCTAGTTTTTTCTAATGTCCTCGTTAATAACGTGACGTAAATATGAGTGGCGTGACGTCATCTATCACGTTGAAATCACGGTGATTTCCAGTCAAATAACTTGATATCACATCATTGTGATGGTCGTGTGATGTGTTTGTGATTTACCTATCTGCATCTTTGTCAATGGTTGCTTTCTATGTGTCGTTTAAAGGCGCTCTGAGTACTCTTTTAATTTATCAAAAAGTTCTGGCCTCAAATCCTTTAAGGTAGGGATGAAAGTTTCTGCTGTTCTCAGGTCGTTGTAATCTACTTCGCAGGTAACAAAGTCGTCTTCGTCGTATTTTGCCTTTGCAAGAACATCTCCTGTTGGACTAACCAGTCGGCTTCCTCCCCAGAATTGCAAGCCATCTTGAACGCCGGCAAGGTTCACGTAGGCGAGGTAAGCGGTGTTTTCTATTGCTCTGGCGCAAGTTAAAACTTCAAAGTAACTCCTGCGCACTGCGGGTGATGCAGATATACAGACGATTAATTGTGCTCCCTTCAAACGTGTAAGCCTTACCACTTCGGGAAAGAAAATGTCGTAGCAAATGCATAAACCAATGTTGCCCAAATCCGTTTGAAACGCGGCTGTTTGATAACCTGGACGGAAATACCTTTTCTCTTCAAACACGCTGTGAGTTGGCAAATACATTTTGCGGTATTTACCGATTAAGCCGTTGGGACCAACAAATACAGCAGTGTTAAAGACTGTTGCACGGGTTTTTTCGCTTAACTCAGGCATCCCAAAAATAACATGCAGCCCTGTCTTCTTTGCTAACGCCTCCACCCTCTCAACGGTTGGTCCAGGGATTGTTTCGGCTAACTCGTAGAATTGATCTCTAACAACGTAACCAGTTAATGACATCTCGGGAAAAATAGCTAAATCTGTCCCTTGCTCTTTGGCTTTGAAGGTTAATGTTTCTATCTTCTGAAGGTTGGCCTCTTTGTTTTCGCGTGTACTGCTTATTTGGGCAAGGGCAAGTTTTATCTTATCTTTCATATCTTTTCCACTTTTAGTAGGTATGTCTCGGGAGCCTAAAATCGTTTCCCACCGTTCTGTACCCGATTTTTGGGGCTATTGGCATTCTCCTTTTATGCTCATTTGCGAGCCATCGGGCCTTAACTTTTTCTATAATTGATTTATGAATGGGGAGTTGATTTGCAATTTCTTCAGTAGCCATAAACCGTTCTAGCCCATAGAGAATTAGGTCTAATGTTTCATATTTGATTCCAAGTTCGTTTTCTGCAGTTTGGTTTGGCCAAAGCGCTGGCGTGGAGGGTTTTAATGCAAGCTCCTCTGGGATTCCTAAGTGAATTGCGAGTTTGCGGACTTGCGTTTTGTATAAATCCATAATTGGCGTTATGTCAGATGCGGCGTCTCCCCACTTAGTGAAGTATCCCATCATTGTTTCTGATTTGTCGGAGCTTCCGCAAACGATTCTGTTAAGTTTGTTAGCGTAATAGTAGAGGTAAATCATTCGAGTTCTTGATTTGATGTTGCCTTTACATAGCCTGTCTTTTGCCTCAAAAACTGGAATATTTTTGTAGAGCCCTTCTAAGACACTTGACATGTCACAGATTTGTGTTTGCATTCCAAATTTGTCTGCAACAACTTTTGCATCGTCAACGTCTTTTTGGTCAAAGTTTTCTTTTTCCGGAAGCATGAGAGCTAGCACGGTGTCTCCGCCTATTGCAAGACTTGAAAGTGCTGCTATTGTTGCGCTGTCGATTCCTCCTGATAGGCCAAGCACTATGCCTTTTGCTCCAGCGTTTTCTACGTATTCTTTAATGAAGCGACAAATTCTTTTTTGAGCTTCTGAGAAATCCATTTCTAAGACAGAAGGCGTTAATTTCACTGGCTTCACGCAGCCTCATATTCTTGGTTTCTAGGCAAGTATTTAAGGACAAGCATAAATATTAATCAACATTACCATCGCTTTAGAAGGCTGTTATATTGGGGCGAAGAAGGAAAAAAGTAGTTCATATACCTAAAAAACGTTTACCTAAATTCTTCTCTTGCCCAAGATGCGGAAAAGAGACAGTAAAAGTTGACATATCAAGAGAAGACGGTGGCCATGCCGTTGCACAATGCAGCAGCTGCGGTGTCAAAGAAGAATTTCCAGTTAAACCTGCACAGGGTGAAGTTGACGTTTACTGTATGCTAACCGACCGCGTTTATGGTTCAACAAAAAGAACACCAGTAACAAACCTAAAAAAAGAGTGATCGAAGGATAATCACTTTGTTAGGGCCAATCGAAAAGTACTTACTTGAAAAAATAAAAACCGAAGGTTCAATTCACCTAACTCTCATCGATCCAGAAAAGGTATCAGCTCAGCAGGCTTCGCGTATTGCTGAAAACTCTGAAAATAGCGGAACCGCCGGCATAATGATTGGAGGCTCAACATTTGCTTCTCAAGCCCACCTTGACGAGGTCGTAAAAGCGATAAAGTCCGCGGTAAAAATTCCTACAATATTGTTCCCAAACAACATAACTGGAATCAGCAGTTATGCAGACGCCATATGGTTTATGTCGCTCTTAAATTCGGTTGATCCTTATTTTCTTATGGGCGCCCAGATTCTTGGAGCTCCCCTTGTCAAAAAGTACGGTTTAGAGCCTATTTCCATGGGTTACATAATTGTTGGGGAAGGCGGTACCGCTGGTATAGTAGGGAAAGCTATCTCAGTGCCATACTCGAAGCCTGAACTTGCAGCCGCTCATGCCCTTGCAGGTCAATACCTTGGGATGCGTTTCATTTATCTGGAAGGAGGTTCTGGAGCAACTAATCCCGTACCTCCAGAAATGATTCGCGTGGTCAAGCACCTGCTTGAAATTCCACTTATAGTAGGTGGAGGAATAAGAACTAAAGAGCAAGCAATAGCGGCTGTCTCTGCAGGAGCAGACATAATCGTTACCGGTAACGTTACTGAGACGAGTGATGCTAAGCAAAGGATTTCTGAAATCATTGAGGCAGTTAAATGTGTTAAGACTTAATGCTTGCAGTAGAAAGTGTAGCTTCTAATTTATTTTTTTCGAAAGCCAAAATAACCCATTGTTCTATATGTTGCCAATGGAAGCTGCGCTTTGAATATCAGCAAGGGCTATCAAACCTACGTTGACTCAATGGAAACTGAGCTCAAGCGATTGTATGCTATAAGCGACAGCGCTAGGTCAGAAGGGTTTGATCCCGCATTAAAAACAGAGTGCATAATTGCCCAAGATATTGCCGACCTAGTGGAAGGACTAGTGGGACCCAAAGGAGTGGCGCTTAGCATCAGAGACCTAGGCACTAAGATGCAAAGGGAAGAAATCGCGTTTAAAGTCGCTGAAGAAATTGTTCTGGGCAAATTTGGTCATATGGAACCTGAAAAAGCCGCTGAACAGGCGATTCGAACTGCTCTTGCAATATTCACTGAAGGTTTAACCGCAGCGCCAATTCAAGGCATAGCTCAAGTTAAAATAAAAACTAACGCCGATAGAACACGCTATTTAGCTATTTACTTTGCAGGACCAATCAGGTCAGCGGGCGGAACAGACCAGGCTTTAACTTTGGTCGTAGGGGATTTCGTGCGCCGCCAATTAGGCTTGGACAAGTACAAACCTACGGATGAAGAAATCTCCCGTTTTGTAGAAGAGTTAAGGTTGTATGAACGGTCAGTGGGCCGTTTTCAATATCACATCCCTGACAACGAATTAAAGAAAGCACTTAATCTGATTCCTGTTGAAGTCACAGGCACTGAATCAGATCCAGTTGAAGTCTCATCCTATCGAAACCTTCCACGGGTAGAAACTAACCGTGTACGAGGCGGAGCCCTAAGAGTACTAAACGACGGCATCGTTGGACGTGCCCAAAAAGTTTTCGTAATTGTCGATAAGATAGGCTTCGAAGGCTGGGATTGGCTAAGAGAATTCAAAAAGAAATCCGAAAAGAAATCAGGCGGCTTTATGGATGATGTGATTGCAGGTCGACCAATTTTCGCCTTTCCTTCAAGACGTGGTGGATTTAGGTTAAGGTACGGCAGATCACGAAATACTGGCCTTTCCGCTGTCGGCGTTCATCCAGCCACTATGCTTGTCGTAGAAAGTTTTCTTGCTGCTGGTACCCAAATGCGTTTAGAGCTTCCAGGAAAAGGCTGCGTTACACTTCCCGTAGATACTATTGAACCTCCCATTGTCTTGCTGAAGGATAACTCTGTGGTCCGAGTAACAATGGAAACCTTTCCAGAAATTAAAGGAAAGGTCCAAAAAATCCTGTTTTTAGGGGATATTCTGATTAGTTTTGGCGATTTTCTCTATACCAGTAAGGGGCTTGCTCCTTCAGGGTACGTTGAGGAATGGTGGGTTAAAGACCTACAGAGGGCTCTTACAGAGAAATTTAGCTTAGATTGTGAGAAAGCAGCAGAAGTTACTCAGGTTTCTGTCAAAAGGCTCAAGAGTTTTCTGGATGACCCGTTTAGGAATAAACCTACGGCTAAAGAAGCGATACTTCTCAGCCTATGCTTGGGCATACCTTTGCACCCGGCTCGCACATTCTTTTGGTCAAACCTATGCGGTGTTAAAGATGTTGAGTTGCTGAAAAAGTGGCTAGCTTTTTGTGAAGTTTCCTTTGAAGATGAAGTTGTTAGCAAGATTTCTGGGGAAGCCAGCGAAGGTATTGTTAAGTTACTTAGGCTGATTTTCGCTCCACACAAACTAATTAATAATCATATTTTTCTTGAAGGCGAAGATGCTGCTGCCTTAGCATTCTGTCTTGGTTATGGTACCACAAACATGGTTGACAGCACCCATACTGCTACAGTGTATGAGGCAATTAGTCTCCTTTCAGGAGTACAAGTAAAGGACAAAGCTCCTACTTTTGTGGGTGCACGCATGGGAAGACCTGAGAAGGCTAAAAGGCGGGAGATGAAGCCTCTTGTCCACGTTCTTTTTCCAGTAACCTTGGCCGGTGGCTCGCATAGAGACCTTTTGGAAGCTGCAAAGCAGGGTCCTGTGTTTGTCGAGATGGTTAAGAGGAAATGTCCCAGCTGCAAAAATTATACTTTAAGGGTAAAATGCTCTAGCTGTGGATGCGCCACTATAGCAGAGAATAGTTGTCCTCGTTGTGGCAGAGCTTTGAAAGATGCCAGTTGCCCTACCTGTAAAACGGCTGCTATTCAGTATCAGCGGCAACCGATTAACTTTAGAGAATTGGTTGATTCAGCATGCAAGTCGCTTAATTATCCAGTTCCAAAAATGCTACGTGGAGTTAAAGGACTAATTAATCAGGATAAAACACCTGAGATTATCGAAAAAGGAGTATTGCGTGCAAAATACGAGTTATCAGTCTACAAGGATGGAACAATTCGCTTTGACGCCACAAATGCCCCTTTGACACATTTTACACCCGTCGAAGTTGGAGTTCCTGTTGAAAAGATAAGGCAATTAGGCTATACGTGTGATACACTCGGCGCAAGTTTAACAGATCCTAATCAGGTTTGTGAGCTTAAGGTTCAGGATATCGTAATTCCTTTGAAAGCAGGGGAATACTTCATTCAGATAGCGGCTTTCATTGATGACCTGCTGACACGAGTCTACAAGCTTCCAGCTTACTATAACGTCAAGAAGCCTGAAGACCTTGTTGGGCATTTGGTTTTTGGCTTAGCTCCTCACACATGTGCTTGCATTTTAGGTCGCATAGTGGGTTACACTAATCGCAACGTGATATATGCTCATCCAATTTGGCACTCAGCCAAACGTCGTGACTGCGACGGTGACGAAGACGCGATTATGCTGGCATTGGATACGCTTCTGAATTTTTCTCGTGTCTATTTGCCTGATCAGATAGGTGGGATTATGGATGCCCCTATACTCCTAATTCCGTTTGTCAACACCAAGGAAGTGCAAAGACAAGCACATGATTTTGATGTTGACGCTTCTTATCCTCTTGAATTCTACCAAAAAACTTTAGAAAAAGCCGAAGCCAGAGCAGTAAGCTCATTTATGGATGTTATCAGTCATAGGCTTGGGACGGAAGCGCAGTTTGAAGGCTTCCAATACACCACTCCCGTAACAAACATAAACCTCGGCAACGCGAATAGCGCCTATAAAGAATTCAAGTCCATGATTGAAAAACTCAATATGCAGCTGGCTCTAGGCGAAAAAATTGACGCAGTAGATGTAAAGAGAGTTGCCCTAAAAGTTTTAACAACTCATTTCATTCGAGACATAGCCGGTAATTTGCGTGCTTTCTCAACGCAAGCATTCAGGTGCAAATCTTGCAACAAAAAGTTCCGTCGATTGCCTCTTAAAGGGAAATGCCCCTTTTGTGGTGGAAAGTTAACTCTCACTGTTTACCGTGGTGGCATAGAGAAGTATCTTGTGGCAGCTCAGCAACTTGTAGACACTTACGGTTTACCAAACTACTATACCCAACGCATGGATCTTATAAAAGAAGAGATAGCTTCCATGTTCGATAACAAAAAGCCAAAGCAGGCCCAACTTTTTGATTTTAATTAACCTAAAGCTTTTCAATGTAACTCGCCTGTTTATCTATTGGTGAACTAGCATAAAAGAAACTTTGCATCCTAACGCTTTCTTGAAAAACATAAGAAACGTAAGTAGCGGACTTAAAGCCAGAACCAAAATCCTAGAAGCCCTTGAAAGCAAGCCTTCTGACGCAGCTAGGATAGCAAAGGAAGTGGCTCTGTCCTATAGTGTTGTCATGCATCACTTGCATCTTCTTGCCAAGGAAGGCACAGTTAATCGTAAAGGGCACAGACCCTATTACTGGGAGTCTACAGGTTTAGGGCAGAAGCGTCTAGTTAGTTAAAATGTGCATTGGCAAGGTGATTGTTGGCATTTTGGGCATTTGTAGTTATATTTGTTGATGGCTGCTTTTTCAAGGTCGATTCCCGTTATGTTAGCAAGAGAAGCAAGCCACGCAATTACATCTGCAAATTCTTTTTCAGTAGCCTCTTTATCTGTTCCTTTTTTCAATTCCTCTCCTAACTCAGCAACCTCGTCAACAAGCCAATTGTATGTTCCACTCATTCCACGTTCGTTGTCCCTTTTGAAATAGAGTTGCCTCATCAATTCTTGAAATTCACGTATTTGCATAGACCCACCAGGTTTAGTGACTATTCTTAACTCTGCGTGAGTTAAATATTGTCAGTACGCGAAAAAAAATTGTAATCTGCGTAACATTAATTAATGCAAATAATACATTGAAGAAGCAGGGATATTTGGTTGAGTGGTAGAAAGAAAAAGAAAGAGTCAGGTCCTATGCCTGCAGCAAGTGCAGGTTTGCTCAGGTTCTTCGAGGAAGAGACTGAAGGAATAAAAATTAGACCTGAACTGCTTGTCATCTTTGCGGTCTCATTGATAGTTCTTTCTGTCTTTCTAAAAGTGCTATAGGCAGATTAACTCTAACTTTACCGCCTCGGGGTAGTTTCGTGTAAAACTTCTATTCTTTGAACCGAGTTTAAATGAAGAAACAGCTCACTTCTCTCTTCTCGACTTGTAACTTGCGGAATAGGCTGCGCAATAGTTGATCTTAAAACAATTGCTTCTGCGTCTGAAAGCCATATTCCTGATGGTTCATGCGTTACAGCGGCTAAGGTGCCTTCAAAGCCGTAAGCTGGATCTAGAATAACTCTGATTTTCTTGCCTACATTTCTCTCCAGCATATGAAATATTGAGAGGGGCAAATCTTGATCTGCCATAGACTTCGCAAATTAATATAATTGTTAGTTTAAGGATAAAACAGTTCCTCTAGCGAAAGTATGTTAACTTCTGTGTTCAAAATTGAACCAGTGCGTATTGCTTCTTTGGCTTTAGCCCCTTTCGTGACAATTGCAACTTACCCATAGTTTGGGTTATAGAAAAATTTGTATTTTCATGCCTTAAAACGTAAGTTAAGTTCTACCATAACTAAATTTTAATAAGTATCACTAACTCCATAAAGAAACCGAACTGAGTTGGAAATATGGAGAGTGAGAGTTCTCTTAATCGGTCAATAGCCGGTGCAGCGAAACACTATTCCTCCATGTTTTCCCTTCCGTCGTTCAAAAAAGCGCTTTTCGCGGTCGCGGTACTCTGTTTGGTAATTGGTCTTTCAACTTTAGCTGTTCCTTTATCCCGGGGCTTAATTGATGGGCTGGTTCTTGGCCTTGCTCTTTTCACTCTGACAATAATAGCTGACCTAACCTTGAGTAAAGTCCTCCTTAGGAACGACCAAATTTACTCATTAAGGCGTACCATGGTCCTCTCCCTCTTCGGCTTGGCTGTATGGCTTGTTTTCACGGTAATAGGTGTTGCCTTAAGCTTCTCACTCGGTTGGTTATTATGGGTTAAACTAAGTTTGCTAGGCTACGCTGCCATTATAACCCTTAGAATTATCGTGCTCACTGCAACCTCAACGGCAGCTAGCTGGAAAAAAGGGTTGTCGGTTTTGCTGCAACCCACCCTTTGCGTGTTTGCCTTGCTTGTTTTTTGGGCTGGCATTTCGAGCGCCATTGTAATCCCGTTTTTGTCTTTCATTGTTATCGCTCCTGTAATTGGATTCATTGCTGTAACTCTGTTCTTTTACTCTATAGAACGTTTAAGCAGGAAAACTTATTCCATTTCATCTATCCCTCTGTTTAGAGCATTCATAGTTAACTGGGTAACCGGCCAAAATGCTCCACTTGAAAAGTACCTAGAAGAAATGGGGCAAACTGAGAACATTGAAGTTAACCTTCTAAAATTCGATGTTTCCAAGCCCAAAGCCGCCATCATTGTTCCACTTGTTCATCCAGGTCCCTTCAAAAACATAGGCAGCAGTCTTTTGCCTTCTCTACTTAAGCAAGGTTTCGAAAGAGAATATGGCTGTGACGCTTGCACTCCTCTCGGGATTCTTGGTCACGAGCTTGATTTAGCCTCACAAGAACAGAATCATAAGATAGTTTCTCAGGTTATAGCTTCTGCGAAGTTTAAGGCAACGAATGATTTAGCCTCTCCTTTTATAAGGGTAACTGAGGGTGCAGCTACTGCCTCATGCCAAATTTTTGGGGATACAGTGTTTCTTTCTTTTACACTTGCTCCAAAAACCACTGAAGACTTGCCGCAAGAGTTAGGACGCATCGTTAGCGAGGAAGCAGCAAAATACGGGCTAAACGGAGCCATGGTAGTTAATACTCACAACAGCCTAACCGATATAGTTGATACCGAAGAACATTTAGATGAGCTAAAAACGGCCGCTACCAAATGTCTCCAAAAAGCGGTTACGTTACCAACAAAACAGTTCAAGATCGGATCTGCAAGCGTGTTTCCGAAAGAGTTTTCGCTAAAGGCAGGGATGGGCACTGGAGGAATCACTGCAATAGTGGCCGAAGTAGAGAAACAGAAAACCGCTTACATCGTTATTGATGGCAACAACATGATTCCTGGTTTACGAGAAAAAATCATCGCTGCATTAACTTCCAAAGGTTTCGTTGACAGCGAAGTCTTCACAACTGATACTCATGCAGTAAGTGGATTGTCTACTGGTCGGCGTGGATACCACCCTGTAGGTGAAGTCATAAACAACGAATTGTTGATTCAATATATTTGTGAAGTCGCAAAGAAGGCAGACACAAACCTAGAATTCTCAAAGGCCGGTTACTTGCGTTTTGTTGTTCCTAATGTCAGGGTGATCGGCGAAGCTCGCTTGAAATCAATAACTCTTCTTGTTGACAAAGCAATTCAAAAAGCCAAACAAACGTTAATCCCAATTTTTGGGTTAGAAGGGCTATTTTTGATTTTGCTGCTAATAGTCTTGCTAAGGTAAGCGCTCGTTTCTTTTGTTGCGTAAAGGTTAATATTGCCTTTTTCCTAGTCGCTTTTGTTGGAGTTATTCAAATGGTTAATTATCCAAGAATTGTTGTGTCCCCGCCTGGTCCTAAAGCTAGGGAGCTCGTGCAGAAGGACGAACAATTTGTTTCCCCATCATACACGCGATATTACCCCCTTGTTGTTGAGTCAGCAAACGACTGTGTAGTTAAAGACGTTGATGGAAACGAGTACATCGACCTTAATTCTGGCATATGCTGTATGAACGTTGGCCATAGTCATCCCCGAGTAGTTGAAGCCATAAAGCGTCAATGTGACCGTTTTCTGCATTACTCTAACACTGACTTCTACTACAAAGAAGCAATTGATCTGGCAGAAAAACTAACAAAAATATCTCCAGGCGAATTTGAGAAAAAGGTCTATTTTGGCAACAGCGGCACAGAAGCAGTTGAAGCTGCAGTAAAGCTTGCTAGATGGCACACACGTAAACCATTATTTATCGGGTTCATCAACGCTTTCCATGGGCGAACGATGGGTTCGTTAGCTTTTACCAGCAGCAAACCAGCGCAAAGGAGACATTTTTCTCCCCTTATGCCCGGTGTATCTCATGTTCCTTATCCCTATTGCTACCGTTGCCCATTCAAATTAGAACAGCCAAGTTGTAACTATTGGTGCGCAGACTTTATCGAAGAGCAGGTCCTGCAAAAGTATATGCCACCAGAAGATGTCGCGGCTATTCTTTTTGAACCAATCCAAGGAGAAGGCGGCTATGTGGTTCCTCCGCCAGAGTTTTTCCAAAAGCTAAAGAAAATCGCTGACAAAAATGGCTTACTGCTTATCGATGATGAAGTGCAATCTGGCATGGGCAGAACAGGAAAATGGTTCGCAGTTGAACATTGGAGCATGGAGCCAGACATAATCTGCACTTCAAAGGCTTTAGCTTCAGGCTTACCAATAGGCGCAACAATCGCTAAAGCGAAACTTATGGATTGGACTAGCGGTTCACACGCAAGCACTTTCGGCGGAAATCCACTTTCATGCGCTGCCGCAAACACAGTTATAGACGTCATTAAGGAGCAGCAGCTACTAGATAACGCCAACAAACAAGGAGCTTACGCGATGAAAAAGTTGGAGAACTTGAAAGAAACTAGCAGCATAGTTGGAGATGTACGTGGCAAGGGTCTAATGATTGGCATCGAACTGGTTGAGGACAAAGAAACACGAAAGCATGCACCACAGAAAGCCTATCAAGTAATGTTGCGGTCCTGGAAGCGCGGAATAGCAGTGGTAACTTGCGGTTCTTCGACGCTTAGGATAGCTCCGCCACTTACCATACAAAGTGACTTGCTAGGCTCAGCGTTGGATATCATAGAAGATACGATTAATGAGGTAGCAAAGGAAACATAGAAAAAAATTCAGCTAGCAGCGGTTTGAAGAAGAAATAAATAAGGAATTCTCCCAACGCCTAAAAAGCACCCTACCAAAAGACAACCAGCTTAACAGTCAGGTTTTAAAAGTTGGATTAAAATTGATACCTGACCAAAATTAATGACCCTTACAACAATGGCTTTCTATAACCCAAAACCCTTCAGCCTTATACCTACTAACTCACCTGCTCTCTCCCTTCCTGATATTCTCGTTACTGTTACAGCTACAATTACAGAAAAAACAAGAGAGTAAAGAAGACTCAAAAATAATTAATAATCTAAGTTGTGGAGAAAACAAAAAAAGGGAAGTTGGGTCTTTGGGTAAGCTTCTATGCTCGCTAGCCTACTTAGCTGGGTCCTGTGAATAGAGAGTCGGGAAGCGAAGGATTAATTTGGATATTGGTGAACGTGGCCGTGTCTCCTGCATCTGTTTGTCCGCTTGGTATGGTATACTTGAAGCTTCCCGAGCCACCCCAGCCTTCTAGCATGTTTACGTATATCCCTGCTGATGATTGTACGGTGGGCGCGATACTTGCGTATGAAACGGAAATATCCGTCCATTGTCCGTCTGAATATGACCACGCCTTCTGCTGGGCTCCATTTATTATGTACTCAATGGTACCGGCCGACGGCGTGTTTACAACTTCTATTAGATCCACGTTAGAGGTCCCAAGGTTCTTTGTTGCATAATACAAAGTGTCAAGTACTGTTCCATTAGACGCAGTGCCTGTCTCGTTAAACTCATAGCTGGTTGCAGTTCCCACCCCGCCTTTTGGGGTTGCAGTAGGTTTAGTTGTAGTTGTTGAGGTTGATGTAGGTGTAGGTGTAGGTGTTGTAGAAGTACTTGTGCTGCTTCCGCTGCCACGTGTAGCCACGTATACTCCGACTCCCACTATGACCACTGCGATTACAACTATGATCACGATAATTATCGCGCTTATCCCGCGCAAACTCTTTTTATTTATTATTTTTTTTTCGCCCATTTTTAATCCCCTTCTTGAATTGTTTGATTAGCGCAGCTAGTGTCGAAGTCTTTTTAGTTCCTCGAAAATCGCGTGCACTTATCGCTATTAAATAAGCAGTAATTATGATTAATAAACAATATGTTACTATAATGTCACCGTCAGAAAAAATCGCACATGTGCTTAATTTAGAGACAATCAGTGCGCTTTAACTATAAAATGCAAGTAAGAAGCGCAATTATGTATGATAGATAAACCCAAAGTGTCAATGACTGCCTAAAACTACTTTGCCCTCAGGCTTTTCAGTGTTCTACGCGGCTTTCTCTTAAGCTCTGTGCCGCAAACTAGGCACTCTTTGGATGAGCCGCTGGCAGAGTATTCTCGGTGGCACGCTGGGCAGTATCTTACCCACTCTAAGAGGCGTTTGATTCCGAATGTGGCGAGTGCTAAGAATTCTATTCCCATTTGCGTTGCAACATTCTGGATTGAATAGTCATCGGTAACAATCTGAGGTGACCAACCTGCTGCTTTCAACTCTAAGGCCAAAGCCAAAAGCTGAATATCAGTTTCCGATAACTTAAATGAGTCACCAAGTACAATTGCAGAAGCTTTAATTTTGTTCAAAAACTCTTCGGTAGGTGCTTTAACCTTTACTTTTCCATTTTCCACCGCTGTCGTAAATCTTACCAAGATCATAGAGTTTTTTCTTATTTCCTCTTCAACTTTAGTGACAGTTACTTGTTCTTCGCTCAAAGAGAATGGGTCAAACCCCGCCAGGAAAGCGGAAGTATCTAAAACAACGATTCGTTTGGATTGAGTGTTTTTCTGGTTTTTCATTCTGTTCCCTTAAAAAGCAGCCGACTTCGAAGTCGGTCGTAAAAATCGTTTTCAAAACGGATAAATGAAGTGACATTTTTGGAGACACTGACTTTCAGATCAAGTTCTTTGACTTTTAGAAGCTTTCGGTATTTCCCATCAATTAAAACAAGGATTTCATCCGGTCTGAAAATGTTAAGCGTGATGGTTGAGTCTTCTGGGAAAACAAGGGAGTGGAAAACTGTTAAGGAGCAAATGGGTGTAACGACAAAGGCGGTTACGGCGGGGTCCAAAACTGGTCCTCCAGCTGAAAGTGAATAGCCAGTTGAACCCGTTTGGGTTGCTACGATTAGGCCGTCTGCCTGGAATTTTAGAATTGGTTTTCCATCTTTGCAGATTTGTGCGTAAAGAATTTTTGATGGTTCACCTGCAGAAATGACAACGTCGTTTAAGGCATCTGGCATTTTTTCTGATCCTGCCATCAACGATAGTTTAGCGCTTTTTTCTATCTTATAGTCGCCTTTTAGAATTTTTTCTACTGCTTCAAATGCGTTTTTAGGTTCAACTTCCGTTAAGAATCCTCTGACTCCCATGTTGATTGCTAAAATTGGCGGCTCAGGCTTTGGCAGCGTAATGGAGGTTCGCAGTATTGTCCCGTCGCCGCCGATTGTTATCACGAAATCAGTTTTCATTTTTGATAGGGGAACCATCTCTTCCTGTGTGGCGACTTTTCCCGCTAGGGTATCTTCTATGTAAACCTTCAACCCTTTCTTTTTAAGATACTCCGCTAGCTCCTCGGTAAGCTTTAAGGCTGGTTTTTTATCGTAGCGGGCGATTAATCCCACACTTTTGAACAATAATTCCACCGTTCAGTAAATAGCGTTACCAAACTCTATATTAAGCTTTTAAGGTGTGCTTCTTGTTTTCCTCAAACTTTTCCGCTATGGAAATATGCCAGAAACATTTCCAACGCATAGCTAAGGAAAAAAGCCACAAAATGCTAGGAGTAGGAGTGGGCCCTCTAACAATCGATGCAGCAACATGGATAGTTAAAATCTACGTAAACCTTAACGGCCCATTTACTGAGAAGCAATTGGGCTATCTTTTTTCAGCGGCAATCTCCTTAGCTCAAGATGAACTAATAAAGGAGGGAAAATTCAAGGGAAAGAAAATTACTGAGCGAGAACTAGCAGAAATATTTAGTGCTGACAGAAAGACAATTCGAAAATGGAAAACAGTCTTAAAGCAATCAAGCCCTTCAGATATAAAATCGTCGAAAATCCACTGATTAAATCAAGCTGAATGACTTTTCGTTCAATGTCGGAAGCGATTAAGGGCAACTTGAAGCTTCAGCAGCCAACGACGTCGCAAGAACCTCCGCGGGCCAGGATGATTCGCTTAACTGTTTGATGTATCGAAATAACCGCAAAAAGTTCCTGGAGAGTTGCACGCGAAATTGGTTCGGTCGGGTAATGGGCTTCGTATCTTGTGCGAGCCTTGTCTTGATTGTCTCGACACCGTAACTGCAAAGGATATAGATACCGCAAGTAATAGGGTCAGAATTGCCAACATCCAAGGAAACTCTGGAACGGTAGGAGTTGGAGATGGTGAACCAGAAGCAGAACTTGCAGGGATAGTAATTGTTTGTGGGTTGCTCCAACTGCTGTTTTTACTAATAAAGTTCAGCGGAAAATCTATGTATGAATTTAGTACTGGAGGGAACCAGCCTCCAATTACTGCTCTTACTCTAAAGTCTAATTGACTACCTGATGGTATTTGATTACCTGAGGGATAAATTGGAGTTATTATCTCCAAACCTGGCGACCCATAAACAACTGATGGACCCTGAGGTAGAGACAGAACTGTATAATCAGAAGAATTTGATTGAGTTGGATAAGAACCAGAGACATAGACTTCTGTCCAATTCTGTGAATAATGCTCTTTGGCTTGCACATCATATCCCAACGAAGTACTCCCCCTGTTTACGGTGGTATCTCTGTATGTCCAAGAATAATTATAGGGAGAAAACGGTTGATTTCTTATTATTACCTCTATTGTATTATTGTTAACTTGATAAGTTATACCCGTGCCAGGGTCGGTTACCATTTTACTGTATGATGACTGGACAAAACTTAAAGTAAATTCTGGAACGGTAGGTGTTGGTATATAGTCAGAATAATTCGGTGTTTGGGCGATGGGCAAAGCGGTGGGTGTTGGGCTTGGGGTTGGGTGTGGTGTTGGTGATGGTGTTGGTGGGGCGTTGAGCGATTGGTATGCGATGTAGTAGCCTTGTATGCTGCCTGGGGTTGTTGTGGTTGAATAATTGCTAACTGTGTTCATGTCAGCGTACACTTGTTTGGAGGCTCCATCTTGCAGCGTCAATGAAGAGATCGACGTGTCATTCCAAGCAAGCGTTAAAACTCCAGATTGATCTATACTGTCGACTTCCAAAAACCAAGAGGCGTATCCATTGGAAGGAATGATAAATGTTGACAATTTTTGTTCGACGATAGTTTGGTTTGGGCATCTGAAAAAGAAGTAAAGTCCCGTTGATGGGTGTGGTACGATTGTATCGTATGCGGGAGTATAGTCGGTGGTTGAATTGGGATTGATGCCAAATATGCAAGTTGTTGAGTAATTGTTGATGGATGCTGTTATGCTAATGGTAAAGGTCGAGGGGGAGTTGTCGCTTTGAGCAAACCCAAGAGGCACAGAGCAGAGTATGAGACTTGAGAGAACAACAATTAACGCCAGAAGTAATGCTAAACTCTTGCCCATATTACTCATACTTAGCACATCAGACTATAGAAGATAAAAGGCTACTCGTAAAACATTCTTGACTGAGATCAGTCAAAGTTTCTTGACTAAAAATCGACGGATATAAAAAGGGAGGTTCTTGTGCGGGAAATGTGCAGTATGGAGCGCCCGAAGGCTACCACGATGACTGCGTTGTCGCTTTGGCATTGGCTGCTTGGCAACTGAAGTACACGCCCCCTCCAGGCATAGGTGTCGCTGTGGTCAAGAAAAAAATAATAAATCGCGATGATGATGATTAGCCTGAAGAAACAGGGTTTGACCATGCATATCAGGATTCGTATGCTGTGAAAGTCTTGGGCTCAGCGTTGATTCGCGCTTTAACGTTATCTGTTTGGCAACTAAAACGAACCTCGCCTCCGGACAAAGGTGCTTTCTTACTACCTCATTAAATTAAAATTCCAAACTGAGTAGTTTTAACATAAGATTTTGCGAGTGATACCTCAACGGCGTTAGAGGTTCAAATCCCACCCCCTGCACCTTATAACCAAAGCGTAAGGGGGTCCCGAATGGGTGATGCTTATTGTTTTTGTTTCGTGAGTGTTTGTGTTTTCTAAAGATTTTGCTATTCAGTTAACTTGGCGAACAAGCCCACTTTATTACGGCACTTGTAATCATTCGCGTAGTTGGTTGCCCAAAAACACTTCAGATGCCTGGCGTGGACGCGTCTAATCTACGTAAATTCACGTAAAATTTGCGCAAGTAAGCGTATAATTCACGTTTAATTTCTTCACAATTTTAGAGAGCTCTAACCATTTTCCATGGTGTTTTAACGTTTCTAACTGTTTTTCAAGCCTCTTCTTACTCGTAATTTAGAGAAAATTGAAGAATTAGCTTCAAATCAAATATCTAAACTGCTTAATTTCTTTAAAAAACCCGTTAACTTTACCCACGAACCTCAGAATCGATTAACCTAAGTTTTTTAGAAAGCGTAAATGATAATGGAAATTCTAATAGTTTAACTAAACTTTGAAAACTTAATAAATATCTATATATGGCTGTTGTTCAGAATGTTTTGAGTAGAACTAGTACTGTTGGTGAGTGTATGAGCAGACCAGTTGATGTCGGGGAGTTACGTGTTGGCGGCTACATGATGATTGAAGGTGAACCCTGCCGCATAGTCGACATTGCAAAATCAAAGCCTGGAAAACATGGCTCCGCTAAAGCAAGAATAGTTGCCATCGGCATATTTGACGGTCAAAAAAGACAATTTGTCAAACCTGTTGATTTAGGCGCAGAAATTCCATTAATTGATAAAAGACCTGGACAAGTCTTCGCTATTAACCCCACAGGAGTTCAAATAATGGATCTGGAAACCTACGAGTACTTAGACGCACCGTTCCCCGATGAACCCGAACTTAAAGCCAAACTTGCCGCCGGCGCAGAAATTGAATACTGGAAAATACTTGGCAGAGTAAAAATTGTAAGAGTAAAATAATCAATTAAAAAATTTACAGTCTTCTCCCTTAACTTAACTTGAGTTTATTTGTCTTTTTTAGTCCCACCATTTCCAACCGAACTTTTTAAAGATAAGGTACAATGCTAACAGAATTATACCTCTGAACCAAAAAGACAACTTAAAACAGCTTTACCAGAAAACAAAGACAGACACATTTTTTATTTGTCAGCCTGCCAAAAATGAAGTTGCAACGCTAAAACTGTGTATGTCCAACCATAAATAGTTCTTTACCAAAAATCGCCGGCTAAAATACGCTTTCATTAACGTTTATGTTCTAGCTTGAAACCTTTGATGATGAAGCCAATGATGCATGAAGAGCCGTCTGAATTGTGAAGATAGCTATAATGGGGAACTGAGGCTTCATCTCAAATAAGAAATCAAGCAAAAAACGGCTCTTCTTAACGATTACTTAGAGAAAATGGGGGTTTCTTTTCTTTTTTAGCTGTAATCTTTATTTAAAAGAATTATGATGTTTAAGGCTGGAGACTCTGATGGCGCTAGACAAGTTAGGTTCTTCTCTTACTGACGCTATAAAGAAACTGTTTAGGGCAAGTGTTGTTGACGAAGCCGCAGTGAAAGAACTTGTCCGGGACATACAAAGAGCCTTGCTTCAATCAGACGTTAACGTTCAACTTGTCCTTGAAATATCCAAGCGCATCGAAGAGCGCGCATTAAAAGAGAAAGTTCCTCCAGGCATTTCAAGACGAGAGCACGTTATCAAAGTAGTTTACGAAGAGTTAACTCGCTTTGTAGGTGACAAGCCTGTCCCAATTAAGATGGAGCCTGGAAAACGCAAAATCCTAATGCTTGTCGGAATCCAAGGCTCAGGAAAAACCACTCAAGCAGCAAAACTGGCACGATATTTTCAAAAAAGAGGCTTAAAACCGGCGTTGATTTGCGCTGACACTTTTCGCCCAGGCGCGTTTGCCCAGCTTCAGCAATTGGCAGCTCGAATAAACATTCCAATTTACGGGGACTTGAAAGCTAAAGACCCAATTAAAGTAGTCAAGGAAGGGTTAAAACAATTTAGTGACAAGGATTTGGTAATAGTTGACACCTCAGGTAGGCACAAAGAAGAGAAAGAACTAATCAAAGAAATGAAGGACCTTGAAAAACACATTAAACCTGATGAGGTTATAATGGTTATCGACGGTACCATCGGTCAGCAAGCACTTATTCAAGCAAAAACGTTCCATGAAGCAACACCCATAGGCGCAATTATCGTAACAAAACTTGACGGTTCTTCCCGTGGAGGAGGCGCACTCTCAGCAGTTGCAGCAACAAGTGCTCCCATAAAGTTTATTGGCACGGGCGAAAAAATCGAAGATATCGAAGCATTTATTCCATCACGTTTTGTCGGTCGACTCTTGGGCATGGGCGATTTAGAAACGCTTTTGGAAAAGGTGCATGATGCCGAAATTAAGGTTCCGCCAAAGAAAGCCAAGGAGATACTCAGCGGCAAATTCACCCTAACTGACATGTACGAGCAGTTCCAAGCCTTCAAAAACATGGGCCCGTTTAGCAAAGTGATAAAGATGTTACCTGGAATGTCTGGTTCTGATATTCCCCAAGATATGCTTAACTCAGCTGAAGGTCGCTTGGATAAATGGCGAGTAATAATACAGTCCATGACACCTAAAGAAAGGGAAAACCCCAAAGTGCTAAACTCTTCTCGGGCAAAACGTATTGCACACGGATCTGGAACAACTGAAAAAGACGTTAAAGAACTCCTCAAGCAGTACGTTATGATGCGTAAAATGCTAAAAACGTTTAAGCGCAAGAAGAAACTGCCCTTCGGACTCGGCGGAAAAGGAATGCCCTCATTCGGCCAGTAGGCACAGCGAAATGGATGTACAGGAAAAAGCATTTGAACTTCTCAGCAAATACCCCCTCTGCGACCACTGCCTAGGCAGACAATTTGCTTCGCTTGGTTACAGCATGGAAAACAACGTCCGCGGCTCAGCGCTAAAAATCAGCTTAACCTTGCAAGCCACCGACCTTGCAAAAGAAAAAAACGTAGACGGCGCAAAGCAGCTCAAAATTTTGGCGATCAATGGTTTTTCACGAGAAGCCCAAGAAACCCTAAAACACCTCAAGAAACGCATTCCTAAACAAAGCCTGGAATCCAAATGCTTTCTTTGTGAAGGCAAGTTTGAGCTTCTAGACAACTTAACCGAGAAATCCTTAGGCGCCATTGAAGGGTATGAGTTTACGACATTCCTTGTCGGAATTGAATTACCAGTTAAAGTCGAGGAGCGTGAAGACGAATTTAAGGCCACCTTCAACCTCGGCTACAGCGAAAGCATAAAACATGAACTTGGACGATTATTCGGCAAAGCCCTTGCCACTCGCACGGGTAAGGAAGTAGAATATTTGGTTCCTGATTTGGTCGTAGTAATCAACCCTTTCCTTGACCGGATACGAGTTCAGGTAAACCCGCTCTTTGTTGCAGGCAGGTACCGTAAGCTTGTGCGTGATATTCCCCAGTCGAAATGGTTCTGCTCAAGCTGCCGCGGAAGAGGCTGTGAAAAATGCGGCGGAACCGGAAAATTGTACCCTGAATCGGTTGAAGAACTCTCTTCAAAGCCGCTGTTGGAAGCAACTGAGGGCGAAAAAACATCGTTTCACGCGTCGGGCCGCGAGGATATTGATGCTCGGATGCTAGGCACGGGTCGGCCTTTTGTTATTGAGGTTTCTAAGCCAAAGAAACGGTTTATTGATTTGAAGGAAATTGAAGCCAAAATCAACGCTAACGCTGTAGGGAAGATTGAGGTTTTGCGGTTGCGCTTTGCCACTAAAGATGTGGTTAGGCGGCTCAAGAAAGGTGAAGGCTCACAGAAAGAGTATCGGTTACTAGCTGAATTTGAGAAAGAAGTCACCGATGAAGACTTGCGAAAGTTGGAAGAAACGCTAACTGGAGCTTCAATAAAACAGCAGACGCCACTTCGTGTTTTGCATAGAAGGGCGGATTTGATCCGAGAAAGGTACATATATAAGGTTAAAGTTAAGAAGGTGTCGCTTAAGAGGGTCCTTATGGAAATTCGCTGCCAAGGCGGCCTCTATGTGAAAGAATTGGTGTCTGGAGATGAAGGAAGAACAATACCGAACGTTTCGGATCTGCTTGGAAACAGAGCGAAGACCCTTAAGCTTGACGTTCTAAAAGTAATAATGGATGATTAAGAAAAGGTGAAAATTGGATGAAAGGTTCAAAAGGATACTATACAGGCACTCGCAGTTTACTGAGAAAGCCAACCAGGGAAAAAGGTAAGCCACACATTGGCAAAATACTGCACGAATACACACCTGGATCTCAAGTACTAATAAAGATGGATTCAAGCGTACAGAAAAGTATGCCTCACAAACGGTTTCACGGTAAAATAGGCACCATAGTAGAGAAGCGTGGCCGCGGATACGTAATTAGTGTGCCTCAAGGCAACAGCGTAAAAGAAATAATTACTCGCGCAGAACATTTAGAGCCATATACAGGTACTTGAGAAATATGAGCAAGAGAGAAGTAAGCGAAAGTCGCTTGACATTGCCACAGGTTAAGAAGATATTAGAGGACATTGGCGAAGAAAATCTAGACCAGTTCCAGCGCCGAACATTAGATTACGCAAACAAATTCTCCAAAGTTGAACCTGAAAAGGCTGTAGAGCTCCTGCAAACTCTAGTTAAAGAATATGAAATTGACGAAGCTGAAGCGGTTCAAATAATAAATTGCATGCCTGAAACTCTTGAAGAATTGAGAGTTTTCTTAGCTGGCGGTCGCAAGATCATCGAAACTGCAAAATTACGCGCTATAGTTGCACTTCTGAATGAGAACAGAACTTTGAAGTAGCAAAAACGGCTAAGTATTTTTAAGCAGTAAGCGCAATAGACTAGAGGGCTTAGTGAGACTGTTATGGAAAAGCGGTATGAAGAGTACGCTTACGTGTTAGATTTCCTATCACATGGCAAGCCGGGGTTCCGTCCGACTGGACGGGCAGGTTATCGAGCTGGAGCTCTAATCCAATGCGTAGGCGAGGAGTTTTTTACATTACTGGAAGCTCTAGTGAAAGAGGGCTTAATGCTTAAGCCAGGCGACCGCGTGTACGTGGGAAAGGATTCTCGTGAAGAGGTTACCTACATTATTGGCCGAATTGGTTTTGAAGAGTTAACCGCATCCGCTAAAGCGGAGCTTCCAAGCACCATTAGTCTTATAGTGAAGAACCGTGAAAAATGGTTCGTGAACTTTTTCAATACCACACGAGCAATTACCCCTCGCATGCATGCTCTAGAATTGATTCCAGGCATAGGAAAAAAGTATATGTGGCAAGTGATCAACGAGCGAGATCGAAAACCCTTTGAAAGCTTCGAAGATTTGCAGAAGCGCACCGAGTTGCCTAATCCTGTAAAGCTAATTACAAAGCGCGTTATGGAAGAACTTGATAGCGACAGCAAGTACCGATTGTTCACCAGGGCGCTATAAGGCATAAGCGATGAGCCTTGAGGAAACGAAGCAGCTGCTTCGAACTTACCGAATTACCCCGAATAAGCTTTCAGGGCAGAATTTTACGGTCGCACCTTCACTTTACGATAAGCTGTGCACATATGCAACGCTTAACTCTTCAGATGTGGTGCTGGATGCTGGCGCAGGCTTCGGTTTTCTGAGCCGTTTCTTGGCCGATAAGTGCAAGACTGTAATTGCAGTTGAAAAGGACCCGCAAGTCGCACAAGTGCTCCGTGAACAAGTCAAAGAAGCTGGCAATGTGATTGTGGTAGAGGGCGATGTGTTGAAGGCAGCTTTGCCTGAGTTTAACAAGGTCATAGGATTTCCCCCTTACTATTTGTCTTCCCATCTTGTCACGTGGCTCTTTGAACGCAGAATCGATTGTGCGGTATTGATTTTGCAGAAAGAATTTGCCCGCCGACTTATAGCAGCGGTAGGCAGTGAAGATTATGGTTGGCTAACAGTATTGACTTATCAGCACGCTGAAGCTGAAGTTTTAGATGCGGTTCCTAAAGAACTGTTTTATCCTCAACCCAAAGTCGATTCAACAATCGTTCGAATAAAGCCCTGGACTAAAAGCATGTTTGAAGTGAAGGATGAACTGCAATTCAAGCGAATGGTTAAATGGTTGTTTACTCAGCGCAACAAAAAAGTAGGCAAAGCACTTGCACCCTTCATCAAGAGCACCTTAAAAGTAAGCAAACAAGACGCTGAAAAACTGGCTCTTACCCTGCCGTTTCACGATAGGCGCGCAAGAGAGCTATCCCCTAAAGACTTTGGAGCATTAGCAAATGCCCTCGCCCGTTAAGAGAGTGCATTTTGGCAATTACGTTTTTAACGTTTGGGAGAATGTTTACGAGCCTGCCGAAGACTCCTTTCTTTTCGCTGAAAACCTTGACGTAGAAAAAGGCGCGCAAATATTGGATGTTGGTACTGGCTGCGGTATGCTTGGTATATTGGTAGCGGAGAAAGCCGGAAACGTAGTTGCAGGCGACTTAAACCCCTACGCTATTCGCTGTGCAAAGGAGAATGCGACTCTAAATAATCTGCGATGTAAAATGGCTTTCATTCAAACTGACCTGTTAACCGCTTTAAACGAAAACGCAAGATTTGATCTAATTCTCTTTAATGCACCATATCTCCCTGCTGCTGAGTCGGAAGCCGAATCTTGGATTGGACGCTCATGGGCAGGAGGCATTAACGGAAGGCAAGTGATCGACCGCTTTATCTCCACAGCAACTCCACACTTGAAACCCAACGGTCGGATTCTACTGGTGCAATCTACACTCGCAAATGTTGAAGAAACCATTACCAAATTTGCCGAGCAAAATCTTAAGGCAAGCATTAAAGCCGAACGTAAACTGCCTTTCTTCGAAACTCTAACACTAATAGAAGCCAAAACATAACCTACGTTGGCAAGTGCGGGTTGGTGTGCTGAAAAGCAAATAAGGGTATAGTGTATTGGTTATTGTAGTGATTGCAAGATGACTATTTGGTTTTACGTTAAAACAACCGACGACCCAAAAGTTGTCGGAGATGCAGTTTGCAGTTTCAACTTTACACAAGGCAAGCACCCTGAGGATCAGTATTCCTGGATTATGGAAGTTGGAAAAGATGAGCCCGGCTACTGGGTAATCAAAGGCAAATACGCCGGCCTAAAAAGTCTCTCAGAAATATGCGACGTTTACAGGATAGGCGACACCGTGGTTTTTTCAGAGATAGATGATGACTTAGCCCCAGACTTCCTCGACCCATTACTTACAAGGTATGGGTTTGACAACGTCAAATGGATCGTTGTTCAAAAAACAAGATAAAAAACTCAATTAAGTGTCCACACAATAAGAGACCGTGCCCTCCCTTACTTTACCCCTGAGAACGTTTTTCATTTAGCCCACAATTGCCCATTGTAATCAAATGAAGCATCAGCAACTCATGGAGAATAGACACCGCTTCCTGCCCTTTTTTCACACTTTTTACAATTAACCTACAAACCATTTCAAACAGCAACCTGAACCTCACTATCCTTCACACCTCGATTAACCGCTACAAATCGGGACAAATCTAACCAATTCTAACCAATTCTAACCAATTCTAACCAAATTCAACCAAATCCAGCCGTTACCTGCAAACAATTTAAGTCCTAAACCAAAAAAGCAACCTAAACCAGCCTGAACAAAAAAACACAGCAAAACTATTCAATAATAGTCACAGCCACAGCGCTAAGGCAATGTCACTAGAAGAATGCTGAGTGTTGTGGCTAAAAAAACCAGCTAAACAGCGGTTAAGCTGAACTGTTTCGTTTATTGCTTGTCGTATTTTTCGACTTCATCATTCATTATAGCTAATTCAACACATGACTGCTTAAACAAATCTAAGGTGTCGGTATCAGCATGATAACGCTTTTCGCAAACAACACGTTTTATGCCCGCGTTAATTATCATCATCGCGCAAGTTCGGCATGGAGTCATTTTGCAGAAAAGGGTTGCTCCCTCAAGTGATATGCCGAACCTAGCTGCCTGAATAATCGCGTTTTGTTCAGCATGAAGAGTTCGCACACAATGCTGGGTCACGTTGCCGTTACTGTCAAACACTTTGCGAAAGTCATGCCCGACCTCGTCGCAGTGCGGCAAACCCATGGGAGCACCAACGTACCCAGTTGTCATAATCCTTTTGTCTTTAACAATCACACAACCGCTTCTCCCACGGTCACAAGTAGCACGCCTAGCCACAGCCTCACAAAGATCTAGGAAGTACCTATCCCAATCAGGTCTCGAAATATTAGACAACAATCTCATCCTCAACCCGCATATTCATTAAAACAAATTAATAAATTATATCAGCAAACAAACAGCTTACTTTTGATAAACGTGAATTTCTCTGCAAATCTTGTGACGCTCATCAACCTCAACCAAAGACGAAGCCCCCACCAACTCTTCAAGCCCCACTGCATCTTTGGAAAACATGTTTTCTGAGAAAGGCTGAATCCTCCGGAAACCTAAACTCTCAAGCTTTTCACCAATAGGCATAGTTACCGACTGCCCAGAACGCGTCACAATGTATGGAGTCACAAGAACCAATCGCCCCCCCTTCTGCAGCACTCTATACGCTTCTTCAACAAAACCAAAATACAGAGGCTCAAGCTTCTGAATAATTTTTAATGCATAGGGTCCCGTTGGCACCTGCTTTAAAGCTGGACCCAAATCAGGCTCCGTCACAATACAATCAACCGTTTCTTGCCCAACTTTCTGCGCCAACCTACCAACATCTCCCTGCACAACCCTAAACTCCACATCTTCAAGCTCATACTCTCTTTTAATCCATTCAAGGTTCTCAGCTGCTGCCTTAACACACCAAGGATTAACATCAACCCCAACAACCTTTGCCCTCTCAAGAAGAGCTTCCTGAAGAATAGTCCCAACACCACAGAACGGATCAAGCAAAACCTTCCCCGGTTTACAAGCAGACAAATTAACCATTATCCTGGCTAACCTAGGCGGTATAGCAAAAATCTTGCGCTGAATAGGCTTGTATATGTCCCTTTTTTGAAATTCAAACGGGTTATGCACACCAACTGTGGTGGCAACCCATGTTTCTTGCTTGCCGATACAAAGCAATACTTCCGCTTTGTTTTCAACCAAATTCTTCTTCAAAACTTCCACATGACTAAGCTGAGCGAACCTTCTATCTTTAGAAAAACCCATAAACTTAGATTTCTTATCAAAACCTGCCAGCTCATCCTTCAATGCACTTCCGACAAACCGCTGAATACCCCCTGAGAGCGGGCGCAATGTTTTTTCAGTGCAGTAGACGCTTACTCCGAAAAGCACTTTCTCAGCAGACTTGACCATTTCATTTACTATGCCGCTTGATGCTAAGGATGCAGTTATTTGTGACTGGGCTTGTTTATTTCTTTCATGAAACGCTTCCTTAACAATTTGGGTAAGAAACTTTGCTTTTACCTCACCAATCTTTATGGTTCCTCCTAAATCCTCAATAACAGAAGCCCCTAAGGTTTCTTCAACGTTAATCGCAAAGAATTCTTTAGAAAAAAACTGCACTTCAAACTTGATTTCTTTTGCTTTCAAGTAAGAAGCAAGCTCCGATAGCGAAAGCTTCCAGTTTTTCCCTGAAATAAACAACTCTGTTGGCATCTGGAAAAGAAAAGTTAACTAAGTATATAAGAAATAACGCCGCGGTTTGACTGAACAAATGATTGAAGTAGATATTGGAAATTAAAAAGTTCACGCGAAGCTTCACCTTGAAGTTACAAATCGTTTAAATACGGCTGATTGAGTAAGGTAAAAAAAGGGACGTTGTATGCACGCAAGAAACTACAGGCACGTGAAAAATCGAGCCTACACAAGAAAAGAATACGCTCGAGGTTTTCCGCCCCCAAAAATAGTAAAGTTCACTATGGGCGATACAAAGGGCACATTTGAATGCGAAGCTGAATTAATAGCTTTAGAACGAGCTCAAATACGCCATACTGCCTTAGAAGCAGCACGTGTTGCAACAAACCGTGTCTTAATAGATAAACTCATAAATGATTATCTTATGGTTGTTAATCTCTACCCTCACATTATCCTAAGAGAAAACAAAATGATCTTTGGCGCTCACGCTGACCGTCTTCAACAGGGAATGAGACGTTCCTTCGGAACGGCAATCGGCACAGCAGCAAAAGTAGAAGTAGGACAAACCATCATAACAGTCAAAGTAAAAGCATCAGCTGCAGAAACAGCCAAAGAATCTCTCAAAAGGGGAAGCGCAAAACTTCCAATACCCTGCAAAATAGTTCTCTCCAAGATTCAACCCTCTCCAGAAGAAACAGAGACGGCCGAACAGGAGACGGAGACAATTGAGAGTTAAAGAGAAAGAACTGGTTTTATGGTTTGATGATGTAAGAAAAGAAGATATTCCTGTTGTTGGCGGCAAAAACGCCAGCCTAGGCGAAATGATTAACGCCGGATTACCTGTTCCACCAGGTTTTGCGGTAACAGCTTATTCTTATGAAAAATATATTCAAGAAAAACGCATAGCCGAGCAAATCTATCAAGCAATTAAGGAAACAGTTACAAACCCAAACGACCCCAAACAGTACGATACAGCCTCAAAGAGAATACGTGAACTTATCGAAAAAACTCCGATGCCTAAACAAATTGACACCGCCATAAGAACGGCCTACAAAGAGCTAAACCAACGGCTCGAGTTAAAAGACGTTTTCGTTGCCGTTCGGTCAAGCGCTACAGCCGAAGACCTGCCTGACGCTTCCTTTGCAGGTCAACAAGAAACTTTCTTAAACGTTAGAGGCCCAGATGACCTTATCGATAAAGTAAGAAAATGCTGGTCAAGCCTCTTTACTCCACGTGCAATCTTTTACCGAACCGAAAAAGGGTTTGCACATGACAAAGTCTTCATAAGCGTTGGGGTCCAAAAAATGGTGAACTCCGGATGCGCTGGAGTCATGTTTACCATAAACCCTGTCACCGGTAACACCGATGAAATTGTAATCGAAGGAAACTACGGCTTAGGAGAAACTGTCGTTTCAGGCTCCGTTAACCCCGATGATTTTGTCGTAGACAAGAACACAGTCAAGATTACCGAAAGAAGAATTTCGCGTAAAACAATAATGTATCTCCGTGACCCCAAAACAGGCAAAACAGTGCACTTGGACGTACCAGCAGATAAGCAGAAAGCAACCTGTTTAAGCGATCAGGAAATCTTTACCCTTGCAGAACTTGCAAAGCGAATCGAAAAGCATTACGGCAAACCCATGGATATTGAATGGGCAATTGACCAAGACCTATCTTTCCCAGAAAACATGTTCATAGTTCAAGCCCGCCCAGAAACAGTTTGGAGCACAAAAAACATGGAAACACCCTTAAGAACTGAAGAAACTAAAGCTGAAGAAACATTAAAAGTAGTAGTTAGAGGCATTTCAGCTGGAAGAAAAGGTTATGGCGCAGGCAAAGCAACAGTTGTCCTAAATCCTGACGACGCGCACAGAGACATGCACAAAGGAGATATTCTCGTAACAGGCATGACCGACCCAGACTTTGTGCCATTCATGAAAATGGCAAGTGCCATAGTCACCGACAAAGGCGGAATCACATCGCACGCAGCAATTGTAAGCCGCGAACTTAGCATCCCTTGCGTGGTAGGTACAGAAACTGCTACTCAAGTAATGAAAACAGGCAAAGAATATACTGTGGATTCAAGAAACGGCATAGTTTACGAAGGCATAATGGCCCAAGCCGTTCAACCAGTCGCAAATGGACCAGCTATGATTATGCAAGCAGTAACAGAAGCCGCTCCAGTAACAGCCACAAAAATCTACATGAATTTGGGTGTTCCAGAAAAAATTGAAGATTACAAAAATCTGCCTTTCGAGGGCATCGGGTTAATGCGCATCGAATTCATACTCGCTAGCGCGATAGGTCAGCACCCAATGATGTTTGTCGAAGAGGGTGAAAGCCAAAAATTCGTAGACAAACTTGCCGAAGGCATGGCAACCGTGGCTCGAGCAATCCAGCCCCGACCAGTGGTGGTACGCTTAAGCGACTTCAAAACCAACGAATACCGAGGCTTGAAAGGCGGAGAAAAATACGAAATAATGGAAGAAAACCCAATGCTCGGTTGGAGAGGATGCAGCCGCTACATAAGCAAATGGTATATCCAAGCCTTCCGACTTGAATGCCAAGCCATCAAAAAATGCCGAACAGAATGGGGACTCAAAAACGTCTATGCCATGCTGCCTATGGTTCGGACTCTTTGGGAAGCAAAAAAAGTTCTCGAAATTATGAAGGAAGAAGGTCTAGAGCGCTCTCGCGACTTCAAAATATGGTTTATGGCTGAAACGCCATCCATAGCGATAATGGCTGACGAATTCTCTAAGCTTGTCGACGGCTTCTCAATCGGTTCAAACGACATGACTCAAGGCATACTAATGATTGACCGCGACTCTGAACGCCTAGCCCAGATGGGATACTTCGACGAAAGAGACCCAGCAGTAAAAAGAATAATTGCACACCTCATCAAAGTCGCTCACGAAAACGGAGTCACCGTCTCCATATGCGGCGAAGGCCCATCAAACCTTCCAGACTTCGCAGAATTCCTTGTTCGGGCAGGAATCGACAGCATATCCGTAAACAACGATGCCGTAACTACTACAAGAAAGAACGTTGCCAGTATTGAACAAAAGATAATTCTTGAACGCCTCGCTGAACAAGCCGCTTTAGCTCGTGGGCAACCTCTCAAAAAGCCAACTCAAGACTGGGAATGGCCACGCTAGCATAAAGAGCGGTTAAGCAACAGCTTTGTCTTGCTTTTTTCTTTAGTTTTTCTTATTACTCGTCATTGGTTGGAGTAAAGTATGAAAGGGTTTGATTTTGAAGAGGAAAGGCTAAAGCTAGAGATAACCAAACTTGGCGCCAAACGCGTTCTGTTGCAACTGCCTGAAGGATTAAAACCTGAAGGTCCACGCTTAGCTAAAATTATCGAAAAGAGCGGTGCATTTGCAATAATTTCCGGTGACCCTTGCTACGGTGCCTGCGATATAGCGGTTAATGAAGCTGAAAGTTTAGGCGTGGATTTGATTGTGCATTTTGGGCATTCAAAATTTGTAAAGCATGAGCCGATTCCAACAATCTATGTTGAAGCAAGAGCTACAGTAAAGGTTGACAAGGCTATCGAGCAATCTTTGCCGCTTTTGAGTAATTATGATAAGATTGGTTTAGCGACTTCGGTGCAGCATTTGCAGGCGCTAAATCAGGCGAGAGAAATTTTAATCAGGGCTGGAAAAACAGTAATAATCGGCGATAGTGGGCAAATGGGTTATGCTGGGCAAGTTAGCGGCTGCAATTACAGCAACGTGAAATCAATCGCCGATGAGGTGGAAGCTTTCCTTTTCGTTGGCGGCGGAATGTTCCATGCTTTAGGCATCGCGTTAGGCACCTCTAGGCCAACGTTCATAGCTGACCCATATGATAACAGGGCTTTCGCAGTTAATGATGAAGCCAAAAAAATCCTCAAAAAACGCTGGGCATGCATTGAGGAAGCACAACGCGCTAAAACTTTAGGGGTTCTTGTTGGTTTGAAACCGGGGCAAAAACGGTTAGACCAAGCCTTAAGCGCCAAGGAATTAGCTGAGAAACATGGAAAAGCCGCTTATCTGTTGGCGATTCGGGAAATTAATCCTGAAACGCTCCTGGAATTTCCTTCTATCGATGCATACGTCAACACGGCATGCCCCCGCATTTCTCTTGACGCTTCAGAAAAGTTTTCAAAGCCTGTCTTAACCTTTAACGAGTTCATGGTAGCTTCGGGCGAATCTTCATGGGAGAACATGCTCAAAAAAGGATTATTCGAAAATTAGATTTAGAGCGGTTCCTCGCAAAAATTGCGTCCCAGCCTTCTCCTCAAGCGCAACTTGAACAGTACACTATCTCAGAATCGATTGCATCAACCATGCTATACATCGCTACCTATGCGAACAACGACATTATCGGCAAAACAGTACTGGATTTAGGCTGTGGAACAGGCAGACTGGCTTTAGGCGCCGCCCACCTTGGCGCTGACAACGTTGTTGGAGTTGATGTTGACAGGTTAGCCATTAAAACCGCCGTTGAAAACTCTTTCAAAGTCGGTTTAGCTGGTAACGTTCAATGGGTTATCGGCGACATCAGCGCTATCATGGGCAGATTTGATACCGTTTTGCAGAATCCTCCTTTTGGGGTGCAAACACGTGAGGCTGACAGAGCTTTCTTAGTAAAGGCGTTGGAAGTGGGAAATTGTGTTTACTCTCTTCATAACCATCCGAAAACCGATAAGCAATTAATTAAGCAGCTTAAAGCAAGCAATGGTTTTTTGCAGGTTTCACCGTCTCCTTTTTTAGAAATGTTAGTGGCGCAACATAACGGCGTTGTTAAAGCAGTTTATGCTATGCTCATGACTATTCCCAAAATGTTTGATTTTCACACGAAAATTAAGCATGAATTTGTCATTGATTTATATGTCATAGATAGGATAAGCGAAGAATAGCTTTTAGGTCTCGGCCTAGAATTAATTTTGTTTATTAATCAAAAGGTTTATTGATGCGACTGGAAACTAAGCATATGCATTTATCAATTAGCGACTGTTTAGCTTATTTAATATAAAAGGGAAATATCATGAGTCTGAAACCACTTGAACAAAAAAGCGGTCATTTAGTGGTGCCCGGAGAACGATTAGGTGTTATTGAAGAGTTTATTCCGGACTCCGGAACATACGTTAGAGACGGCGTTATCTACTCCAAAATTGTCGGTCGTGCATTGCTCGACTTGCTAAACAAACGGGTTTCTGTTTACCCCTTAGTCAATGGTGAACTCATACCGAAAGTTTCGTCAACGGTTGTGGGGCAAATTGGTAATGCCCAGTCCGATAATGTTTTAGTAAGAATCCTTAAAATAGAAAACAAACGGCTCTCAGGCGAATTCAGCGGCATCTTGCACATTTCTGATGTTTCAGACCGGTATGTTGATTCAATGAATGACGTATGCAGACCAGGTGACATTGTCAGGGCTAAAGTGATCAGTGGAAAAAACCGCATCTTCCATCTCTCAACCAACGACAAAAACTTAGGCATAGTGTATGCTTTCTGTTCTCGATGCGGCAATTTACTGGAACCTCAACGGTATGAACTGCATTGTCCAAAATGTGGTAATACAGAAAATCGTAAAATCGCGCCTGATTATGGAAAAGAAACGATATAGCTAAAGGGGGATTAACAAATGAAAATTAATGTGATTAAAAAATCAGGAAATGAGCTTAAAATAGAAATCGAAGGCGGCACTCACGGTCTATGTAACTTGTTGCAAAAGAGGCTTTTAGAAGATAAAACGGTGGATTTTGCAGGGTACGATGTTCCGCATCCTTTGGCATCAAACCCCATTATTTACGTTAGAATGAAAGGGAAGGCTAAGCCCGAAGACGCTTTGCTTAAAGCTGTTGAGAAAGTTCGAGAAGCAAATAACGCTTTTAGCAAAGAGTTAGATCATGTTCTAAAAGCTTAATTTTCTTTCGTTTTAACTTTTGGCCTTAGTTGATCAAAAATGGCAACATAACTGTTTTTGTTCTACAAAAGACAGTCACCGAAAAGATATCGAAGCTAAATACTAATAGCCTTAGTTCTAAATTTTAATTGTTCATTAAAGTCAAGAGTCTAATGAAGTTTAATTTAAAAGCTAAAAAAGGCCTAATAGCTTTTAGGGATAGTTTTGGAAGTTAAACGCTTTCGAACGATAAAATCTGAAATCCGCGTGCTCGGTGTAGACGACGGAAAATTTGTTCCACACACCGAGGGTGTTGTGATTGTTGTTGGCGTTGTTTTCAGGGGCGGTTGCTGGCTTGAGGGAGTGATGCATACTCAAATTGCAATAGACGGCTTTGACGCCACTGAACAGATAGCTTCGATGATTACCAGTTCGCCTCATAGTAAACAGTTGCGTTTAGTAATGTTAAACGGGATAACGTTTGCTGGCTTTAACGTGGTGGATATCAAAAAGCTAAATCTAGCAACAAAGCTTCCAATTATTGCCTTAACGCTTGATAAACCAGATTTAGAAGCAATTCACAAGGCGATTAATAATTTGCCTAACAGTGAAAATCGTTGGAAAATGATTCTTGAGGCAGGAGAGATTCATCAAGTCTGTTGCCGCGGTAAAAAGATTTACATTGAGCTAGCAGGAATCTCATTGGTTGATGCCCGAGAAATTGTGGAATTAACTTCGATAAGAAGCTATTACCCCGAGCCTTTGCGCGTTGCACATCTCGTAGCCTCTGGGGTCACTCCTTAATTTGCCCCGAATTGGAAAAGGTTTAAAAGTCACAATGCTAAGGGAATCAAAAACGGGTAGTGGATAACGGACTATGGAATTTTGCCCTAAATGCGGTTCGCGTCTTGAGCCAAAAAAATCAAAGGCTGGCAAAGATGCTTCTTTAGTTCTTGCGTGCCAAAAATGTGGGTATAAAAAGCCTGAAGCAGGCGAAAAAGTTGAGCCAAAAGTAGCGTCGAAAGTTATTCAACACAGTCCTCAGCAGTTTGTAGCGGTTATAGGCAAAGAAGAGCAGAAATTGAATACATTGCCAACTGTGCGAATTGAATGCCCACGATGCCAGAACAACACGGCTTACGTTTGGCAGGTGCAAACGCGTGGAGCAGATGAATCTTCAACCCAATTTCTCCGCTGCACCAAATGCAATTACACGTTCAGAGAATACAGCTAAAACGACGCTTTCGACTGTCCATTCTTCTAAGACTTCTCTTTTGAATGAAACAATAAACTTAGCTATGTTAAGCGCTGCGCTACTCTAAACATACCTAATTATCGCATAATTTTTTAAGTGCACGTTTTTTTGGCCTAAATAGGACAATTTATTTATAAGGTCACGGTAATCAAAAGCTATATAACTTCACGCTAATATGCATAAGCGAGGGATGAAAATACCTTGTTCAAGCTTAAAGTGTCTGACGCTAAACTCTTAAGAGACATGGCTACAGCCATTTCAATCCTTGTAGATGAAGCAACATTCAAAATCGATGCTGAAGGCTTAAAGCTCCGCGCAATGGATCCATCACGCGTTGCCATGATTGATTTTGAATGGCCAAAATCGATTTTTCAAGAGTACGTCGCAACAGAGCCAACCAAAATATGCATCAACATAAGCGAACTATTAAAACTCCTAAAACGCGCTGGAAGAGACGAAGCAGTCGAGCTATCCCTAGATGACAAAACTGGACGATTACAAATAATAATAACTGGAAAATATAGCCGAAACTTCACAATGCCAACCCTTGAAGCTTCAGAAGAAGAAGTCCCCACTCCAAAAATAACCTTCAACGTAAAAGCTAAAACCACCACCCAAGGCTTAAGCCAAGCAATCGAAGACGCCCAGCTTGTAAGCGACCACGTGCGAATTGAAGCCGAACCAGAAAAACTAACCCTGAGCGCTTCAGGAGACCTAATGGGAGCAACCATTACTCTCCAGAAAGGCAACGATGCGTTACTTGATTTGGAAGTAAAAGAAAACGCCAAAGCAACATTTAGCTTAAGCTATTTATCTGAAATTATAAAAGCAGCGTCAGCCACCTCAGACATTGCGACGCTTGAATTCTCAACCGATATGCCCGTGAGAATAGACTTTCAACAAACAAAAGAGGGAAAACTAACCTTCTTCTTAGCACCAAGAATCGAAACAGAATAATGAGATAATTAAATGCAAAGAGCAAACGTGCGGTTTGAAGATACCGATTGCTCAAAATATCCTTTTTTAAAAAAAACAGCTGAGCGAGTTAGAGAAACTCAGCTAACGATTGAAGAACTGGTGAGCTCACAAAACCCACAAGTTTTTGATAGAGCCAAAGAAAGGGTAGAAAATGCAATACTAACGCTGGAACCTGGCAAAAGAAAAAAAGACAATATCGAAATTCCTTCTTTTCCAGGTGCACTCATACTGGTCATCGCAACAAAAAATTCTTGGATTAAGAAAAGATATGCCCTGGCTGAAGCAAAAAATGCCTATTTAGAAATGCTTCAAGAGAAAAGTAACGAAAAAATACTAATGATAGCCCAAGATTTTGATTGGGCGATTAACGAGGGAAAACCTTTCAAAGATTTTCGTATAGGGTTTACCTTTTATTTAAAAAATGCCGCCCATTTACATGGATATGAATGGAAGCTTGTTAACCAGATTATAGACCATGGCATGGTTTATTTAAATAAAGATAAGGTAGCTCGTCTTCTTCAAGAGGAAGTAAAAAGGAGAATAGAAAAAAGGCTCGATATTCCAGACCTCAAAAACCTACCTGAAGATATTACTATTATCGCCAATAATCTGACAAAATTAGCTCAAGAGTTGATAGGACAAGAAATTGAGGAAATGCCTAAGACTGTTGTTCAAGGAGCTTTTCCACCATGTATAAACATGCTTTATGAGGATGCCTCAAAAAGTCATCATCTTTCTCATATTGGAAGGTTTACTCTAACTTCTTTCCTTATTAACATAGGAATGTCACCTGAAGCTCTTAATGAGTTGTTCAGGACTTTTTCAGACTATAATGAAAGGTTAACACGCTATCAAATCGAGCATATCGCTGGAGAAAGAGGTTCAGCAACTCGATACACTTGCCCTCAATGCTCAGTGTTGCAGACGCATGGTGTATGCAAAAACAAAGATGATTTGTGCCGTTGGATTTATCATCCGCTTGCTTATTATAAGCGGAAACAAAAGCTCGCTTAAAACCCATTTATTGGCTAAGATTTATTAGGTCACTACAGTAAGTCACTACAGTCAAATAGGTCAGAGTCCTATGAGTTATCGATTAATTGGCAAGACTGATGTGGCAGCCTCGGAAATTGGGATAATTCTTCCCACTTATGGCGAAGCAGATAACATTTCTAAACTAATTGAAGGTATTGAAAATTTAAAATTGAACGCTTCAATACTCGTTATCGATGATTCCAGCCCAGATGAAACCGAAAAAATCGTGGAAGAAAAGCAAATCAAATACAATAATATTCTTCTATGTGTTAGACCTAAAAAAAGCGGGTTAGGCACAGCAATAACCGATGGGTTCAAATTTTTTCTTTCCTTAAAGCAGGCGCCAAAATATGTTGTTACTATGGATGCTGACTATTCCCACAATCCGAAAGATATCCCGCAACTTCTCTCAAGCATGTATACGTCTGACTACGGAATAGTGATCGGTAGCAGGTACATCAAGGGCGGCAACGTAACAGGTTGGCCTTTCACAAGAAAAGTAATTAGTCAAATTGCCAACTTTATAGCCAAGCTATCTCTTGGCTTGAAACCTCATGATTGCACCAGCGGCTTTCGCTGCTACTCCACGAAGTTTCTAAGAGCGACCATTGGCAACTTGCATAGCCATACTTATGAGATTCAAATAGAAACCATAAGGCAAGCCGTTTTGAGGAATTTTAAGGTGAAAGAAACCCCAATTTTATTTGTTAACAGAAAACGGGGAAAATCTAAACTCTCTTTGACCGAAGTCGAAAGCTACCTGACTTATACTTTAAAAGCGGTCTCACGTTCGTAAGTTTGTTAAGCAAGGCTTATTTTAGTTAATGGCAGAATTAAATACCTGTTGGTTGCTTCGCTTTAAAGGATGCCTGCTCATGAAACGTCCCAACACTAAGGTTCTGCTGTTATTTGCTATTACGGTACTAGTTCTAAGCATAGTTCTTGCCACCATCAGCTTATTCCCAAGAGATTCGGGTATTAATCAACCAAGTTCTTTGGTAAACGACACTTTCCAACTAAGCCCAAAAGAAACTTACATCGAAGGTTTAGGATCTCTTCGCGCAGGAGAAAACATTTCAATTTTAGTACAAACCCCAACTGCTTTCGAAGAAAACTTCTCCATTATTTTTCCAACTAGACCCTATTTTTTTGTAATCGATAGCAGCGTGAATTACTCTGTTTTAACGCGATCAAATATTACCTACGCATTTATTGCAGATGCTAACTACTATGAAGCGGTTTTTATCTCTGATTCACCTAATGTTGCCACTGTTCATTTCCAAGCATCTGCCCAAGAACCAAACAATACCCTTCCATATTCGTGGCTAAACGAACCCTCAAAAATAGTGTTTCTGGTAAGCTTAGGTCTGACGATACTTTTAATGTTAAAAATGGTGCCGGCCTCCACTGAGTTCAAGTCAAATAAGCTCAGCTTACCCTCTCTTAGCAAGAAAAACCGCAGGTACCTCTTAATTTTACTTTCATTGTCGCTGATGATTTGGCTTTTCCTCATAGCAATAAACTCCAATCCACTTGCGACATTCGAAAACTGGTATACAGATAATGCCAGAGATTCTTATGTTTCCAGTTTGTTTCTTAAGGATGGTTTTTCAGTTTTTAGTCAACCCTTAGGCAAGCTGGCAAATCTTGATAATTCATCCTACAAGTTTGTAACATGGCCGGAAATGCCGCAACTATACCCATTAGGCAGCATTTTCTTGTATTTGCCCTTTAGTGTTCTACTCCAAAAGGGTTTTGACCTGTCCTTGATTTACAAAGCCGAGATAGCTATATTTCTGGTGTTTGCTACTGTTTGCGTTTATTTTTTCCTTAAAAATTTCTTGCAAAAGGATATGGCTTTGCTCCTCAAGCTCTTGGGAGTTTACATTATTTATGTTAGTTTAGTGGTTTACGCTGCTGACGGAATGTTTGATTCAATTGCTTTCCTGTTTTCTTTATTTGCCCTATACATGTTTGTAAGGGAGCGTTATGATTACTTCTTTTTGCTTATTGCTGTTTCCGTATTTTTTAAGTATGAAGCAGGCATTTTCCTTTTGCCCCTAATTGCTGTGGGTTTAATCAAACTTTTCCAAACAAACAAGTTAAGCAGTTTAATGAGGAATAAAGCTGTGATCGCAGGCGTCATCTTTGGGGTTGCCAGCATCTTCACTGCTTATTTAAGCGCACCGTACTTTCTTGCCAGTGCGCCACAGTTAATAATGAATGGCATCAATGCTTTTTCATCTAACACCCAGATTTCTTGGGGACTTCAATCCTTCTTAGTTTTGCTGATACTATCGGTCACTTTGGCTTACTCACTTTACATGCTAAACAGGAACAGCTTGCTTTCTCTGTCGGCGCTTTTTCTTCTCTTGTTAAGTTTTATTCTACCTTACTTCCAAAATTGGTATCTGCCTTTCATTTTTGTATACGTTCTGATTCCTAAGGAGAAAAAAGAGTTGGAAATCACAGCAATCTGGTTAATGTTTATTATTTTCATGCTCGCTTTTAGTGCATCCTTCTTTAATTTACTGCTGGGTCTTTAAACTGAAGTTTCGATTAAACTCTAAGTAATATGTAATTTGGGTAGGCAGGCGGATATAGATAAATTTGGGAAGAGTAGTCATTATAATCGTTATAAAAAGGGGCAAAGGGGAACATGGAGGCTTCTCGAGACTTCGTTTATCAAAAATTCTGCGAATACTACCGAGATCCCTCAACTGTTATTCCCGCACCAATTCATTTTGACCAAAGAGAATTTGGCTATCTGCTCTTTAAAGAACGATTTATGGTTAGGCACAAAAGATTTGAAGCAATCGGCAGCTTAAGGTCCGCACTAAAACAAGCTGTTCCATCAGATGTCTACCATTCTTGCGCTTATTATGAAAACCCCGATTTTGACATGGATAAGAAAGGCTGGTTAGGCGCTGACTTAGTCTTCGACATAGACGCCGATCATATTCCAACTTCTTGCAATAAGATTCATGATGAATTCACCTGCAGCAAATGTGGCTTCAGCGGCAGAGGAATAACTCCCGAAATCTGTCCAGCATGCGAAGCAACAAAGTTTGAAACCAAAACTTGGCCTTGTGAGCTTTGCATAGACTCTGCTCGACACGAAACTGCCAAACTGATTGACATTCTAGAGAACGATTTTGGCTTTTCTTTGGATGAATTGCATGTGTTTTTTTCTGGTCACCGTGGATACCACGTGCATGTTGAGAGTGAAGCAGTACGTTCATTGGATGCCATGGCACGAAAAGAAATCGTTGATTACGTTACTGGCTTAGGCTTAGCAATACTAGATAAAGACTCAAGAGAAAAACAAGGAAAGCGCGCAAAAAAAAGATTTACTCTACACAACTTTGGTTGGAACAAGCGACTAAAATTAGGAATGCAAAATTTTCTCCTCAACGCTACACAGGAAGATATGAAAGGCATTGGTTTAAAGAATAATGCGCTTTTGAAAAACAAAGAAGTTATCATTAAACGTTGCATAAATGATGGACGATGGGACAGCATTTACGGGGTTAGTGTTCAAACTTGGCTAAAACTGGCTGAGCACGTGAGAGATTTGCAGTCTTCAAAGATTGATACAGTTGTCACCACTGATATTCACCGTTTAATCAGGATGAACGGCACTTTGCATGGTAAAACTGGACTAAAAAAAGTTGAGTTTGCAGCGAAGAACCTGCGGGATTTTGATCCGTTCAAAGGGGCGGTAGCTTTTAAAAAGGGCGAGGCAAGAGTTTTGGTTTCGGATGCGCCAGAGTTCAAGTTGGGTGGAGAAACGTTGGGTCCATACAAGAATGAGACGAAAGAGTTGCCTTTAGCTGCGGCAGTTATGCTTATTTGCAAAGGAAGGGCTAAGGTGGCAAACTAATGTACGCTGAACTTTACGCGGGATGGCGAAGAGAAATTGATGACGCTTCGCTTGGAGGTTTGCCGCCTGACTTCTATGCTAGAATTGCAGATTACTTAAGGCGTATGAGAGAAGAGAGCAGGATGCTTGACAAAAAATCGGTCAAAATAAATCTGCTAGACCGTGAGGCGCAGAACGTTAAACGGATGCTTGAGGAACTGCTTTGGGCACGATACAAAAAAATAGTTAAGACAATCACCCAAAACCAAACGTTGCCTTCGGATTTGTTAACGGTTGAAGAAGCCAAGATGTGTGAGAGTTTTGTCACTTTCAGCGGTTCGTATCGAAAGTTTGCTGATGGTCTCCTGCAGGGTCAAACTGCTAAAGTTGAAGCTGAGGTGAGTCATAAACGTGTGACTTTAAGATTTGCAAAAAATACTCCAGCTATTATTGGTCTAGATATGAAAACTTATGGGCCATTTATGGTTGAGGATGTGGCTTCTTTGCCGGTTGAGAATGCAAAGAATTTGGTTAAACAGGGCTTAGCTGTGCTTGTTGAGGTTTCCTAAGGTTTTCGTGGTTAGAGCTGTGGGTCCATTTTTAATTTTTCGCCATAAGCTTTGGCTTGCAATAATGACCAATGGATAAGAAACAATCCATGCTATCGCGTATAGTGGGCCATAATAGAAATGGAACGTTTGAACTTGGTCTGAGTTTACGCCGTACTGCATACCAATAGTGAAGATGGTAACTATCCGCATGACATTTATGAAATACGTTACGGCTGCGCCAAAAATGAAGTATCCTGTTTTAGCTTTCCAGGAAATTGGCATCTGCTGCAAAAACAGCAAAACAACAGCCGTGAAAATAAGAAAGCTCTCAATACCTGCACAAGGCCAAGCTATAGCGAATTTAGCTGTTCCCAATGGTCCTGTAGCTTGCAGGGTTGGCATGCTATTTTCTGTCCCAAGCAAAGTCGTATATCCCATTAAGCCTAAGACGCGAGCGGCAAGCGTGGCTGTGGATGGAACCAATATTTGAAAAGGCGTAAACTGCCCATCAGGAAAAACATTATCGATAGTGTATAGAACTCCCACCAAACCGACAAAAAAAGCAGGTAAAGCAAAACCTGATAAACCCTTTTTCCCAAAAGACAGGAAAATGATTAAGCAAAAAAGACTTGCGAAAACAAGGTATTCAATTGCAAGAGGCATCGAATCGTAAAAAGCAACTCCGTTTTGAAGGGAAAAGTTTGCAATTGCAGCGTTTAACCCAAAATAATATTCCGAAATCACGTACGCGGTTGGAAGAACCAAGGCTATAGCAAAAGCAACGAGCTTTGATTTGTTTTGCTTACTTATCTTTGACTTGAATATTTCCCAACTGAGAATAAACTCCAGCGTTATCAACCATGCAAAGAACAATTGGAAGGTTCTGCCCTTCCACATTAACTGAAAAGAATCTTGAGGGCTAAGATTAAGGTACGGGTCAGCTGGGTTTAGCACGTACAGCAGAGTCATGGGAGCGACGAAAGCAAGCAATGGCAACAGCTTAACAATGGTATCTGAGTGCTGTTTGAGTTTTGAAAGAATTTGCATAAGCGCGTTACCTGCAAACTGGATAAAAGATAAATTATCTTCCGTTAAAAAAGAATGCGGTTTTTTTCCAGTTTTCCGTTTGCCAGAGCCGCTACCAATGAATTTCAACTCCTTCAATTTTGTTTGGGTTAAGATGATAAAGAGGGCTGCGGTCCTTGCCTTAATATTTCACATTGATTATCTCAAGGTGGTTGCCATAGGAGATTCAAGACGCAATAGGTATAGAATTATGCAAAAACTTAAGAGAAAAAATTATTTTAGTCGATCTTTTCAGCGATAAAAAGTGAGGAACGCATTGCAGTCAATTCCTTGAGGCACTTCTAAGTCCACGGAAGAATTGGGCGTCTTATTGAAGAGTTAAACGAGAAGGCTAGAAAACTCTATCCAATCTATTTCGAATGACTCCCAAAGATTCAAGTTTATCGCAGATAGGTGAAAAAGTATAAGAATGCGTATGTTTATTTTATGCAAAGCTGGTAGTGAACAAGGTGAACGTTCCTAAAGAAGTTAAAACTTACTGTCCGAAATGTAAAATTCATCAAATTCACAGTGTAACCCTCTACAAGCCCGGAAAGCGAAGAGCTTTAGCTCACGGAGAACGCCACCACGAAAGAGAAAAGCAGGGTTACGGTGGACAAAAATATCCTCTTCAAAGAGAATTCGCGAAAACAACCAAAAAACAAACCCTGAGATTAAAATGCAAAGTCTGCAATTACATGAGGCATAAAGACGGTATTCGCCTCAGAAAACTAGTTATACAATAATAGCGGAGAAAAAAAGTCATGTCTGAATGGAGCAAACTTATCCCAAAACCAAAAAGCGTCTTCCTTAGAGTCAAATGCTCAAAATGCGGCAACGAACAATTACTCTTCAGCAACACTGTCAACAAGATAACCTGCAACGTATGCGGGGAAACACTGGCTGAACCATCTGGCGGAAGAGCAAAAATCAAAGGCGACGTACAAGCGGTTCTTGAATAAGGGATGACGTAATTAATGGCTGTGGGTAAGCCCGAATGGCCAGAATTTGGCGACCTATTAATCGACACAACTGAAACTGTTACGGGTGATGCTTGCCCTAAACTTGCTGAACACAGCAAGAGAGTTTTATTTAACATACCTGCAGGCTGGCAAAGCACTTTTAGAAGGGACAAATAGTTGGTTTGGCAATTACGCAAATGCGTAAACTGCGAAAAGTATACCCTTAACAAAAGAAGTTGCCCTTACTGTGGGGGGCCTGTAAGAATTCCGCATCCACCTAAATTCTCGCCTGATGATAAATATCTGAAGTACCGAATGGCAATGAAAAGGAGTAGCACGACATAATGAAAGAAACATACATTAAAGAATTCCTTCAAATTGAACCAAACAATCCTGTCCTTATCGAGGGTCTTCCAGGTTTAGGGCTTGTGGGTAAAATAGCCCTCCGCTACATGATCAAACAATTAAAAGCCAAAAAAATTGCTTATCTCTATTCACCGCATTTCCCATATTTTGTCCTCGTTAACAAAAAAGGCAACGTTCGCCTTTTAAGAGGCGCATTCTACTACTACAAAAATCCAACCGGACCAAACGACTTAATCCTATTTACCGGCGATAGCCAGTCACAAACAATCGAAGGACAATACGAAATCGCGGACCGATTGCTTGACTTCTCAGAAAAGTACAAAGTTAAAACAATCGCAACCATCGGCGGTTACCGAATGGAGCCAAAAGAAAAACCTAAAGTATTCATAGCTTCAACTTCACAAGAACTCTTACAAACTGCACTGAAAGCAGGCGCAACTTTGAGCACTTCAGGAAGCCCCATTGTTGGAACGGCAGGATTAATACTTGGCCTAGCAAAATTCAAAAAAATAAACGCGCTGTGCCTGCTTGGTGAAACACGGGGTTACCTTCCTGACCCTCTTGCGGCAAAAAGCGTTTTAGAAGTTTTAAAATCATCCTTCAACTTCGACTTAGACCTAAAAGGATTGGATGAGGAAATTACCCGTGCAGAAACAATGGTTACTCGCCTGCAACAAATTGAAGAAAAACGAGCCTTGCAAGCTGAACAAACACGTAAAGAAGAGGATAAAAAGACCACTTACATATCTTAAGAAAACATCTTATCCTATTGTTATTTGTACTTTTTGCGCTGCAGTGGAATCAGCTTCAATTTAGAGGTTAGTCGCAATTGGCAAGTCAAGGTTTTCGATGAATAATAGAGAGATGTATTGTTGTGCGTTGGCAACAACAACTGAATGCTGATAAAATTTTGGTTTTCAGGGGTACTGGTGACTGAGCTATCTTGATTATTTCAATAATATTTTCTGCAGCAGCTATTAGATGCTTCCTATTGTTTCTCGTTTCTTCAGGTTTTCTTTAGGCATCCTTCTCTAGGTTCATAAATTGTTCCTTCACGTAGCAATTGACTTATCATGCGTTCAATTTCTGCTCTAGGTATCTTATGCTTTGTTTCCAGTTCGTTGACAAGTGCCTCTTTCTCAACGATGCCTGTCACTTTCTCCATATCCATCAGCTCTGAAAGGATAATATGCAGTCTATCCCTGATACTTTTGGACCTTCCAGTCATTATCAAATCAATATCCACTTTGTATGAGGACAAGTCAATTCCCACTTCTTCCAGAGATCTCTTCATGAGAACTATTGCCGCCTCTGCATCTTCGCCTGTCACTTCTTTTCGTAATGCAACGCGTGCTCTCGCCTCTGAGATACGAACAAGCGATTCTAACTGGCGTGCGGTTATTGCTACTGGTGAACCTTCAGTTTCGCTTGCTGCGCGCATGGCTAAGTAAAAGTCGCTTAGCCGCTTTAATGCTTCAGTGCTAAGTATTGGCTTGATTCCTTTTGCATAGCCAACATATTTCCGCAGCAATTCTGCGTCAACCGGTGCTTCTACGGGGCTTACTCCTCTGCGATGAAGTTCTAAAATGTGGCGAGACATTTTTCCATCTGCTTCTTTGTTTGGTACATCTCGAAGCACAAAAATTAAGTCGAAACGTGAAAGAATAGTTACTGGCAGAGGAACATTTTCTGCTACTGTCCTATTTGGTTCATACCTGCCTAAAGACGGGTTGGCGGCTGCTAACACTGCTGTTCTGGCGTTAAGTGTAGCGACAATTCCGCCTTTTGCAACTGACACCGTATGTTGCTCCATCGCTTCGTGAATGGCAACTCGGTCTTCAGGACGCATCTTATCCATCTCGTCGATACACGCGATTCCTTTGTCCGCTAACACGAGTGCACCTGCCTCAAGGCTCATGCTTCCGCCTTTTTCTCTTACAACTGCGGCGGTTAAGCCTGCTGCTGTTGTGCCTCTTCCTGAAGTGTATAGTCCTCTTGGGGCTATTCTGGCTACGTATTGGAGAAGTTGTGATTTGGCGGTCCCTGGGTCGCCGATTAACAGAGCATTCATCTCTCCCCTTATTGTTATATCTGGAAGACTTTTGGAGACTCCGCCGAAAAGCAAGTACATTATTGCTTCTTTAATGTGTTCATAACCAAAGATTGAAGGCGCTATTGAACTCATGATTTTCCTGTGCACCCATGGGTCTTTTGCGAGTGCATGCATTTTTTCTTCTTCTTCAGGTGTGGGGGGTGATGTTTCTGGTTCTTTTCCGAGTACTTCTACTGAGTTAGCGTCAAGTTGAAGGATGAATGTTCGGAGTTTTCCCATTCCCATCAGTGAAGGGGCGAACGCTCGGACTATTCCGACTATGGAAATGTGGTCTCCGGGTCTTGCAACGTCAACGATGTCGTCTCCGACGGTTTTCACGGCTAATGTGCGTGGTAATTGCCCTGGAGGTAGATCTTCAGGCTTTTCCTGTAGTCTGAGGTCTTGGGAATCTATAAAAGTTGATTCTTCTTGGACAAACTCAAAAGGTCCATCTCTTCCGCAGTCAGGCGCTTGACATATGGCTGGCGATTTTAGGAATTGCCCCGTTTGTTCTTCCATGTTCATTGTTCCACAACGTTTGCATTTAAAGGCTGCATGCAAGACCATTGGGCGGACAGGCGTTGCCCTGACTACTATGCCTTCAACCATGACTAATTTTGCCATTTGTCTGGAGCCGAGTTTTCTTAGTTGTTCTTTTCCGAGGAGCTTTACGATTCTGGGAATAATTTTTTCTATTTTTTCGGCGTATTCTGCGTCTTCTATGCGGAGTTGTTCGTAAGCTCCCTTTCCCGCATGCTGCAGATATTCCTCCGGCTTATTGAGTAAATGTTCAGCGAGTGCTTGGTCAAATCCGTAAAGCTCTTCGAAATCAATTGTTATTGACCCTTTTCCAGTGATGGCTAACTGCGCGATTCTTTGGCGGTACTTCTCTTTCTTAAAGAACTCTTGAAAACGCTGTTGCGGATCCAACATTATCTGTTCGTTAGCCATTTCTACTTTTCACCTTCACTTTCCAAAATCTTTGTTTTCCACTGAGAAATTATTTTAACTAGTTGTTCATAGAGGATTTTCTCTTCGCTTGTAAGCTTTTTTGTAACCTGTTCACTTTGGGTGGGGGCAGAAGAAAGGGCAACTATTTTTTTTAGTCTAGAATTTACGATGTCGCGTGCTAATTGCTTTGCCCTATCGTATTCTTGGTACTTCTCCGAATTTGCGGTTTGATTTTTCAGGTCGGCGATGAACCTGCGGAGTTTAGGATAAAAGTCATCTGAAAGCTCAGATATTTGTCCGGGAATTTGTACGCCTTCTTTCCATTGCACTTTGAAAAGTTTCGTAGCGTCGAGAATGTCATCTTCTCGGAAATGAACCATTCCGAAGCTCGCTAACTCTTTTGCCACCCAAAAATAAACTTCATACTCATTTCCTTCATCAAAGGGACCAACAGTTAATCCAGCAAGCTTAATCTCAGGACAATTCCTGTTAGCAACAATTTTAACCAGCGAGTTCTCATAAGAGAAATCTAAAGTTTGAATTTTCGCTGCCAACCTTTTTTCCCCTCGTTCTAGTCAGATTGTTTTCCCTTTTGTGGGGTTCAACAGATATAGCAAGAACAGTTTTAAGCGTTTGCCTAGAAACAAATAATGCAAAAGAAAGCTTGCTTTCTGCTGTTCATATGGATCCTCTACTTTTCTTTAACTATTTCCTTGATATGTTTCGTGTTTATGGCCAAAGTCCTAGTGTTTTTATGGCGTTCGCCACTCTTCCCACGCCTAGCATGAGTGCTCCCGTCCGCATGTCACTTTCTTCTTTCTCCACAATTGCGACTACGTCGTTGAAGGCTTTGGTCATTTTGGTTTCCAGTTTTCTGTTGACTTTTTCCAGTGGCCATTGCTCACGGGTCAGGTTTTGTACCCATTCGAAATAGCTTACCGTTACGCCGCCGCTGTTGGCTAGGATGTCTGGGATTAGACAGATTTCTTTCTCATACAAGATTTTATCAGCATCGGGCGTGGTTGGTCCGTTAGCGGCTTCAGCGACCATTTTTGCTTTGATTTTGTCAGCGTTTTGGCGTGTGATTTGGTTCTCCATAGCAGCAGGAATCAGCACGTCACAGGGCAATTCAAGCAGTTCCTCGTTTGTTATGTTTCTGCACCCTTTGTAGTTCTGGACGGAGAGGGTTTTTTCTTTATGCGCGAGAACATCAGGCGGGTTTAAGCCGTTTTGGCAGTAAATTCCACCTGTTGAATCGCTTACCGCTATTATTTTGCAGCCTTCTTCTTGTGCTGCTGCTGCTGCGTGGTAGCCGACGTTACCGAAGCCTTGGATAGCGATAGTGGCGTTTTTTAGTTTTAGGTTGTTGTTTTCTGCCGCTTGTTTTACACAGTGGATTACTCCTCTGCCAGTGGCTTCTGTTCTGCCCCATGAGCCTCCGATTTCAACGGGTTTGCCCGTGACGCTTTCGGGTATGCTGTAACCTTTCATTTGGCTGTAAGTGTCCATTACCCAAGCCATGGTTTGCGCGTCAGTGTACATGTCCGGCGCGGGAATGTCACGGTGCGGTCCTAAATATTCGAAGATTAAGCTGACGTATCTTCTTGTTATTCTTTCAAGTTCGTGTTTGCTCATTTTTTTAGTGTCAACGCATACGCCGCCTTTTGCTCCGCCAAATGGTATGTCCGCTATGGCGCATTTCCAAGTCATCAACATTGCCAGCGCGGTGACTTCGTCTTGGGTGATGTTTGGGTAGTAGCGGATTCCGCCTTTGAATGGTCCGCGTGCATCCCAATGTTGAACTCTTATGCCGTTGAATACGCCGACGGTTCCGTTGTCCATTCGGATGTCGATGCTGACGCTGATGGAGCGTTTTGGCAAACTGAGCATCTTATGCATCCCGGAATCCAACTCTAACTTTTTGCAAGCTAGTTTAAGTTGGGAAAGAGAAACGGTTAATGGTGTGTGTTCTTCAGCCACAAATCAAACCTTCTATAACAAGTGTAACTAAAAACAGTAGATAAGATTTGCCTTTTGTTTTTTTGTGTGTTTGGTTGATGCTTTCGTATACCGATTGCGTTATGCCGCCGATTTTACTGTTGAAAACGGGCTTTGACGGCAGGAAAGTTTCTGCAGTATTGCTTTTGTTGTTGTTTTTTGCCACAAATAGCACGGTAGGTCTACAGTAGACGATTTTTAAATAGAGGTTGTTTTTGGGGTTATTTTTTAATTTAGGGCTTAATTATTCAATTTTTTATCCTTTAAAGGGCTCAGAACTAGAGAAGCAACTAATTACTTTAAGAGAATCAGAATTTCCATAGGTACTCTTCAAACTGTTTTCTATCTCAGGCACTGGGGGCACACGCAGGTGAAGGGAAGATCTTTAGTGGTGCATAACTCATTATATTTGCATTCTGAACATGGAAAGTCTTTGCCGCAGCGACTGCAGGTTTGAGAGAAAACAACCTCAGTGTTTAAAATTCCGCTGATAGTGTCTATGAGCTTTTCAATATTGTTATAGTTCTTGATTGAGAACAATTCCATCTCTCGATTGTACTCTAATCCGAGCCTTATTAGCAGAACAAACTTTTCCTTTTCAACCCTTGGAAGCTTGAAACCCTTTGGATTTAAGGCTATCACCATTTTTTCGCTTTCCATTAATACCTGTTCATTTTTATTAGAAAATCAACCTCTTCAGGCGTAAACTTGAACCAGGAAATTAGCGGGCTTGACTTTTGGTTTTGCAGTATCATCTTGATAAATGGAATAAAATCATGTTTAGCTATCGAATGAGAAACATGGCATTGGGCTCCGATTTTTCCGCAGACGCCGTCCAGCATTGTTCTTTTGCCTTTCGTCCAGAACAGAGTAATAATCCTAATCGGCGGCGAAATCAACTCAAAGGGTTTGTATGATTCAGGCGCAACCGAGGCTGCCTTGGATAACGAGTTGAAGAAGTACTTCAAAAGGTGCCAGTGCTCAGTTCCGATTCTTCCTCGGAAAACATCGGCTTGCGAGATAAAATCGTAGGCGGCGGCAAGCTCCTCTGGGTCAGTGTATCGTCTCGGGAGATTGTCGCTTATTGAAAGTAGGAAATCATCGTAGTCGACGCTTGAACGGCTGAGTAAACTTGATGCTTCCGCAATTGATTTAGTTGAGAAAAATCCTCTGAGCGTTTCGTCCATGCTGATATCTTTGTTTCTTGAAGAAAGAAGCATTGTGTCTTGAAGTGTTAAGACACGGTTTTCTTCACTTGTGCTTTGCAAGTCATTTATTGCAGAACGTACATCGCCCCTGCTGTTTTGGGCAATTCTCTCAAGCGCTTCAAACTCCGCTTTAACATGCTCTAGCAAGCAAATTTTCTGCAGTAGTGCAATGATGAGTGGTATCCTGATTTGTTGAAAGCGTATGAGCAAGCAAACTTTCTTTAGTGGTCTTAGCTTGTCTATGTCAGGGTCGTTTGCCGCCATTATGACTGGTACTCTGGCTTCTTCAACGATTTTTATTATGGCGCCTACTCCGCCTCTGTCCTCGTTGCCTGCTATGCCGTCGACCTCGTCAAGGAACAGAAGATTTCCTTTACCTTTGGTTGTAGCTGAGAAATTATCTAAAGCAATATAGGAGGTGGCTGGTTTGGCAATTTCATTAATCGCTTTTTCAGATCTTGTGTCGCTCGCGTTCATTTCAATAGTGATAAACCCATACTCTTTTGCGGCGGCATTGACCAGAGCTGTTTTTCCCACGCCAGGCGGTCCATAAAGTAAAACTGCCTTTTTACTTCGCCGCTTGCTCTTCAGCCACTCAATAAAATTGGCTTTCGCTTCTTCATTGCCGATTATATCTTCTATCTTCTTTGGGCGGTACTTTTCAACCCATAAAAGATCATTTCTCAATAATTTTCCCCTATGGCTTTACCAAATTTTGCGAATTGCGCAAGCAACGCGCTTAGCTGGATATCGCTGTTAGCGCCTTGTGTTAATCGGTAATCGTACTCGCCTATGACGTTTGATAGGTCGGCTTTTTGTTCAGGCGTAAGATCGGACATTTTGAAGATTTCTCGCTGTACTTGACGTATTATTTCAGAGCCTGAAAAACCGTAGGAACCCATTATTTCATACATGGTTTTCCTTGCTTCAATAAAGTCGCCGAATAATGCTTTTCTTATCATTTTTTGAACTTGCATTGGGCTAGCTTCCCCTATGACCAGCAAGACTGTTTTCTCGTCGACTTCCCCTTCCTTGTACGCTGAAGCTGTCTGCAAGACGTTTATGGCGTGTCTAAGGTCGCCCTCTGAATAATCAACTATTCTTTCAGCCGCTTCAGGTAACAGGTTAACATTTTCTTTTTTAGCTATGCACTGCAACTGCTCTTTCATCGCTAGCTTATCTAACCTTGAAAATCTGAATATAGCGCAGCGACTCTGTATTGGCTCAATTATTTTGCTTGATTGGTTACATATCAGAATGAATCTGGATGTGCGTGAGCTGGTTTCCATTATTCTTCTAAGTGCTGTCTGTGCAGGACCAGTCATTTGGTCACACTCATCAAGAATAATCAGCGCAAATGGCACATTGCCGAATCCTGAACGGCTATAACGGGAAAAATCCTTGACTCTTTCACGTACAGTATCAATGCCGCGTTCATCGGACGCATTAAGCTCTAGTGTAAAGCTTTTCCAGTTTGGACCAAAAAGTTCGTGCGCAATGCAAAGCGCAAGGGTTGTTTTCCCGGTGCCGGGTATCCCTGCGAACATCAGATGAGGCATCGTTTTTGGCTTTCTCATGAAAGCTTTCAGGCTTTCAACGATGTCGTGTAAGTCTACAACCTCAGTTAGGTTTTTCGGGCGATATTTTTCAACCCACATAAGTGCTTCTTCATTAGCTGCCATTAAGATAACCTTCAACAAATACACAGTAACGTGCTTTAATTTACTAATTTAAGTTTTCTCTCGCAACATAAGCGTTCTCTGGCAAGAAAACCTGAATCTTTCAGCCAATCTTGCTTCCTTCAGCAATATCCTTTTCAGGCACAAGCACCGTAACCCTGCCGTCAATTTCTTCAGCAGCCAAAACCATACATTGGCTTTCAACCCCCGCTAACACCCGCCTTTGAAGATTCAATAGAAAAACACATTTTTTACCAACCAACTCATCAGGGGTATACCACTTAAGCAGACCTGCAACCGCCTGCCTTTTCTCCGAACCAAACTCGACAATTATTTTGATCAGCTTTTTTGAATTCGGAATCGCAGTTGCTTCAATTATTTTTCCTATACGCAGATCAAGCTTTTGGAATTCAGCGAATGATATTTCCTCAGCCAAACAATTCACGCTCTAGCGATAGTTTATTTTTCAGTGATATTTACTTTGCTTTCCTGTGCAAGCATGATTCTTTCTTCAGTCGCTAACTTGTGAGCTTGCAGTAGCGGCTCTGGAATTCGGCTTATAGCGCAGTGCTTAACAATTTTCACGGCTGTTTCAAGAGATACCATGTGACCGATGCTCACGTAAATTGGCTTGGAACCTTGCTTTGTTGTTACAACGGCACCGATGGCTTCGCCTTTATCAACCAAGAATATTTCACCATCTATCTCAACTGGTGTACCTATCAACTTGCTTTTTGCTGCGCCTACTGTCGGTTTTCCTATTGCAAGTCCAAGGTGGCTGGCAAATCCGCATCTATATGGATGCGCTAGTCCTTGTGCATCAACCAGGAAAACATCGGGATGAATTTTCAACTTATTTATTGCTGCCATCGCAGGTGGGAGTTCTCTAAAAGACAGTAAGGTTGGAATATAAGGAATCTTAACTTTGCATGTTGCAACCTGGCTTTCCAAAAGCTTGAGTGTTTCATAATCTAAAACCGATATGGCGCCGATACCGATGTTGCCTACGTATGAAATATCAACGCCTGCAATGCATTTAATTTTCGGCGGTAAATTATCATGCAAAATAATCTTATGCGACAAATAAAGTTGAGTATCGTGGGCCTTTTTTACGGAAAAAGTTTTCATTAATTTGAGGGATTGATTCAAATGTTAACCTTGGACTTGCGCTTGTTTCTTTGTTTTGTTCGGTCGAATTTTTTTAGATAATCTTCAAGAGATTTTCTGCGGACTTCTAGGGTTACGTCGCCCCGGGTAGATTCGATTATTCTTCTTGCAATGTCAGACTTATGCCTGAGTCCTGGAACAAGCATGTAAGCTTCGTCAAGAGCCAATAACTGAATAAACACTTGATCCATAGTTTCTAGGCATCCTTCTGCCTTTTTAACCTCGCCTTCGCGTAAATTGTCAAGTGCTAATCGTCTGTATTCACCTATAACATCCGCTAGACCAAGCACATAATCAGCCGAAGGCACACAAATCTCAGCCGGAGTTACAAAACGCAATTCCTTAACTAAAATCAAAAAAATGCGTGCTTCTGAATACTCCTGAAGCGCTGCACTAAACATGCCACCACCGTGAATAATCTCAGGGTACTCCTTAGATAAAACCTGAAGGACAGAAATTTTTCCTTTAGCATTCTCAATGAATTCTTCAGCCTCAGCATATTTTTTCTGGTGAATTAGAAGAATCGATTGTTTGGATAGGCTTGTTACTTTTCGCATGCTTTCGTGTGTTTCTTCGCGAATCTTATTTTTTTGCATGAGCTCGTTTTTTACTTCTTGAAGAATGATCTCTAAAGAGGACAAATTTATCATCTAGTTAGAATGAATTGCTGGGTCATTTATTTCAATTACTAAGAATTAAACATGAACAGACTAATGAGAGCTAAACCATTTTCAATAAAAACTAATGGCAATATGCTGCCTTCCGCTAATCTCTAGAAAGGCAGGCCAGGTGTTTTTTCCATCCTTTCTTCTTAACAAGCGCCCTAATGCTTTAAAATAACAATATAGCAAATCGCTTGTCAGTTAACATAAGACAAAAAATAAGTATCAAATTTATTCACTGAAAAAATCTAAAACTTCGGCTTCAGCTGTTTCCAACCTGAATAGACTTCTCCAATCTACTTAATAATACAACCCTGCTCTCTGGAGCTTCATTAAGAATCTTATATCCTGTCTTCTGCGCTAATTTAGAAGCAAAATCCTTTACTTCGTTGTGCTGGGGCATGTTTTCAAAACCCAATCGGAGATTTGAAAAACCAATATGCATGTATGCTTTTGTTTCAATATATGTGGGATTGGATTTTTCAACAATTTTAGCGTATTCATCTATGTGGTTCATATTGTGGTCTTTTACAAGTGTCATCCGAATTACTGTGGGACAATGGAAACTCTGCATTAAGCCAAGAGTTTCGTTTAGTTTTGTCCAGGCGCTGGGAAATTGAGGGCGGCAAACCTGTTTGTATACCTGCTCGTTTGGTGCGCATACTGAAATGTAGAGTTGGGTGGGTTCTTGGCTTAGTTTTGAAAGTTTAGTCGGCAAAGTGCCGTTAGATACGAGGAAAGTGGTCAAGCCTTTTTGATGAAATGCGTGAATTAACTCTCCGAGCGGCTCGTAAAGCGTTGGTTCACCCGTTAAACTTATGGCAACGTGCTTAGGCGTTAGGGCTTCTTGGAATTTGCGCCAGTTTGTTTTTGTGTTTCCCTTGTATCCAGTTAAAATCTTTTCTTGCGCCTTAAGGCTTCCTTGAATAATTTCTTGTGGTGAGTCTACCCATGGAATTTTCATCTCGTCCCAAGTAACCTGCAAATCTCCACTTTGAGCTCTCCAACAAAACAAGCATTGTTGAGTGCAATAATAAAGAGAAGGTGACATTTGAATGCACCTATGCGATTTTATGCCGTAAAACTTCTGCTTATAACACGGTCTATCATTAACTATTGATTCATAAAGCCACTTACACCTTTTAACCGCTGAATGACTACCTACCAAATGGTATTTCTGCTTCTTTAAAGCGCTTAAAAGCATGGTTGCAGTGGTCTTATCCAAGTTTTCACCGAAGTTTATTCATACTTTGAGGCTCGGTCATTTAAAAATCCCGTTGTAGTTACCAACTTTCTAGTTTAAAATCTGATTTTTCTTGGTGCTTTAGGTTTGTTTAGACTTTTATCCAACGATTTAACGGCAAAGTTTAAAATCAACTCTCAGTAAATCATCAGTCATTAAAGCATACGGATGGCTATCTACTGGGAGAGCAGAGTTGTTTGAATAAAAGAATTGGTGCTATTGCCCTATTAGTCTTAATGTCCTTAGCCGTTGCGATTGCACCTATCATTATAGTCTTTGGGCAAAACCAAAGCCTTGGTGTAGAAATTTTGCAGGTACTTCCCGCAAGCCAAACGCGCGCTGTAATTGCTGGAGAAAACCAATATAATGGGACTGTAGGTCAGGCTTTTAATCTTCAAGGAGAAATCTACACATCTAATGGTTCTTTCCAAGTTATATTTTCCCAAACTGTTGTTGCGACTGGCAGTTCCGATGGATATTTCGTGGATGTGAACTTTACTGTACCTACGGTTCCAGATGGTAGTTATGATTTAACGCTTAGAGACCTCACAGTCAACGTGAATTCCACCGGCGCTACGCCTGAATCATTCCAAGTTTTAACTGGTTACTACATAAGCCCGGTTCCCTCGCAAACACAGGAAGGCAGCAGTGTGGTATTGACTGTTTCTGTAACCGGGGGGGATCCAAACACACCCTATGTTGCAAATGTTTCCGTTACACTTCCAAGCCCACTTAGCTCAGATTATTCAACTATAGTATCATTGGGAACCTCTAACCAAGCTGGCACTGCAAGTGGGCAAGTCACTTATCCAGGAAGTGCTTTTCCGTCGGTCAATTCAGTTAATTCAACCACAGATTATGTAGGTACGTACGATGTTTACTTTAATCAGTCTGAACTTTTAGCGCAAAGCCAATTTTCCAATGGCTTTCTTGATTCAACCACATATCACAGAGGCCAAACAGTAACAATAGGCGCTACAGGTTACCAACAAGATCAGGCTGCGTCCCTGAGCATCACCAACGATGCGACTGGTTCAAGTGTCGACTCTCAATCACTAACGGCTTCGGCTGGAGGAATAATTAATGCAACATGGGTAGTTTCTCCAGACGTTATAATTGGCAATTATAATGTAACCATAACTCCTACAGGCGCTCAGAAAGCGATACAGGATGTAGAGACCTTTTCGGTTCCAGGATATTCTATTCAAGTTGACGCAGTAAACTTGGCCAGTGAAGCTGTTCCTAATATACAAATTCAAGCTTTAGATAAAGCGAGCGGCACAGTTTATACCGGTATAAGCGGATCAGATGGAATAGTTAGCTTGAATCTTGAAGCAGGTAATTGTTCTTTGACTGCGTTTTGGAACGGTGTTAAAGTTGGCGAAACCGACATCACTGTCACAGGTAATGCCACTTTCACGTTGCCAAGTCAATTAACTGATCTTAAAGTAATAGTTCAAAACGAAAATGGGGTTCCAATGCCGTTCGTGAATTTAGCAATCACATACCAATATCAACAGGACAATGGTACTACTCAAACTGGAAACGTTACAGTTCAAACAGACCCATCAGGAACCTACGTGCTAAACTCGACCTTAACAGCAATAAGCTACACTGTAAACGCTTCATTATATAATCAAGTTTTCAATTCTGGCAACAATACAGTTAACAGTCTTCCAGCGCAGGCAACGTTTCAATTTGTGATTACATGTCCAAACGAAGCATTAACAATCAATGTTGTTGGTTACAATCAAACTCCAATCTCTGGTGCCAGCATAAACCTTGTCGAATTAACAAATGGCTTATTCTATACTGCTACTACTGATAGCTCAGGCTCAGCTACCAGCCAAGTAACTTTTGGAACGTACAGGTTACAAATTTATGAAGATAATATTCTAATCAATGAGACAAACATCGAAGCCTTTGGCGCAAGTACACAACAAATAGTTTGCAATCTCTACGGCATTCAAGTATTAGTATCCGTCGTTGACTTCCTCGGTACGCCGATTTCAAACGCTAACGTCACATTAAACGGACCAGCGACAGAGCGACTCTCAGCGATGACTAAAGGCGACGGAACTGCAACTTTCAGTAATGTTGTTGGAGGTAACATGCAGATAGTGGCGTTTGCTCAAGGAGCACAGAATAGTTATCAAGCTATAACTCTAACGGTTGATAACCCAACTTCAGTTCAGATAAGACTTGATAGATATATCGCCCTCGGATCACTATTGATACCAGTAAGTTCGCTTATAACGATAATCATAATAATAATAGCTGTAGTTCTGTTCGCTATCGTGGAAATTTACAGGCGAAGAAAAGCTAAATAATCCCCACAAAAGGTAAATATCAATTTCATCTTTGATAAGAAAAAAGTTTATATGGCTTCCAAATAACATAAAGAAATCATAAAGACAAAACAACATATTTTGATTTGACAATTGAGGTGTATCTGTTGGTTCAATCAAAAGCTTGTTCTCCAACATGCCAATCTTTTAAGTGCAGCCAAAACTCTATCTTATATCGACGAGACGCTATTTGGTGTAAACAAACCGAAGAGATGTGCAATGTCGCAAACTGCACATATTCTATGTGTTTAAAAAGGCGATTGTTGCCAAAAGGAGTGTGCGGCGAAACCGTTAAACGTCAAACTGTCGAAAAAGACATTGACGAAGATTTCTTGGCTGAATCAATAAGACTTAGAGGAAAAGCTTTGCGTAAACTCGGAGACAAAGAAATCTTTTAAACATAAACTAAATTCAAAAATTGAATTGCCCGTTCCAAAAGTAAGAGTGTCTCTTATTTTGATTGAACACGTTTAACTACGGGCGGTTTAACTTTTTTCAGAATCCTATATCCACATATGATGCATTTGGTTTCTCCACCACGCAGTTCTAATTCTTCGGATGGTACTCTTGCCCCGCATCTCATGCATTCATAAACAATTCCTGATTTTTCCATTAGAAACGCCTGTTCCTACAAAGAAAAGTATTTTGCTTTTAAACGTTTCCAATACCTTGCTACCTATGAGGATATGAAGTTGAGAAAGAAGCTTCGAAAAAAACTTTCCACCGCCTTCTCTTTAGCTGAGTTGAAACTATTTTACAACTCTTTTGATATAATAGGCGATATTGCAATCATTAAAGTGCCCAGCAGCAATATACTCAACGCTGAAAAAGTAGCAAATCGAATACTGGTTGTCCACAGAAACGTGAAAACAGTTTTTGCCCAAACTAGTCCCATCCTGGGTGATTTTAGGGTAAGGGAACTAAAATTGGTAGCAGGTGAAAACAAAACAAGTACTAAATATAAAGAATCAGGTTGCGTTTTTGAGGTTGACATTGAAAAATGCTTTTTTTCACCAAGGCTTTCTCATGAGAGATTAAGAATTGCACACCTAGTAAAGAGTGGCGAGACTGTTGTTAACATGTTTTCAGGGGTCGGCTGCTTTAGCATACTAATCGCTAAAACTGAGAGCAAAACTAAAGTCTTCTCGATTGATGCTAACCCAGTCGCCGTTCAATACATGAAGGAGAATGTTAGAATAAACAGGGTTTACGGAACAGTGATTCCTTTGCTTGGCGACTCAAAAGAAGTTATTAGTACTCAACTGCAGGGGAAGGCTGATCGTGTCTTGATGCCTCTGCCTGGAAAAGCCCTCGAATATCTGCCCTATGCAGTTTCAGCGCTTAAGAAACCTAACAGTTGGATTCACTACTATGATTTTCAACATGCAGCGGGTAAAGAAAGACCAATTGAAAAAACCAAATTGAAGGTAGCCCAAAAACTCGATAGTCTCGGCGTCGGTTACTTCTTTTCTTTTTCGCGAGTAGTTCGAAGCATTGGTCCTAATTGGTACCAAACTGCTCTCGATATACAGGTAACTTCGTTTCCAAGGAAGTTTTAATAGCTTAATCATTAACTATCTATTTTGTGAAGAAATATGAAGAGAAAATTAATGGAAATCTTAGCCTGTCCAATAGACAAGTACCATCCACTGGAACTTCATGTTTTCGAAGAAAAAGACGAAATAGTCGAAGGCTTAATTGTTTGCCCTAAATGTTTACGATGGTATCCTATTCGCGATGAAATTCCAGAAATGCTGCCAGACGAACTGCGGAAAGAATCTGAAGACCTTCCTTTTTTAAAGAAATGGCAGGAAAAAATTCCTAAAAAACTAGTTTCTGAAGGGAAACCCTTCAATCTAAAATAGCTTTTAATTTTTTATAATTGTATCGCTTTGTTTTTAGCTGAAGATTGCACTGCGGCTTGTGCAATTTCAAGGGCTTTTACGCCGTCCGCTCCAGTTATGAGTGGCTTTTTCTTTTCAAGCACACATTCTGCAAAGTGTTGAAGTTCGCATTTTAGTGGTTCTTGGAATGGATATCTTGGTTGCACCGTCTCTTTTTGCTGTTCAATCCATAAATCTTGTGTTATGTAATCCAGTCTCATTATAGCGTCGCTTCCAGTAACTGTTAACGTTCGCGTTTTATAGGGCGTTAGCCAGTTGGATTCTATGAAGGCGCTTTCTCCACTTTTGTATGTAAGCATTATGTGTGCGTAGTCTTCGAATTTTCGGTGCCTCATGCTTCCCATTTTTGCGTAAACGGTAATAGGATCCTGTCGGGATATGAATCGCATAACGTCTATGTCATGTATAGCTGTATCTTTTACTACTCCGATGTCTCCTATCCTTTCAGGCCATTGGGAAACGCGTTTTGCGTTTGCGCAGACTAAATCGCCGATTTTTTTGCTCTCAACCGCCTCACGAATGAGCTGTAATCCGGGAATGAACCTCATTAAGAAACCTACGGTTAAGATAAGACCGTTTTGCTCTGCAGTTTCACAAAGCTTCTTTGCTTGTTTTGTGTTGGTGGCCATAGGCTTCTCAACTAGAACATGTTTTCCTGATCTGAGTGCTTTGAGTGCTTCTTTTGCAAGGTGTGTTGACCATGTGCAAACGCTTACCGCTTCTATTTCTTTGTCTTTTAGCATGCGTGTGCTGCTTGTATATGCTTTTGCGCCGTATTGTTTAGCCATGGCTTTAGCTCTTTCAGCATTTACGTCGCAAATTGCAATCAGTTCAGTTGAGGGCAATTCATTGTAGACTCTCGCATGATTTTTTCCCCAAGAACCTGTGCCTATTACTGCCACTCCAATTTTTCTCATTTTTTATTCCTTTCCTCTTCCAAATCCAAGGTATATGAAGCCTTCTGTTTCCACTTTTTGGGGCTCAAAGGCACCTGCCAAATCTACTATTGCTGCGGGTGTCTTCGTTAATGGTTTAAGTTTCCGCAGGTTTAAATGTTTAAACTGCTCTTCTCCCGTTAGTATTACTACGCAATCTGAACCTTCAACTGCCTCATTTAAGCTAGTCTTTAACACTCCCGAATCTAATGCTTCTCTTCTTGATGAGGGGTCATAAATACTAGCTTTAGCACCTTTCAACTCTAACATTTTAGCAAAAAAGACCGCAGCAGTACTCGAGTTAGCCGTGCCTAAAATGGCAATTCTTGCTCTTCTCAACGTTTTACCGCATCTTCGCAAAGCATCTTGAGTTAAATTAACCGCGTGTTTAACCATATCTTCGTTTATTTGCCTAGCCAACGTTAGGAGCCTAAGTTTAACATTCAGGTTTTCCGCACTTTCAAGCAGAAGATATGCTGCATCCTTATTTTCTTCCTCAACAGTTGTGGGCCAAAAACTCGGGTCATTAAACTCCAACAATTTCAAAATTTCAAAGTAGTCTGTTTTTGCGCCTTCGCAGAAAACTGCCAATTCACTTGCTAATGCCGTGTTTGCATCTTGTTTAGCTGCATTAAAAAGAGCTGCTATTTCTGCTGTTTTCATATCGCTTATTTGTTTAACGTTTTTTGTTAAAGTTTTTAGAACGTTTATAGCTGCATCTTGGCTGGGTTTATCAATTGTGGCAACTTTTAATTCTAAGTTGGTAATCCCCTCAATTGACTTAGCACCTAAGTTATGCATCGGAATGTAGGCTAAACCGAAATCTTGCCCAACCTTTAGCCCCGATGTGTTTTCTAATGTTTCCTTCATTATTCCTTCAATAAAACCTAAACCTGCAACATCACCATAAATAACCAGCGTGCCCGAATGGAGTTGTGACCCAACTTGCTTGCAAGCGTTTAATGTTCTTGAGAAATCAATTTTTTTCTTTTCATCAACTTTTGCAGGGACAGTTATGATGATTATATCACTTCGAGAAACGGCTTTTTTCAACTCGCCGGTAACGCTTAACCGACCTGCGTTGATAAAGCTTTTTAGTTTATTTTCATTTTCTTGTTCCGCGAAGGGTGTTTTTCCTTTTGCTAATTTTTTTATCACACTCGGGTCAGAATCTGTGCATGCGACTTTAAAGCCTGCGTCAGCGAAAGCGTTAGCGTAAAATATTCCTTTTTGTCCGCACCCTACAATGCTAACAAGGTATTTTGAGCGTTTTTCTTTTGTATCAATTTCGTCTGGTTTTAAATTTAGAACATTGGGCATTAGCCATGTTTCCCCAAATTGCATTAGGTTTACTATATTGTTTCAAGGGTTTTTTTGAGTTTTGAACTGTAGTCTTCAACAAGCTTCAATGCTTTTTCTTGGTTTTTCGCCTCGGCATATAACCTAAACACGGGCTCTGTTCCGCTTGGTCTAACCAGGATGGCACTGTTGTCGCTGAACCAAATTTTTACGCCATCAATTGTGCTAATATTTTCGCCTTTTACTTGCTCATACAGTTTTTGAAGCAACATCTCTTTTTTATCATCTGGGCAATCGATTTTTCCTTTTTCAATAAAGTATTGTGGTTGATCAGTCACAAGTTTAGAAAGTTTCTCTCCAGATTCAGCCATTGTGCTAAGTATCAGAGCCGTTGTCATTGCTCCATCTCGGACTGCTTGGTGTGGGCCATAGAAAACTCCGCCGTTTTCTTCCCCACCCAGTTTAGCGTTTAGCTCCTTCATTTTCTGGGAAACTGTGACACTTCCAACTTTAGTCCAGATTAACTCTCCTTTGTAGGCTTGGACTGTGTCTTTGATTAAAGTAGAGGAGCTCACCGGCGTAACTATTTTTGCTCCTGGATTTTTTATCAGGAATTGTTTTATTATTATTGCAAAGGTTTTGTCTCCCCAGTAAATCACGCCATTCTCATCAACGAAAATGGACCGGTCAGCATCCCCATCAAAAGCTACACCCAAGTCGGCTCCTATTGCTTTAACCGTTGAAGATAAATCGGTGAGGCTCTCGGGTCTCGGTTCTGGTAATCGTCCTGGGAAAGTGCCATCGATGTTAGCGTTGATAGTGGTTACTTTGCAGCCAAGTTCCCTTAACAAAGACGGTGCTGTGAGGCCTCCGACGCTGTTGGCCGAGTCTACCACAACGTGAAAGTGTTTTTCGGCTATTTTTTTAGGGTCAACATGATTTTTTATTGCCTGGACGTATTCGTCGTTAATTCCAGGAAGTTCCTGAAACGTTCCCAGTTTGTCCCATTCTGCGAATACTATTTTGTTGTCAAAGTAAATGTTTTCTATTTCGACTTCTTGCTCATGTGAAGTTTCTATTCCATCGCTCCAAATTACTTTAATACCGTTATATTCAGGCGGATTATGTGAAGCAGTAATTATCACACCCCCATCCATCTCATGGTTTTTAACAGCATATTGCAGCGAGGGCGTTGGAGCCATCCCAGCGAAGAATACATGGCATCCAGTAGCGGTTAAGCCCGAAATCGCTGCTTTAGCAAGCATGGGTCCACTTGTTCTAGCATCATATCCGATAAGTAAATTTTTTCTTCCAAAAAAAGTTCCGATTGCGCAACCAACTTTAATTGCCATTTCAGGCGTCAATTCTATGTTGACTAGGCCTCTTATGCCGTTTGTCCCGAAAAGTTTTCTTTCGCTCATAAATCTTCATCTCATTGCTAACTTAACATTTACTCTTGGGGTTTAAAATGTTTTCAGAGACTTCTTTTGCTGGACAGACAGTGTGAATATCTGACAGGTGTAGGCTATCTTTGATTTTTGCATGGTCGCCGATTATACAACCGCTTGTGATTTTAACATGTTTTCCAATTCGTGCTCCTTCGCCGATTAGTGCTCCATCTATCGAAGCAAATTCGTCGATTTCAACGTTTGGAAAAATTACCGAATTGCTTATCTGCACGTTTTTGCCGACTTTAACATTTTTTCCTAAAATGGCGTATGGACCAATAACTGACTTTTCCGCTATCGTGACTCCCTTGTCGAAAGCTACAGGATTTTTTAACTCAAAGTTTTTTGCACTTTTATGGGTGACAGTTTTGGCTAAGGAATCAAGTATTACTTTATTTGTTTCCAGATACTCTTCTGGTTTGCCTATATCCATCCATAAGCCATTAACTAAATGACCGTAAAGTTTTCCTTCTTCGGCTAGTTTGGGGAAAACCTCTCGCTCCATCGAAACTGCTCTTCCAGGAGGGATATAATCGAAAACTTTGGGACTTAGAACGTAAACACCTGCATTTATGAGGTTGCTAGGGGCTTTATCTTTAGGAGGTTTTTCAATGAACCTTTTTATGCAGTTACCATTTACCATTTCCGCTACACCGTATCTGCATGGATCTTCAACTTTGCAAAGTGCAATTGTTGCTAAAGCCTGCGTCTTAATGTGTGTGTCCAGCAGTTGTCTGTAGCTTAAATCGGCAAAAATGTCACCGTTCAAAACAACAAACGGTTCATCATGACCTAACAGTTTTTCGGCTTTTTTTATGGGTCCAGCCGTTCCCAAAGGCATTTTTGGCGGGTCAATTGAAAACTTTATTTTCAAACCATGTCTATGAGGTCGTTGCTGCTTAACATAAAATTGTGTTAATGCATTAACTGCCAGTATGGCTTGATCAACACCATTATTAGATAATCTTTCAAAAATCCATTCAAGTAATGGCTTGTTAACAATTGGAAAAAGAGTTTTAGGCCTAGAGCAACTTAGTGGTCGTAGCCTTGTTGCGAAACCACCTGCTAAGATTAACGCTTTCAGAGCTGTCACCTTCGATGAGAAGTAAATTATGATTCTTTTTAATATAAAGATGAAGTTTTATTCCCACTCTATAGTCGCAGGGGGTTTATGAGTAATATCATAAACTACTCGAGTAACCTGTGGAATCTCATTTGTTATTCTGGTTGAAATTTTTTCAAGGACGGAATATGGCAGTTGGGCATAGTTTGCAGTCATGGCTTCTCGGCTTTCCGCAGCTCGAACCGCCACTACATATCCGTAAGCTCTTGAGTCTCCTTTCACGCCTGTTGCTTTTGTGTCAGTTAATACGGCAAAGTATTGCCAGAGTTTTTCTTCTAAATGGTTATTTTCGATTTCTTGACGCACGATGGCATCGGCTTTTTTGGCCACTTTTACTTTTTCTGAAGTTAATTCGCCAATTATTCGGACTGCCAAGCCTGGTCCTGGAAACGGTTGCCTGTTGATTAGTTCCTTTGGTAATTCGAGCATTTTGGCTACTTTTCGAACTTCGTCTTTATAGAGGTCACGGAGAGGTTCCACTATTTTTTTGAATTTTATGTTTGTTGGTAGTCCAGCAACATTGTGGTGAGATTTTATTATGTCCGAGTTCTTTCGAATGCCTGATTCAATTCGGTCTGGATAGATGGTGCCTTGGAGCAGGTACTGTGCACCTGACTTCTCAGCGATTTCCTCAAAAACTCGAATAAACTCTTCTCCAATTACCTTGCGTTTCCTTTCAGGGTCAGCTACACCTTTGAGCTTTTGCATGAAACGGTCCTGCGCATTTGCCATTACGAAATTTATCGGGAATTTTTTGAATGTTTCACAGATAGCTTCAGGTTCCCCTTCACGCATGAACCCATGATCGACAAAGACGGCTGTGAGTTTGTCGCCTAACGCTTTGGCTGCTAGTGCTGTTGCAACGCTTGAGTCTATGCCTCCGCTTAAGCCAATAATCGCATTCGCTGAGCCGACTTCGGTCTTTATCTCTTTGACCATTTTTTCAATGATGTCTTCTACTTTCCAGTTAGCTTCACACTTGCAGACTTTAAAAATGAAGTTGCGCAACATGGTAGCGCCGTTTTCCGTGTGAATGACCTCAGGATGCCACTGTAGACCGTAGATTGGTTTTAGCTTATGCCTAAAAGCGGCAACTGGGCAGTTTTCTGTGTGGGCTAGCGTCTCAAAATCTTTCGGCAATGAAAAGACTGTGTCGCCATGGCTCATCCAAACTTTTTCTTTCTCATTTAAGCCTTCTAGTACACCCACAGGCTTGTCGATGTCTACTTGAGCGATCCCGTATTCTTTGCAGGCTGCTGGCTTAACTTTGCCACCGGTTAACTGAGCTAACAGTTGATGTCCAAAGCATAAGCCCAGAATCGGCAAATTTACGTCTAAAATGCGAGGGTTAAGCTTGGGCGCATTTAGTTCGTAGACGCTTGAAGGCCCGCCTGAAAGAATTAAGCCTTTAACATTGAATTTTTCGTTTAGAGCTTTAACCTCTTCGGGTGATATGTCATGAGCAACAATTTCTGAATAAACTCCGTTTTCTCTAATTCTTCTGGCTATAAGATGGCAGTATTGCCCCCCAAAGTCCAGTACTAGAATCGTGTCGTATTTTACTTGCATTGCAATAGCTCAAATTATTGAGTTTAAGCTGCTGGTAATTTAAGATTGCTATCCGTTCACTTCAATGCCGAAGAGGTTTTTACCGTCTAAATTAGTTCAATGTAGCGTTAGCATCCATTAGTTTGATAGCAAAAACTAAACTTTTATTAATATAATCGTATGATAATTAAAATAATGTTTCAAAAAAGCGGATTTAATTGAAAGAACGTGCAGGAGGTAAGTTTATGGATTTAAATGAAACTGATTTGAAAATTCTCAAAGGCCTTTTAGAGGATGCAAGATTTTCAAGTAGGCAAATCGCAAAGAACGTTGGCGTATCGGTTGGAACAGTTTTGTCGAGAATTAAAAAGATGGAAGATGAGGGTCTCATCAAGGGTTATTCTGTTCTGCTTGATCATGAAAAACTTGGTTATCAATTGACAGTTGTAACTGAGATTACGGTTTCTAAGGGCAGACTCGTAGAAACTGAAAATGAAATTGCTAAAATTGCCAATGTGTGCTGTGTCTATGATGTGACAGGCTTGACGGATGCCATTATTGTAGCTAAGTTCAAAAGTCGAGAAGACCTTGGGCAGTTCACAAAGCGATTGTTGTCTTTGCCATATATTGAACGGACAAATAGTCATGTAGTCTTGACTACGGTTAAGGAAAACTTCCGTTTGCTATAGTTCAGGTTTTTTCTACGTGATCTTCTTTTTTATAGTTTTGTTCAGGTGTAGCAATGGATATTTTTGTTTCCGAGGCAACTGGTGAGGTTATCCAGACATTTCCACCAATGACAACGTTATCACCGATTATTGCATCTGGTCCTAAAAGAGTGGCACCTGAATAGATAACTACATTGCTTCCTACTGTTGGGTGTCTCTTTCTTCCTTTGATAATGTTGCCTTTTTCATCTTTCGGAAAACTCAGCGCGCCTAAAGTTACGCCTTGGTAAAGCTTAACATTATCGCCTATTTCTGTAGTTTCGCCTATGACAACTCCCGTGCCATGATCGATGAAGAAGTTTTTGCCAATTTTTGCGCCTGGATGAATATCTATACCTGTTAAGGAATGAACATGTTCACTCATTATCCTCGGAATCAAAGGTACGCCCCGAAGGTAAAGTTCGTGGGCTATCCTGTGAGTCGTTATGGCCAACACACATGGATAACTTAAAATGACTTCCTCTTTGCTTACAGCCGCGGGATCTCCTGCGTAGGCGGCTTGGATATCTCCGCTTAACATTGATCTTATTTCTGGCAATTTTTCCAGAAGTTCTTTGACTACAACCTCTGCTCTCTTTTGGCACACGTCTTGGGGGCACTCGCCTATTTTTCGGCAAATGTACTTAAGACTTTTCTCAACTTCATCAACAAGTCTTGTGTTAACCGAGGTTAAAGTTATTCCCAGATGGTAATTTACGTTGGCTTTAGTGATTTCTGCCTTGCCGAGGTAGCCCGGAAAAAGAATTGTGAATAAGTCTTCCAACACTTCGGTAACCACTTTTTTTGATGGGAGATCGCGCCCTTCAAGGTGATCCATGCCACCGAAGGTTTGGTAATTAGCCATTATGTTGTCTACTAGTTTTGGTAAGCCTTTTTCAACCCAGTCCCGTTCCACTCCATTATGGTTGCTCATCAGAGTGTCTAACATTCTCTCTTGATTCCAAGAATCGGCATCAATGTTTTTGGTGTATTCTTCGCATTCCTTGGGACGGGGCTTATTAGCTTTTACTGTCATTCTTATTTCCCTCCTCTCTTTATCAAAAAGGGAGAATATAAGAGAAGCGTCTTGTAAACGCCGACTTAAATGTTGGAATTCGTGCTTATTGGCTGTTCTTTGAATGCTAATGTGCTAAGACAACGTTTCAAGGAGTTGTTGAGTATTTCTGTAAAGTTAATTCGCCTGTTATTATAACATAGTTATATTTATCGGAGAAATGAATCTATCACTGTTTTACTTATCTCAAAACTGTTCAGAGCCTTCGCAGCTATAAACTAATCCAACACTTAACGCATCACCTCGTAAAGTAAAGTCTTTAAATGTCATGACTAATTCTATATTTCGCACCAGACCTCAAATAACCAAAAAGTTTGCTCGCGGAGGTCGCCCAGCATGGTCAAAGGCGTAGGACTGAGGCTCCTATCCCGCAGGGGTTCGTGGGTTCAAATCCCACCCTCCGCACTTTGCCCCTTTCGCCAAATAAGCATTGATTTTTTGTTGTTTAGCCAAATAGACCTGAAAAAACGTTTAACAATTAGTTAAGCGCTGCCGCCTAAAGAGACAAAACCCTACTGTTTAAATAGTACTCAAATTACTGGAAAGTTGGTTGCTTGTTTGCTCTAAGCATCTTTTGTGCGCGTTTGATTTCATGTTTTCGAGGTCAAAGCTGTGATGCTTCTGCGAACTATTTGGTTGCTGCTTTGGGAAAACGCTTGTTTGCTTACTTGCGCACGAAGGGCTTAAAAGCAGTCTGCACCAATTAAACCAGAGTTGGTCCCATATGAACAAAAAAATTACAGCTGTCTTGGCAATCGTGCTAATAATTATCGTAGCAATTGTAGCAATTTTCTTCGTTATTTCTAATTTCTCTAAACCAACAGCGTTTTCACCTATTTAGGCGAGAATTACGTTCCTTCTGGTATAACTAACTTTCCAGATTCGAATCTAACATTCTATTCATGGAAACTTGTAATTACAAATTTGGTCGTTGTAAGTGGAATCGGTACTCCATCTGTACAAGCCCTGCAACCCTTAGTGTCGAAATATCCAGAACTTGCAACCATACCCATAAGCGGCTCAAATCAAACAACGCTAAATATGGATTGCACAGGTTACCCTGGCTCTGGAAGTTTGGATAAGCAAGTAGTCGTTCTTTTTGCAAACAGTTCCCTGAGCAGCGACCAAATAAAAAGCCTCACTCAAGACCTTAACACGTATTTTTCGCCTGCCATAATAAAATTTGAATCTTCATGAGACCATGCAAAAAATATTTTTAATTACAGAAAAATGCTTGTTTTGTGTGAATATTTTTGGTAACAAGATACCATTCATACACATAGAGAGCAACTTTTTGGACGCGATTTTAGTTTTCACACAGCTGATTAGGGTTCAAATTCCCCCCAACACATGCCCGTATTTGAGAAATAAAACGTCTTAGTAATTGAATTTCAATGTATAGCTTGTTTGCGTGAAATTTAAACGTGGATGTAAACCTAACCCTCCGCACTTTGCCCTTTTTGCCAAATAAGGCTTTGATGTCGGTAATTTACTCAAAATACGCAATAATTATCGACTTATTAACAACCTGACCTTCGTTTAGAGGCTTAAAACTGCTCTGTTGTTTAAATATAACACACATTACTGGAGGGTTTATACTTTTTTTGGGACTGAGTCCGGTAGAGACCTTTGCCCGTTACGGGTCAAGCCAATAGAGACTTGTACAGTTTATAGCGCGAAACCTTTTGGATTCAACCTCGATTTTTGCGTCTAATCCAATTGAACTGACGTCGTTTATTTATGAAGAGTCTACACATGAATTCTCTCGTTAAGTAGGCAGGAGAAGCTTATGATCGCGCGTGCTATCATACAACCTGCTTTTATATCTACAAATTAGAACGCTTTAGCAAAATATCAAGCAAACCTGTCTACAAAACTGGACTTGTGGGTCATGCACTTTTTGATGTGGTCTACAAAACAGGAATTAAATATTCTAATGGGCATATCATATCAAGGCAGCGTGGAAGAGAGAACATGGAAGACGACAAACAGATAGAGCATGATAGGCAACAAGCTGAGGTGTTCGATGCGCTTGGTCACCCTACACGCATTCTTATCCTCAAAGTTTTGAGTGAAGGCTCGCTTGGATTTGCTGACTTGAAGAAGAAGACAGGCATTGAAAGCAGCGGACACCTGCAGCATCACTTAACCAAGCTCAACGGTTTGATCAAAACCGATGAATATGGCAAGTATTGCCTGTCCGATGAAGGCATAGACGCCCTGATAACAGTTCAAACAGTCGAGAATGCGTCACGCAAAAAACCGGTAAACGCAAAGGGTTTCAGACATTTTAACGTAGGCTCAAAACCAATTGTTTTTCTGCTAATTGCTCTCTTAATTGCAAGTACAGCAGTGGCAGTATACGAATACAACCAAATATCAAGCTCTAGTGGTCCTTCAAATGCCACACTAAACAATCCAGGTTATTTAGCAGGGTCTAAGCTATTCTTAATTTCGGCAAATGCCAGTTACCAAACAGTAAATGGAAAAGCATGCTTAGTGATTAATGCAACCGTGAGGAACGACTACACAGCGCAAGACCCGCCGCCGATGGATAATTCAGGCCTCAACAGTACAGGAATGGCTTATTTGGGCTTGACCGCTATACTGTATGAGGGAAACAAAATAGTATCTTCGGAAGATGTAACCAGTCCAGGTTTTCCGCCATTAGGAGTTCCGCAAATCGGGTTAGGAAGCGGTCAGACCACGGTGATTCAAATCGATATGGCAACTTCAAACCATAACGTGGACAGCTATTCAATAGACCTTGTTATGGTTGCAGGATACCCAATCCCATAGAGAAAAAGTGCAAGCTTGTCAGCCATTTAACCTAAATCGACTTTTCACTTTTTATTGAACGTCAAAGTACCCAAACCTCAACTTGTCAAGAAACTTTGACTTAACTCAGTCAAGAATTCTTTACGAATAGCCTTTTATCGCGTATGTTTCTTTGGTGTAATTATGCGTAGTTTAGGTAAGAGTTTCGTTTCATTTCTTGTCGTTGTTTTCATAATGTCCTTAATCATTCTTCAACCTACTTTAGTTTCAGCCCAAACCTCAAGCAACTATTCACCTCCCGCCACCCAATGGCAAAAATTATATGGGTCGGGGCAAACTACTGAACAAGTTTCTAACTTGATTCAAACAAGTGATGGCGGATACGCATTTTTAGATTGCGGCAAGTCCTACCAACTCCTTTTTTTTCCCTCAACTCTCTACAAGCTTGATTCTTCAGGTAACATGCAATGGAATAAAACTATCAATTTATTTACAGCGTCAAACCTCATTCAAACCAGCGATGGCGGATATGAAATAGCGGGAGAATGGAACACATACGGCACAACTTATCAGACTACTCCGACACTGATAAAATTGAGTTCAAAAGGAGATATTCAATGGTATGAAAATACAAGTACGGTTTTAAACTTAGCCATTGCCTCATCAAATATTCAAACCAGCGATGGCGGGTTCGCTTACTTTGAAGCGGGAAATGCTGTTTTGAATCCCCCCACTGCAACTGTGTCACCTACTCTTGTAAAAACTGATTCAAATAACAATACACAATGGATTGAAAATCTTACATATTCAGGTCCTCTCAATTATGAGAATGGCACTATCTGGTTTCCTTTCAAAATATTTTCCATTACCGAAACATCAGATGGAGCACTTGCAGGTCTGGGCATTGCAGACCCTTATTTGATGCCTCAAGGATTATGGGGTTATATTTACTTGATAAAAACTGCGCCGTTTTTGCATTTGCCGTCACAAAGTCCTTTACCGACACCTTTACCAAGTCCCACACCAACTCCGACCATGATAACCGTTAACGACCAAATTCTAATAATTGCACTCATAGCGGTAGTTGTTGCCTTAAGTATTGTTCTGTTAATTTATAGAAGGAATCGAAAAACCGCTAACTTGAGCAAGTAGCTCTGCCCGGCTTATACCCTTCGGGGGTTAGTACGGCTAGACCCATCCTCTATCATGGTTTTTCTTGCGTGAAATTTAAACGTGGATGTAAACCTAACCCTCCGAACCAATGTAATGGGTTTATTTATGGCTTAAAACAATCTTAAAATCTGTCTTCGCCATATATGTTTATGGTGATGTGTACGTCTAAGAAAACAACAATAATCTTGCGCGACGATGTTTACCAAACGCTAAAAGAGAAAGCAGGCGCTCGAAACGTTTCCAACGAAATAAACAAAATTCTCATTGAACACTTTTCGAAAACAGAATCCATGTTTGGCACAATGAAAAAAACTGACACTTCTGACCTAAGAGACCATACGGACCGTTGCATATGAGATATGTCGTCGACTCCTACGCTTGGATTGAATACTTCATGGGAACAAAAACAGGTGAGAATGCCAAAGCCATAATAGAAAATTCAGAAGAAAAAATAACTCCCAGCATTTGTTTAGCGGAAGTTTATGCTAAGACTCTTAAGGTTGAAAGTCAAGAAATTGCCGAAAAACAAAAGACTTTCATAAAAGAAAAAAGCGCTCTCGTACCTCTTGACGAATTAATCGCCGTCGAAGCTGCCAAAGTGCAAGTTCGGATGAAAAATGAAATTGATGGATGGGGTCTAGCTGACTCAATAGTTTATGCAACTGCGATCATTAAGAAAGCAGAAGTGGTAACTGGGGATGAGCATTTCAAAAAGCTCAAAAATGTGCTTTTTATAAAATAACAACGCGCGGCCAAATGCGTGAATTGAGGCTCGGCTCTATCCCGCAGTGGGTCGTGGGTTCAAATCCCACCCTCGCACCAAAAAATTAAGCGCTCAGTTCGGTTTTTGTTTTTACTGGAGGATGAAGATGAAAGATTTCAGTTGGCTCCAAAATTTGAACATCTGAAGCTTGCTGGCCGAAAATTTCGGGATTAAACGAAAATGAATTTAGAACTCTCGGATGCTTTTCAAAGAAGCTTATTAAATTCCTCAACTGAGAGGTCGACTTCTATGATAATGGTACGTAGCATTCCTTTTCCAAGTGGCTTATGCGCAGGGATAACCACCATTGTCTCGTTTTTTCTGCAACCAAATAATGAGGTATATTTTTGTTGGTCAGCAAGCCGCATGACTATGTGGCTGCCTTTCTGATTGTTAACAGTGTAGCCGATGTCTACTAGAGCTTTAACGACTTTGTCATAATTAACGGAGGTTAATTTAGACACTTACTTGCACCGTTTCAATAGGGACTGGGTCGCCGTGTTCCTTTAACGCCTCAAGATACGCATTTATTGCTTCCTTGACATTCTTCAATAGTTCCTTTCTTGTTTTTCCTTCGGTAGCGCAACCAGGCAGGTCCGGAACTTTGGCCACAAGAACTCCGTCTTCGTCCTTTTCTATTATCACTCTGTATTTGAGCATATGTCTGCAAATAGGCTTGGAAATTCTTAAGCTTTGCCTTTTATTAATCAAGAAAGCTAAAAATAACTATCCGCTTAAACGGCGCGGCGACCCATTGATCGGAAATTGGCAACTATCTGGCCAAAGGCTTAGGACTGAGGCTCCTATCCCGCAGGGGTTCGTGGGTTCAAATCCCACCCTCCGCACCATAATTCAGGCTTATTCTGTGCTTAATTTGTCAAATTAACTCAATTTATAGTTTTGTTGAGCGGGCTAAAAATTGGACACACGTATATGGTAAATAAAAATCAGATTTTTCCGGGAAATAATCGGAGGACGCTTTGGATAGATTGCTCTACTACTCAAAACATAAACGGCAGAACCTTGAAAAGCTCGAATGACTAAGAACTCACTAGTAGTTTTACTTTTTGGAAGTGTATTAGTTGAAGACAAAACTCATCGTTCCTTTAATTGCACTTTTGCTAATTTCACCCTTTTGTAGCCTTTATCCAACAGTTTTGGCTGCCACAGCCCAAGATAACATTTCGTCTCAGCCTCTTCCAGGCTACGCTCTTATCGGTCAGGCGCCCGCGGGTCTGCCTGTTCTAGTTAACATTGCCATTCCCTTGAAAAACACCGACCTTTTAAGCTCAACGTTGAAGCAAGTTTCTGACCCTTCATCGTCGTCATTTAGGCATTTTTTGACTGCTGCACAAATAGAACAACAGTTCTTGCCTAAAACCGAGGACGAATCAATGCTGACTTATCTTCAAAGTATCGGGTTGTCGGTGCTGATGAATTCTCTTGACTCAATGATAGTCGTTCAGGCTACCGCGGCGCAAGTAAAACAGTATTTTAATGCAGACGTGGAAATGTACTCAAATGGCACTCAATCCTACTATACAACAACAGGAAACTCGCTGCTAAATGGAGCTCACTTTATTGCGTCAAATGCAACTGCCCTTTTTGCACAGCCTCGGATCACAAATGCTTCTGCAGCAGTTGCGAATGATAACGTAACTTTCACAGAAGGAGCATTCTCGGCAAAAGCTCTACAGACAGTCTACAATGTTTCATCGCTTTACCAGCAGGGTTTCCAAGGTGACGGCCAAAACATCGGGATACTAGACTTTTTTGGCTCACCAACCATTTCACAAGATCTAGTTCAGTATGATAGTATGTTCAACTTGCCTAATCCCGCCCTCAACGTTTTCCCGATTATAACAAATTATCCTAACTTGGGGGTTTCTACAGGCTGGAGTTTAGAAGTGGCGGCTGACGTCGAATCGGCGCACACCATGGCTCCTAATGCAGCTATAGATCTTTACACGACAACTGGCGCCTTGTCTTTTGCCGCTGACCTTGCACCAATAATATACGTTGACCAGGACAATACGCTTGCGATGAGCTTCACTATAGCTCCTGAGTGGCTGTTTTCAACAGTCGGCGGACCACTATTCTACTTCAACATGGACCTGCCAGATCAATATTTCATGATCGGCAATCTTGAAGGAATAACATTCCTGTGCTCTTCAGGCGACGCTGGCGGAAGCGGATACAGCAACGGCCCAGCAGGAAACTTAGGCTACCCAGACGACTCTCCCTACGTAACAAGCGTAGGAGGAACACAAACCTACCTTTCAAATCAAAACGGCTCCACCACATTTGCTCAAACAGCGTGGTCCAACCCAGCATACGTTCCAAACGGCATCAACGCTGGGGGCAGCGGAGGAGGAGTCAGCTTCCTTGAACCAAAACCCTGGTATCAACAAAACCTGCCAACGCCACCTTCCTATCCGAACGGAAGAATGGAACCTGACCTCGCGCTGCAAGCAGGCCTCGACCCAGGCATTTTCCTCGTAAATGGCGGTTCAACAGTAGTGATAGGGGGCACATCAGTTTCAGTACAGCTACTGGGAGGACTTCTTACACTAATTGCTCAATCTTCAGGCGGCAGACTAGGGCTCATCAATCCTTTCCTCTACAGCTTAGGCAACGACCCTAACTTATACCCCAAAGCATTCGCTCCGATAACATTCGGATATAGCATCCCATGGACAGCATCATATGGCTACAATCTAGTCACAGGCTGGGGCGCGCCAAACATAGGCGAAATCGCAAGCCTATATAACAATGAGATCTCCCAGCCTAGCCTCTCAATTTTTGTCGGACTCACAAACTCAACAGGACAAACGCCAAATGAATTCACCTCCAACCAAATCATGTACGTTACAGCAAACATTTTCTACGGGCCATTCACAGTAACAAGCGGAATCTTCGCCGCCAACCTTGTCACGTTAACGGGTACTTCTCTTGTTACCAACATGACCTATGACAGCAGCACTCAAGCTTGGAATTGCTCCATAACCGTACCTCAACAGTCGGGGGTCGCATACGTTGACGTAAACGGCACATCTAACGGCATTTTGGGGGAAGACTTTGCACAAACATTTCTCGGTTACCTCGCAACCTTCACCAATCCAGTTCCCGCCGACCCTTGGACTACAGCGCCAGGATTGCCAGTAGTTATAACTTCGACGGATCTCAACGGCAACTCAGCCCCAATAAACTCCACAACAATGCAAGTCAACTCATACCAAATCCTAACCAACTCCTACATAACCGAGGACACCATCAACTTGACAGCAACAAACACTTCCGGACAGACTAACGCGCTGACGGCCAATCTCACATTACCCTACGCGGCAGGACCAACAACCCTCATGCTTCAAGGCAACACATACGGATTCTTACCCTTCACGAACGGCATTTACCTCCAAACCTCCACCGTAACTCCGGAAGTCGCATCCGAACCTGGTTCCGCAGGACCGGGGCAATACCTCACAATAGTTACTAAGCCAGCAGCACCGGTGAACGTTGCAAGCATATCATCGATTGATACCGGCGGAACTGTGGGCACCGACTTAGCAGCAGGGTCAAATGTAACCGCATTTCTGCTAAACTCTCTAGGCAACATACTCGTCACTGCAACCCTTGTAAACTCAGGTTCATTCATCTCAGGGATGCTTCAAATCCCATCCAACGCACAACCAGGGTTATATACAATAATGCTTCAGGCAAGTTACGGTTCTCTAACACTCGGATACACGCTAGGCGGCTCTTTCTATGAGCAAGTTTGGGTTTCAAACGGAACAATCACACCAAAAATTACGCTTTCTCCCTCGACACTGTACATGGGGCAAAACGCACAAATCACGGCTGACATCCAATACCCAAACGGTCAAGAAGTAACCCAAGGAGAATACACAGCAATCATTTACCCACAAGAACTACAAAACCAATACACAACAATAATGTACAACGAATACCTAAGCGGACAACTAACACCGTTGACATACAACTCGTCGCTCAACAGGTGGATAGCCAATGTAACTCTGCCATCACCTTATAATTCAGGAGTAATCTCGCCGGTAAACAACAACTCATTCTACTACGCGGGCCCATATGAAGCCTACGTCACAGGAATCTCCTACGATGGAGTCCCAACAACCACTCAACTAGCCGCGCAGCAAAACTTCCCGATACAACCATACGTGTACCTTGCAAACCAGTTAATCACAACGCTCCAACAAAACTGGGGCTTAGCCTTAACCGGAGACACAATAACAGGCTCACAAAACCTAGCTAATAACGTCTTCATAGGATCAAACATTTTCCAAGGAGGAACCACAACAATATCAGACTCAACCATAACCGGAAATCTAATTGTAACAGGATCCAACCTAACCCTTCAAGGAGTTAACGGCGGCAACATCATCGCAACAAACAGCACAATAACCCTCATCAACACTGACATAAACTCATTAACACTTACAAACTCATCATACTCAATGTTATTATCAACCTACCAAACAATCAACCCAACTCCTCCAACAATCACGATAAATACACCCACAAACGGAACTAGCTACATCGGAAACATAAACGCAAACATGACAATCTTTGCAAACAACATTGCCTCAGTCACAGTTTACCTAAACGGCCAGCAAATCCAAACCTCAGCCACCAACGGAACTTTAACGTTCACAATTCCTAGCGCCAATTATCCAGACGGGACCTACACGATGCAAGTAATCGCCACCCAAACCGACGGAACAAGCTCCGCGGCAACCACAATAATGTACTTCACCAACCAGGCCAGCACAAACCAAAACGAAATAAACACACTCAATAGCACCCAAACAACACTAAACAACCAAATAAGCAGCTTGCAAAACAACATAAACACCTTAACATCCACGGAAACCTCGCTTCAAAACCAAATAACCAACTTACAAGGGACTCTAAACAGCCTCACTTCGTCCCAATCAACCTTACAGAACCAGCTTAACAGCATGCAAAATGAATTAAACAACCTAACATCATCACAAACAGCGCTACAAAACCAGCTCGGCAACTTAGGAAACAACTTAAACGTTTCCATCTCACAACTCCAAAACCAAACAACAAGCCTCCAAAATAGCCTAAACAACGCCCAAACACTTGCCTACGCAGGAATAGCAGCCGGCATCGCAGGAATCGCAAGTGCCATAGTAGTCGCAATAATCTTGGCAATCCGCCACAAAAAAGCCGAACCTAACCCGCCTTAAAAGCGCGGAGCGCTAACTCCAAGCTGTTTCAGTTTCTTGGTAATTGAATTTCAATAAGCTTGCTCGCGTGAAATTTAAATGTTAATGTAAACCTAACATCCTGCGTCACTTCACAATTATAACCAGTTTTAAATTAAGAAACATAGCAAAATAAATTTGAATGTATAACTTGTTTAAAGCAGAATTGTCTGTTTTATCAACGTTCCCTTAACACTCAGCTAAATTTCAGCTTGCAATCCTGAACGATTGTTAAGCGCGCAATTTCAACAAAATATAAATTATGCTTGCAGCATATTTTGTGGGAATCATGTTATAGAGTTAACATGTTTTTTGGATGTGGCGTCTACGAGTGCAAAGGGAAAAAGCATTTCGAATGAGCAAACCTCTTTCGAAAATAAAGTTACCGAGTTTCCGATTGTTGGAATTGGCGCTTCTGCAGGCGGTTTAGAAGCGTTTAAGGATTTGCTTGAGTCTTTGCCCCTTGATACAGGTTTGGCTTTTGTGATAATTCAGCATCTTGCCGCAGGTCAAGAAAGCATGCTGACTGACATTCTATCAAGATTCACCGGAATGGTTGTTCTCCAAGTTGAGGATGGGATGCATGTTAAACCTAATCATGTTTATGTGATTCCGCCAGGATCAACCATGACATTAGTAGAAGGCTCTCTAAAGCTCAACCCAAAAGGTAAATCTCTGCGCCCTATTGATGCTTTCTTAAGTTCCCTCGCCACAGAACGCAAAACTCAAGCCATAGGAGTTGTGCTTTCGGGAACCGGTACTGACGGAACCGAAGGGCTAAAAGCTGTAAAAGATGAAGGTGGCATCACTTTCGCGCAGGACCCAGAATCAGCCCAATACGCGGGGATGCCCCAAAGCGCTATTTCAGCAGAATCCGTCGATTTCGTTCTTTTCCCAGAGAAGATTGCAAAAGAGATTTCAAGAATTGCAAAACACCCTCAGCTGGTTCGATCCGAAATTGTACCTCAGGAACCCAAAACAAGCATAGAAACGGGTTTGCGGAGAATTTTCACATTATTAAAACTGTCATTCAATGTAGATTTCTCTCACTACAAGGAAACAGTCATCAATAGGCGAATTACTCGCCGGATGGTAATTAGCCACGTTGACAACATAATAAAATACGCTGAATTCTTCGGAACACATCCCGCTGAGTTGCAAGCATTATTTAACGACATGTTAATTGGCGTAACAAGCTTCTTCAGAGAACCCGACACCTTTTCGATTTTGAATGAAAAACTATTTCCTAAACTCTTGAAAAACTTGGCATCAAAAGAACCCGTTAGAATCTGGATTCCAGGCTGCTCCACAGGCGAAGAGGCTTACTCCTTCGCCATTGCGCTTCAAGAATTTCTCGAAGAATCAGGCGCAGGTGACCTGCAGGTTCAGATTTTCGGGACTGATGTGAATGAAAAAAATGTTGACAAATCCCGTCAAGGAATATATCCAAAGAGCATAGAAGCTGATGTTTCCGAGGGTCGCTTGAAACGCTTCTTTACAAGTTTCAACGGAAGCTATCAAATTGCGAAATTCATTCGTGACAAGTGCATATTTGCAAAACAAGACTTAACCGCAGACCCTCCTTTCTCCAACCTAAGCCTCATTAGTTGTAGGAACATGCTCATTTATTTCGACTCGCAACTTCAAGAAAGAATCATGTCAATTCTACATTACGCGTTGAGGCCAAACGGTTTTCTTGTTCTAGGGGAATCTGAAAGCGTTGGCAAATCCACGACTCTTTTTGAACCAGTATTCAAGAAGAGTTTTATTTATGTGAAAAAGACCGCCGAACCTCGTGTTAATTTCGGCTTTGCATCGACCAGTTCCTTATTCTAGAAAGCCAGTTCTCAAGGAGCCTGCTAAAAAGGACCCCGTCTCTCTTTTACGGGACGAAGTTGATTGACTACTAATAACAGAATATGTACCCGCAGCATTGCTGGTCAACAGTGACTTAGACATTCTTGTTTTTCGTGGAAATGTAACGGCTTATCTTTCACCCGAATCAGGGCAGGCAAGTTTGAATTTGGCAAAGCTGATTCGAAAAGAACTGAGGGCAGAAATCCAAACAGCTATTTACAGAGCAAAAAAAGAGAACAAGCCCGTCAAACAGGAAGCAGTGCGCTTTCAATATGGGGATCAACTGAGGACAAGCAATATTCAGGTAATACCTTTACGCACCGTTGAATATGCAGAGCCTTTCTTCCTAGTATTGTTTGAAGATGTTAGTTCAGCTGCTGCGCATCTGCGTCAGTCCATCGAGCTTTCTGCTACACCGGAAGGACGCGAAAATGCTAAGAATAGCCAAATTCGCGATCTTAAAGAAGAATTAGAATCTTCCAAGCAGTATTTAAAGACCGTCATCGAGAACCAAGAAGCAACCAATGAAGAACTCAGAGCCGCTATGGAGGAAGTACAGTCAAGCAATGAGGAACTGCAAAGTACGAACGAGGAATTAGAAACAGCTAAGGAAGAACTCCAATCGAGTAATGAAGAATTAACCACTTTGAATGACGAATTGAAAAATCGAAATCAAGCTCTCGCCAGACTAAATGATAACCTATCGAACCTGAATAGGAATGTTGATCCAGCCGTAGTCATGGTTGACACAAACCTCAAGATTAGACTTTTCACGCCGTCCGCTCAAAGAATTCTGAATCTCGGTTCTTCGGACACTGGCATTCCAATATCTAACTTGCGCCTTGCCATTTCAATTCCTGATTTAGAGAAAACCATCTCAGAAGTAATCACAACGCTTGGTGCAGTGAATAAAGAAGTAAGTGACGAGAAAGGGCGCTCATGAATTGCGAGTTCGACCATACATAACTGAAGATAACAGTATAGATGGTGCCGTTTTATCTTTCATAGACGTCGATGTAATGAAAAAGCATGAAGATGAATTGGGCGTCGAGAAAGAAAAGTACAGAACGCTTGCAGAGAACTCCCCAGACATAATTGCAAGGGTTGACAAAAACCTGCGTTACTTGTTTATCAATTCGGCTTTTGAAAAAACAACCGGGCTAAGTTTAAAGAACTTCTTAGGCAGAACAAACCGAGAAATACCGTTGCCGCGAAAATTCGGCGAAAGGTGGACACAAATTCTTCAAAGTGTCTTTCAAACTGGCAAGCAACAAAAAGGCGAACTTGAATTTCCAAGTCGAGAAGGAGCGAAAACCTATCAATATGCCATTGTTCCCGAGTTTTCCGTTAAGGGTAACGTTGAGACTTTATTATCCATTTTGAAAGATGTCACTGAACGCAAGAAAACTGAAGAAGCATTGGCTGAAAGTGAACAAAAGTACCGTACAATTGTTGAGACCGCAGCCGAAGGCATAGTCATCGCTAAACCTGATGGTACCCACATCTTTGTTAACGATAGGCTAGCTCAAATGTTTGGCTACTCAACCGATGAACTTCTCAGGAAATCGAGCTTTGAACTCATGTCCAAAGAGGAACAACGAAGACAAGCTTTGCAAGTGAGAAAAAGCTTGGAAAATGAACCGATTCAGTATTCAGAATTTGAGTTTTGCCGCAAAGACGGCTCTGTTCTGTGGACAGCCTGCAATGCTTCACCATTATTCGACGAGAAAGGAAAACACATAGCTAACATATCAATGTTCAGCGATATTACTGAACGCAAAAAAACTGAAGAAGCATTGAAGAAAAGTGAGGCAGAATATAGCTCTCTTTTCGCAAACATGATCGATGGCTTTGCTTACTGCCAAATGATATTCGACGATGCAGGCAAGCCTGTTGACTTTGTTTATCTTCAAATTAATGACGCTTTTGAAAAAATAACAGGCTTAAAAAGAGAACTTGTTGTGGGAAAGAAAGTAACAAAAGCGATACCCGGAATTAAAGCCGCTAATCCGGAACTTTTTGAAATTTATGGAAGAGTCGCGCTCACAGGTCAAAAAGAGAAGTTTGAAATATTCTTTAAACCTTTGAGCCTATGGCTAAATGTTTCAGTCTATTGCCCGGCAAAAGGTTATTTTGCAACAGTCTTCGAGAACATTGCCGAGCGCAAGAAAATGGAGCAAGAGTTATCTAACTCTCTCGAAGAATCATACCAGCGTGGCTCTGAGATTTCAGCATTATTGACGGCATCAAGAGCAGTTCTGCAAAACAAAGATTTTCAGGATTCGGCGCGAGCAATATTTGATTCTGCCAAAGAACTAATCGGAGCAACAGCAGGCTATGTTGCACTCTTAAGCAAAGATGGAAAAGAAAACGAAGTCTTGTTCCTGGATTCAGGAGGGCGACCTTGCACCGTTGATCCTTCCCTCCCTATCCTATTCGAGGACTCCGCGCCAAAGCCTACAACTCCGGGAAAGCTGCAGTTGAAAACGATTTTAACCAAAGTGAATGGAAGAAATTCATGCCTGAAGGTCATGTGCAACTCGATAACGTATTGTTTGCACCATTGACGATTGAAAAGAAAGTGGTGGGGGTAGTCGGGTTGGCTAATAAAACAGGTGGATTCACCAAACGCGACGCTGAAATGGCCGCGGCTTTTGGAGAAATTGCCTCAGTCGCATTAGCCAATAGCAAAATACTTGAAATGCTGGAACAAAATGGAATAGAGTTGAAGAAATACTCGGAACATTTGGAAGCTTTGGTGGAAGAGCGGACCCAAAAGCTTCAGAACTCTGAACGTCTTGCAGCCATTGGCGAAACAGCTGGCATGGTTGGTCATGATATTCGCAATCCGCTCCAATCTATCACCGGCGAACTCTATTTGGCTCGAACAAGTCTTGAATCGTTGCCTAATACCCGTGAGAAAGAAGAGATAGAGGAAAGTATCGGCTACATTGAGGAACAGCTGCTCTACGTGAACAAGATTGTTCAAGACCTGCAAGACTTTGCAAAAGCAGCGAAGCCTCAACTACAGGAAGTAAATCTTGAAAAAATCGTCCAAGATGTTTTATCATCAATTAATATTCCAGAGAACATAACTGTTTCAGCTTGTATAAAGGCAGATTTTCCAAAAATTAACAGTGACCCCTTGTTTTTGAAGAGAATAATTACAAATTTGACCTCAAATGCAGCACAAGCAATGCCTAATGGTGGAAAAATATCCATATCAGCGACCTGCAATGAAAACAAGTTTTTAGTCACTGTTGCCGACACAGGTCAAGGTATACCTGACGATGTGAAAGACAAGCTTTTCAAGCCGCTGTTCACTACTAAAGCCAAAGGTCAAGGCCTTGGGTTAGCTATAGTGAAGAAGCTGACTGAAGCATTGGATGGAAAAGTGACTGTTGAAAGCCAAATAGGAAAGGGTACACGATTCAGCATCGAATTTCCAATGACTTAGAACCAAGGCTATAGTTTTGGGTTAAAAGGCTATGTGGGTTCAGACTTCACATCCTGCGCCATTTCCAAATTCGGCTTGTTTTTTCCAAATAATCGTTTCTTGACTTTTTCTTCAGTGAAACTTCGATTAATCTTTTTCTTAATATGCCGTTGAGCGGCTATGCTTACCGAGATCTACCATTCGAATGTGAGGCATATTTTAGGAGTTTTTTACCGGTAAAATAAGGCGGATGTCCCACTCTCCGCACCTTAAATTCAGGCTTATTCTAAGCTTAATTTGACAAAACTAACTCAATTTACAGTTTTCTGATAGTAGGCTAAAAATTGAACACAAGTTTACCTGTAAAAAATGTTTGCCTCTCTTCTTAGATATGTTTAGCACGCGCTTTGTGGCTTTAACCATGTCAGGATCTCTGTCGAAACCGAAGAATTTGGTTAATGGAAAAACCAATATTTACACTTAATGCCGCAAACTAGCATTAGCGCATTTCAAGGATACGCCCATTGACCAGAGTCACACGAAACATCCGCAAAAAATGTTTTTACAGGGGGTGTTATTTAAACGGTTTTAGCACGCACGCCCTTTTTCTCTTTAATGGCGGCTTGTGCCGCAGCTAACCTTGCAATAGAAATTCTATAGGGTGAGCAACTGACGTAATCCAAGCCTATAGCATGGCAAAATTCTATCGAAGAA